>JAXDGS010000117.1:0-16484 GCA_034664905.1 Solirubrobacteraceae bacterium | reverse complement strand
ATGAGCAAAATCGCCGACTTCTACGAGACCGAGGTCGACGCCAAGGTGAAAGCATTGACGGCCCTGCTCGAGCCGGTGATGATCGTCTTCGTAGGCGGCATTGTCGGGTTCATCGTGATCTCGATGTACCTGCCGCTGTTCGAAGTCTATAACCACATCCAGTAGCGGCGACCGCGCTCCTAGTCGGCGCTCGCGCGCCGCTCGACCTGCACCCGGCGACCGCGCGCGCCGCCGAGCACCGACAGCGCCAGGCGGCCGTCGAGCAGCTCGAGCAGCTCCTCGCCGGCGAGCTTGCGCCGCCATCCGCGCAGGGTGCGCACATCGGCCTCGCCTGCGCCGCGCGCGGCGGCGACGATCGCATGCAGCTCCGCGCGCGTGGCGAGCAGCTCATACGCCAGGCCGGCCTCGCGTGCGCGTGCGCGCAGCAGCGCCTCCGCGAGCGCGACCAGCGGCGCGTCGTCGGGCTTGGCGGGCGGCGTGCGCTCGCGCGGGGGCGGCTGCTCGGGCGGGCTTTCGCGCCCGCGCGCGACAGTTTCGAGCAGCTCCTCCGCGCGGCGACCGCTCGAGCCTCCGATTCCCCGGATCTTGGCGAGCTCGCTGCGGCTGGCGGGTGTGCGCTTTGCGAGCTCGATCAGCGCCGCGTCGCCGAGGACCGTCTGCACCGGGCGGTTGTGGCGAGCAGCGGTCTGCTCGCGCCAGCGCACCAGCTCGCGCGCGATCGGGCGTGAGGAGGCGCTCAGCGTGTGGATGCGCGGCAGTCGCGCGAGGATGCTCTCGAGGTCGCGCTCATCGCTCGAGCGCTCGAGTGGCTCGCACTCTTCGCGTGCCCACTCCAGGCGCTCGAGCTCCGAGAGCCGGCGCGTCAGCGCGGCGGCGAGCTCGAGCAGATGCACGACGTCCTCACGCGCGTACGCGAGCTGCTCGGGGGAGAGCGGCCTCGAGTCCCAGCGCGTGAAGCTCGCCGTCTTGGCCACGCGCAGGCCGAGCAGCTCTGCGAGCAACGTGTCATAGGAGCACTGCGCGCCCATCCCGGCGAAGCCCGCCGCGACCTGCGTGTCAAAGACGTTGCGCACCTCGGTGTCGAAGCGCCTGCGCACGAGCGCGATGTCCTGGCGCCCGGCGTGCACGACCTTCTGCACCGCCGGATCGGCGAGCAGCGCCGCGAGCGGACTGCTGTCGAGGTCCTCCTCGAGCGGGTCGACGAGCATGATCCGCTCGCCGGCGTCGCCGCGCTCCGGTGTCGCCAGCTGCACCAGGCACAGCAGCGTGCGGTAGCGCCCCTCGCCCATGAACTCGGTGTCGAGCGCGAGCCGCCCCGCCTCGCGGGCATCCTCGGCCAGCGCCCGCAGGGAGGGCGTCTGCGGAGCGCCGCTCATCCGCGAACTCCCGGCAGGCGCCAGAGCAGCTTGCCCTGGTGCAGGCCAACCTCGCGGGAGATGTCGGTGGCGTGGTCACGGACCCATAGCGCGGGCGCCGCGCACGCGGCGTTCTGGGACGACGCGTGGCGCCCGCAGCTGCTGTTCAAGAACGCGTATCGGACCTCGCCTTCTGCGATCAGGCGCTTGAGCTTCGCGACCGGGGTGAAGACGCGCGCGCCGTAGCTCGTCAGCACGAGCACCGGGCGCGCGTCCTGGACGATCAGCGATCCGATGCCGGTCGCCGACTCCGCGGCGAGCTCGTACTTGGCGGCGCCCTGGTGGGCGCGCAGGTAGGAGCTGATCAGGCGCTGCTCTTCGCTCGGCAGCGCGCCGACGTAGCCGGCGTCGGTGACGCCGTCATCGATCGCGGTGATATCGGCTTTGACCGATACCGCGAGCACCGCCGCGAGCGTCAGCGCCGCGACGGCGCCGGGCGCGAGCAGCCAGCGCATCCTCGCCGAGGGTCGCTGCCCGCGCGCGAGCCATGCGAGCGTGATCGCGCCGAGCGCCGTGAGCAGGGTCACCCACCAGGTCGCGGGCGTGCCGTACAGCAGCCGCTCGACGTAGACGACGACGATCACGAGCGTGCAGGAGAGGACCGCCGGGCGCACGCGGCCCAGCGGCGTCGCCGCCCACGCGACCCCGATTCCCAAAAGCGCCGCGACGGCCGGCGTGAACGCCTCGACGTAGCGGGGGTGCAGTCGCGCCATCTCGCTGAACAGCACGATCCCGGTCAGCGTCCACAGCCCGAGTCCCGCAGCGCTCGCGCGGCGCATGCGCGCAGCGCGCTCGCTCTGCTCGGCCTCCGCTCCCGGCTCGGAGGCGCTCCTCGAGAGCCCCCAAGCGAGCGCCGGTATCCCGAGCAGCAGTGCGACGAGAAGCTCGAGGCCCAGACGCTCGCCGGAGAGCGGCCCGATGCGGGAGAGCAGGCGGGTGGCGGAAGGCGGCACGATCGGGATGTGGTCGCGCTGCGACTGGGTCGCCTGCGGGTAGCGTCGGCCCGGCTGATAGACCGTGAACTGGGGTTCGGGAGATTTCCCTCCGAGGCGGTCGGTGCCGTTGAAGACGAACGCCGCGTTCCACGCGCTGCCGTTGGTCGAGCCGATCGCGTACGGACGATCGTGTGCGGGCACCAGGAGCGTCGCCGTCAGCCACGACAGCGCCACCGCCACGTACACCGCGCCGGCTGCCGCGAGCTTGAGCACGCGCTGCGGGCGGGCGCCCGGAAAGCCGACGTACGCGAATGCGAGCAGGCCCGGCAGCGCGATCAGCGACTCCAGCAGCTTCACGTTGAACGCCACGCCCAGCGCCACCGCCGCCGCGATCAGCCAGCGCTGCCTGCCGGTCTCGACCGCACGCACGAGCGCAAGCAGCGCAAGCACCAGGATCGCCATCATGACCGCGTCCATCGTGTCGCTGCGCGCCGTGATCACCTCGACCGGCAGCAGCGCCAGCGCAAGCGCCGCCGCGAGCCCCGCCGCCACGCTCCACATGCGCCGGACCGCCTCGTAGAGCAACGGGACCGACGCTATTCCCGCGAACACCTCCGGCAGCTTGAGCGTCGTGGAGCTGAGGCCGAGAGCCTTGACGCTCGCCACCTGCAGCCACAGGTCGATCGGCGGCTTGTCGATCGAGACGCTTCCCGACGGCTCGAACGCGCCGAAAAAGAAGTTGTGCCAGGAGAGCGTCATGCTGCGCACCGCCGCGTCATAGAACGGGTCTGGCGAGACCCGGCCCAGATACAGCAGCCTCAGCACCGCCGCCGCCAGCGTGATCGCAGCCACCGCCGCCCACAGCGCCTCGCGCGAGTGCCGGCTGTTCGAAGGAGCGCTAGTGTGGGCGGCCATGGCAGACGAGGGCGCCGACAGCGGCGAGACCGTGGCGGCCGGTGAGGACGGTGCGCAGGCATCCCATGAGCCGCGGGAGTGTATGCCCTGCCGCGGTACCGGTCAGGTGATCTCAAGCCTCGGCGGCGAGCCGAAGCCGGTCAGCTGCCCGTGGTGCGGCGGCGGCGGCCTGCGCCTCAGCGGGATCGACGCCCAGGAGAGCTGGCTCTCGCGTGAGGGGACCGCCGCAGGTCACGCGGAGTCCTCCGAAGCCTCCGGCCCCGCGGCATAGGCCCGGCGTCGCAGCCCCTGCCCGCACGCAGATAGCAGGTTTCCAAGACGGTGACCGACGTATGAGCGTGCAGAATTCGTCCAACGTCGCTTGCACGTGTAAAGGTCGCCTGCACGCCCGCCGATCCGGCAGCTGAAAGCCAGTTCCGAGGTCAAAGGCAGCGCCTTTTGCGAGGCGCGTGACAAAGCCCGCGGCTCTCGCAAGGGGGACGCGTCGTCACTGTGACGATCACACCAAGGCCTGGCGCAATGTAACCGGATCCTTAGGAGGATCAATGCTATACCGACTGCGCCAGCGCTCGAGTGATGAGGGTGGTTTTACCCTGATCGAGCTTCTGGTCGTGATTCTGATCATCGGCATTCTTGCCGCGATCGCCATCCCGTCGTTCCTCAGCCAGAAGGGCAAGGCGGCTGACTCCTCGGCGAAGGAGCTCGCGCGTACCGCCGAGACCACGGCGGAGACCTACGCCACCGATCACGGCGGTAACTACGAAAGCATGACCGCCGGTGAACTCCAGAAATACGAGCCGACGATCCAGACCTCAGAAGGCAACGGCAACGCCTACCTCTCATCGGTAACCGCCAAAGGCGGCGAATACACGGTTACGGCCACCGCAACCGACGGCCACACCTTCTCGATTGAAAAGAAAACGAACGGCGAAGTCCTCCGCTCGTGCACCCCGCCCGGGACGGGATCTACAAGCGGCGGCTGTCAGAACAGCACCTGGTAGTCGAGCGGCAGACGTGTAGTAGCGGAGAGGCGCCCTCGGGTGCCTCTCCGCCGTTCTCGGCGAGCATCCGTGCGGCGCGGCGCCGGTGCTCAAGTCGCGGCACTCATGCGCCGATCAGCACCGCATGGAGGCACTCACGTTCGCCGGTGTGCTCGGCGCGGTGTTCGGCTCGTTCTTGAACGTCGTCGCCTACCGCCTTCCGCGCCGCGAGTCGCTCGTCAGGCCGCGCTCGCGCTGTCCGCGCTGCGGCACGCCGATCAAGCCATACGACAACATCCCGATCATCTCCTGGCTTTTGCTGCGCGGACGCTGCCGCAGCTGCTCGGAGGCGATCCCCGTGCGCTACCCGCTGATCGAGGCGCTGACCGCGGCGCTCTGCGTCGGCGCGGTGCTCGCTCACAGCTCGCTCGCCGCCGTGACGCTCGGCATCGTGCTGATCCTGCTCGCGGTGCCGGTCGCGCTCATCGACCTCGAGCACCGCATCATCCCCAACCGCCTGACTGCCCTCGGGGCAGTGCTCGCGCTGATCATCGGCACGGCGCTTGACCCCGGCGGCGAGTCCACGCGGCTGATAGCCGGCGCTGGCGCCGGCGGCTTTCTGCTGATCGCCGCGCTCGCCTACCCCGGCGGCATGGGCATGGGCGACGTCAAGTTTGCGGCCGTCATGGGCCTGTTCCTCGGCGAGGCGGTGGCCGCCGCGATGCTGTTCGCGCTGGTCGTCGGTGCCCTTGCCGGAGCGTTCGTCATCGCGCGCAAGGGCGCGCGAGCGGGGCGCAAGACGGCGATCCCGTTCGGCCCGTTCCTTGCAGCAGGCGCCGTCGCTGCCGTATTCGCGGGCCAGCCGGTCGTCGATTTCTACATCAATCACTTCGTGCACTAAAGCGCCGCCGCGTTGCCGCCGATACCCCCCGTGCGAGCGACCTCCCTGAGCCGAAACCGCCACGAGCCTCAATGAAACTTCCTTCAATGAACATGAACGTAAACCTCCGTCGCGGTGCGCGCGGGGATGTCGTTGGACTGGACATCCAGCCCGGGTTCGTCGCGGCCGTTCAGGCACGCTGCAACGGGCAGATCATCGCCGAGCGCGCATCGGCGCTCTCGCTCGCCGCGGACACGGTGCGCGACGGCGAAGTCGCCGACGACGGCGCACTCACCGAGGTGCTGCGCGAGCTGTTCGCCGGCGGCAGCGGGCTGAGCAAGCGCGTGCGCGTGGGAATCGCAAACCAGCGCACCGTGCTGCGCATCCTCGAGCTGCCCCCGCTCACAGACCGCAAGGAGCTCGCGGCGGCCGTGAGCTTTCAGGCTCAGGAACAGGTTCCGATGCCGCTGAACAACGCCGTCCTCGACTTCCATCCCCTCGGCGTGATCGACACGCCCGCCGGTCCGCGCCAGCGCGTGGTGCTGGTGGCCGCACAGCGCGACATGGTCGAACGACTGCTGAGCGCCGTCCGCGCCGCCGGCCTCACCCCCGAGGGCATCGACCTCTCTGCGTTCGCGCTGATCCGCTCCCTTTACCGCCCGGACCACGCCCACGCGGGCAGGGTCCTGTATCTGAACGTCGACGGGCTCACGAACCTCGCGATCGCCGAGGGCAGCGTGTGCCGCTTCACGCGAGTCGTCGGCAGCGGCCTCGAGGGGCTCGCCGGCCAGATCGCCGTTCGCCTCGCGGTATCCGTCGCCGAGGCGCATGAGCTGCTCGCGGCGACCGACCTCGGCGCAGACCCTGTTCAAGCGCCGCAGCCGACACAGCCCGAGCCCGACCCCGAGCCCGAGCCGGCGGCCGATGGCGACGAGCCGAGCGCCAGCGACAGCGAGGCGCAGGAGGCGCGCGAGCGCGCGATGAGCTACGAGGAACTGGCCGCGGTTCCAGAGCCCCGCGTCGAGCAGAAGCTTTCAAACGACGCGGTCGTACGCGAAGTGCTCGAAAACGGCATCCGCGAGCTCTCCGGCGAGGTGCGCAACTCGCTCGACTTCCACCGCTCGCAGGATGGTGGCGGCGAGGTCTCCCACCTGGTCCTCAGCGGCGCGGCGCAGGACATCTCCGGATTCGGCGAGGCGTTGCAGCAGTCGCTCGGCGTCGAGGTGCGCAGCGAGACCGTCGACGTGGCAGACGAGCACGTCGGGCCCGGCGTGTCGACCCACAGGCTTGCCGTTGCCACCGGCCTTGCCGCAGTCGAGGCGCTGCAATGAGAGCCGTAAACCTGATCCCCGCCGAGCAGCGCAGCGCCGGTGTCGGCGCCGGGCGCTCGGAAGGCGCTGCCTATGCGGTGCTCGCCCTGCTTGCCGGTGTGGCCCTGCTCGCGTTCCTCTACGGACGCGCCGACCACCAGATCTACGCTCGCCACGCGCAGGCCGCCGCGCTCAGCGCCCAGGCGCAGCGCGCCCAGGCGCAGGCAAGCCAGCTGGCTCCGTTCACGAGCTTCGTGGCCCTGCGCGAACAGCGCGTCGCAGCGGTCTCGACGCTGGTTGACTCGCGCTTTGACTGGGCCCACACCTTCCACGAGTTCGGCCGCGTGCTTCCGCCGGGCGTCTCGGTCTCGGCGCTGTCCGGCGTGATCGGCTCCGCCTCGGGCTCCGGCGCGAGCGCCGGTCCGGCCACGCCAAGCCCGAGCGCCGCGGCATCCGCTGCGCCGAGCTCGACGGCCGCGGGCGCATCCCCGGTCACCTCCGCGACCCCGCCCGGCAGCGTTCCCCAGTTCACGATCAGCGGCTGCGCCACGAGCCAGCCGGAGGTTGCTCAGATGCTGCTGCGGCTGCGCCTGATCGACGGCGTCAGCGCCGTCAACCTGCAGAGCTCCGCAAAAAGCGCCTCGACCGGCGCCGGCTCCGGCGCGGGCAGCGGCGGATGCCCGGGCGGTGACCCGCAGTTCACCGCTCAGGTCAACTTCGCGCCGATCCCGACGCCCGCCGTCACCCACGCGGCGATCACGAGCGTGAAGGTACCCGCAAGCACGACCTCGACAGGAGCCCCCAGATGACCGGCCGCGATCGTATGGTTCTGATGGGAGTCGCGGTGATCGCGCTGCTCGGCGCGGTGTGGCTCCTTGCCGTCTCACCCAAGCGCCAGCAAGCGAGCAAGCTCGCTGCGCAGGTCGCCGAAACGAGGACGCAGCTGTCGAGCGCCGAAGGCGAAGTCAAGAACGCGCGCGCAGCCCAGGAACAGTACTCGGCGGCGTACGCGTCGGTCGTGAGCCTCGGTAAAGCCGTCCCGGCGAATCAGGAAGTCCCCTCGCTCATCTACGAGATCTCACGGGCATCAAACCAGAAGCACGTCGAATTCACCTCGATCACCGCAAGCTCCTCCGGCACCGGCACCGGCCCCTCCGCGAGCGCCGCCGCGGCGTCGCCTGCCGCAGCCGCGAGTGGCTTCTCGCAGATGCCGTTCACCTTCGTCTTCAACGGAAACTTCTTCGCCCTCGAACATCTCTTCCAGCAGCTCAACCGCTTCACCGTGCGCTCCGCCGCAGGCGGGCTGGCGGTCAGCGGCCGCCTGCTGACGATCCAGAGCGTCAAACTGGCACCGGCGACGACCGCCGAACACACCGGCGGGGGTTCACAGCCACTATCGGGGACGATCACAGCGACCGCCTACGTGCTGCCCGCCGGACAGGGCCTGACCGGCGGCGCGAGCCCCGCGTCCCCCGGCGCCACGACGCCTGCGTCGAGCGGCACGGCACCAAGCACGCCGGCGCCCGCCGCGGTCGTGAAGGTGACGCCATGACCGCCTTTCTGAACTCACTCAAGAGCGACCTGCTCGACAGGCGGCTACTCCCGATTCTCGCGCTTCTCGGCGCGGCGCTGCTCGCGGCCCTGGCCTACATCGCCCTCGGCGGCTCCTCCACCCCGGCGCCGGCCCCGGTCGGCAGCGCGGTGCACGTGCCGGCGGGGATCGCCGTGAGCGAAGCGCACGGTAACCCCGTTGCCGCTGTCGCGGAGACGACCAGCGGAAGCAAAGTGCAGCGCCAGGGAACAGCTCACGACCCGTTCGACCTCCTGCCCGGCTCCGGAGCTGGGGCGAGCTCCTCGAGCTCCTCCTCGTCCTCCAGCAGCTCGAGCTCGTCGAGTGCGAGCGCCGAAGCCGGCGCGGGCGCACCCGCGAGCGCTCCGACGTCCGCCGGCGGCTCGGGTTCCACCTCGGCCAAAGGCGAATCGACGCCCGCCTCGCCATCGAAGCCAAGCTCGCCGGCCAAGCCGTTCACGGTCTATGACGTCTCGGCGATGTTCGGCGTGATCCCGCCGGTCGAGCCCGCGGGGGGCGTGCAGCTGAGGCCCATCAACAGGCTTACGCCGCTCACGCCGCTCCCCTCCGGCAAGTACCCGCTGCTCGTCTTCAGAGGCGTGATCGCAGGCGCCAAGACCGCGACCTTCACGCTCCTTCACAACGCGACCGTGCGCGGCCCCGCGACGTGCCTGCCGAGCGTCGCGAACTGCCAGGAGATCGATCTGAAGTTCGGCCAGGCCGAGCGCTTCGAATACCGCCTGAATGACGGCCGCACGCTCACCTACGAACTGTGGGTCGTGAACGTCACCCCCTTGAAGGCATCGAGCGCGGACGTCTCCGCGGTCGTGCACAGCCGCTCCTCCGCCGGCCTCGTGCTGCTTCGCCAGGCCGGCCTGCTGAAAGTGCCGGGCCTCGTGCCGACCTCGAGCGTGGGCGTCTACACGTTCGCGGGCGCCACGGCACGCGCGTACGCCGCACACCGCAAGGGCTAGGTCTCTCAGCAAATAAGCTTGGAGCCGTGGCGCTCCGTCTCACAACCGCCGGCGAGTCCCATGGCCCCGGCCTCACCTGCATCGTCGAGGGCCTTCCTGCGGGAATCGAGCTCTCACCGGAGGATCTCAACAGGGACATGGCGCGACGCCAGCTCGGCCACGGCCGCGGCGGGCGCATGAAGATCGAGCGCGACGCCGCCGAGGTCACCGGCGGCGTGCGCCACGGACGCACGCTTGGCAGCCCGGTCGCCCTGCAGGTTCTCAACCGCGACTACGCGAACTGGGAGCAGCGCATGAATCCGTGGCCGGTCTCCGAGGAGCAGGCAGAGGTGCACCTGCCGCGACCCGGACACGCCGACCTCGTCGGTGTGCACAAGTACAAGCAGAGCGATGTGCGCAACATCCTCGAGCGGGCGTCGGCTCGCGAGACGGCGGCGCGCGTCGCCGGCGGCGGGGTGTGCAAGGCGTTCCTGAGCGTGCTCGGCGTGAGCGTCCGCTCGCACGTGCTCCAGATCGGCTCCGTCGCAGCGCCTGCCCGCGAGCTGGAGTTGCGCCTCGAGGACTTCGACGGCGTCGATGACTCGCCCGTGCGCTGCCTGGACGCCCAGGCGAGCGCGGCGATGGTTCGCGAGATCGACGACATGCGCCGCGCGAACGAGTCGCTCGGAGGCGTCTTCGAGGTGCAGGCCTTCGGCCTCGTGCCAGGTCTCGGCTCGCACGTGTCCTGGGAGGAGCGCCTCGACGGGCGTCTCGCGATGGCGCTCTGCTCGATACAGGCCGTCAAGGGCGCTGCGATCGGCGACGCCTTCACGATCGCGGGCCTGCCCGGCTCGCAGGCGCACGATGAGATCTTCTACTCCGCGGATCTCGGCTACCACCGCGAGACGAACCGGGCCGGCGGCCTCGAGGGCGGGATGACCACCGGCGGGGCGCTGCTGGTCCGCGGCGCGATGAAGCCGCTGCCGACTCTGACAAAGCCGCTGCGCTCGGTCGACACCGAGACCCACGAGCCCGCGCAGGCGCTGCGCGAGCGCACCGACTCGTGCACCGTCCCGGCCGCCGGCGTCGTCGGCGAGGCGATGGTGGCACTGGTGCTGGCGGATGCCTACCGCGGCAAGTTCGGCGGCGATCACATCGACGACGTGCTGCAGTCCGTGCGTGCCTACGAGGAGCGGATCGGATGGCGTTCGTCCTGATCGGCTTCATGGGCTCCGGCAAGTCGCGGCTTGCCGCGGAGCTCGCAGACGCGCTCGGCGTCTCCCCCAAGGACAGCGATGCGTTGCTCGAGTCCCGGCTCGGGCACCCGATCGCGCGCGAGTTCGAGCTGCACGGAGAGCGGGCGTTTCGGGTCAAGGAGGAGGAGCTCGTATGCGAGCTGCTGAGCGGCGCGGGGCCCGAGGACGTCCTCGCGCTGGGCGGCGGCGCGATCCTCTCAGACCGCGTCCGCGAGGCTCTGGGCGCGCACCTGACCGTGCTGCTCGAGGTCGACCCGCTGCTGGCGTGGGAGCGCGTGCGCAGCACCGAGAACGGACGCGAGCGCCCGCTCGCGCGCGAGCGCGAGGAGTTCCTCACGCTCCACGCCGGGCGCCGCGAGCTCTACGAGGGCCTCGCCGACGCCGTCCTGCCGCAGCTGCCCGCCGGCGGTGCCGGCGACGCTCTGGCGGCGCTGCGAAGGCTCTCGGCGGCGCCGGTCCCGGCGCGCATGCTGTGGGCGCGCTGCACAGCGGGCGAATACCCCGTGTTCGTCGGACGCGGCCTGCTCTCGGCGAGCGCGCTGGACGCGCTCAGCCCGTTCGAGCGATCCTCCTCGCGTCCCTTCTGCGTGAGCGACGAGACCGTCGCAGCGCTCTATGCGGAGCGCCTGGGGGAGACCGCCGCGACGATCGCGCTCGCGCCGGGCGAGGCGAGCAAGACGCTCGCGAACGCCGAGCGCGTGTGGCAGGCGCTCGTCGGCGCGCGCGCGACCCGCGCGGATCACCTGCTCGCGCTCGGAGGCGGCGTCGTCGGCGATCTCGCCGGCTTCTGCGCCGCCACCTACCAGCGTGGCATCCCGGTCGTGCACCTGCCGACCACGCTCGTCGCGCAGGTCGACTCCGCCTACGGCGGCAAGACGGGCGTGGACCTGCCCGAGGCGAAGAACTACATCGGCGCCTACCACCAGCCGGCCGCCGTGCTCGTGGACCCCGACGCGCTCGAGACGCTCCCCGACGCCGAGCGCGCGGCGGGCTGGACGGAGGTTCTCAAGACCGCGCTGATCGCCGGCGGAAGCCTCTGGCAGGCGCTCGCGCGGGGCGCGGAGGTCGACGAGGAGATGATCCTCGCGTGCGCGCGCACGAAGCTCGCGATCGTCGCGGCCGACGAACGCGACGCGGGCGCGCGCCAGGCGCTGAACCTGGGCCACACCGTCGGCCATGCGATCGAGACCGCGAGCGGCTACGGGACCTATCGCCACGGCGAGGCGGTCGGGCTCGGGCTGCTCGCGGCGCTGCGCCTGTCGGGCCTCGATCCGCTGCGCGAGCAGGTGCGCGAGCTGCTTGCCGCGCACGGGCTGCCGGTGAGCCTGCGCGGTGCGACGGTGCAGGACGTAGTGGCCGCGAGCGCGCTCGATAAGAAGCGCCTGCGCGGCGCGGTGCCTTTCGTGCTGCTCGAGGCGCCCGGGGAGGTTCTCACCGGCTGCGAGGTCGGCGTCGATGACCTGAGCGCCGCGGTCGCGGAGCTCGAGCGGTGAGCCCCGGGCAATACCTGGTCGAGGTGATGCACGGCGTCAACCTCGATCAGCTCGGCCGCCGCGACCCGCGCCTCTACGGGGGCCTCACGCTCGCTGAGCTCGAGCGCCAGATCGAGCTCGACGCGGCCGGGCTCGGCCTGGGGGTGCGCTTCTTTCACTCAAACCACGAAGGCGAGTTCATCGAGCATCTGCACGCACTGGAGCACAGCGCCGATGCGATTCTCCTGAACCCCGGCGCGTGGACGCACTACGCATGGGCGATCCGCGATGCGCTCGAGATCGCCGGCCTGCCTGCGCTCGAGATCCATCTCTCCGACGTCGAGCATCGCGAGCCGTGGCGGCGCAGCTCGGTGATCAGGGACCTGTGCTTCGCGACGGTCTCCGGCCGCGGAGTCGCCGGCTACGCGGACGCGCTCGCGCTGCTGCGCGAGGAGCTGCAGCGAGGCGGCCGGTGAGCGCCAACGCAGGCGCGCATCCGGGGCCGGGCCGGCTCGCGCGCGCGTCGGCCGAGCTCGAGCTGCGCGGGTTCGACATGCTGCTCGTGACCGCGGCGCACGATGTGCGCTACCTGAGCGGCTTCACCGGCAGCCACGGTCTTCTGCTGCTCGCCGCCGGGGACGGCGCACGCGTCGCCGCTCACCGTCTGCTCACCGACTTCCGCTATGAGACGCAGGCCGCCGCGCAGCTGCCCGATGGGCTTGCGGCGGAGATCGTCGCCGGCGAGCTCACGGATGCGGTCGCTGCGATGCTCGCGGGCACCTCTGGGCGGCTCGGCTTCGACGAGTCCCAGCTGACGGTCAAGACGCATCGCAGGCTCGCCGAGCTGCTCGGTGCCGGTTGGGAGCTGCGCCCCTGCAACGGCGTCATCGCCCAGCTGCGGGCCGTCAAGGAACCGGCCGAGGTGCGCCTGATCGCCGCCGCCGCCGAGCTCGCCGACCGGGCGCTCGGCGGGCTGCTCGCCGAGGGGATCGTCGGGCATAGCGAGCGCGAGGTCGCGATCGAGCTCGAGCTGCGCATGCGCCGCCTGGGAGCCGAAGCGGCGAGCTTTCCGACGATCGTCGCCGCCGGTGCGCACGCGGCGCTGCCCCATGCCCAGCCGCGCGAGCTTCCGATCCCGCGCGATGTGCTCGTGACGATCGACTGGGGCGCGATGCACGAGGGCTACTGCTCGGACTGCACCCGCACCTACGCGACCGGCGAGGGGATCTCGGCGCAGGCGCGCGAGGTCTACGAGGTCGTGCTGGCAGCGCAGGAAGCGGGGGTCGCCGCGGTGCGCGCCGGTCCGAGCGGCCGCGCGCTCGACGCGGTCGCTCGCAAGGTGATCGAGCGCGGCGGCTACGGCGAGCAGTTCGGTCACGGCCTCGGCCACGGCGTCGGCATGGAGGTGCACGAGGGCCCGCGCCTGTCGCGCACCGCCGGCGAGGAGCCGCTGCGGGCCGGCAACGTGGTGACGGTCGAGCCGGGCGTGTATCTCCCCGGCGTGCTCGGGGTGCGGATCGAGGATCTGCTCGTCGTCGCCGAGGACGCTCAGGAGGTTCTGAGCAGCCTGCCCAAGGCGCTCACGGTCCTCGGCTGAACCTCGTCCGTGTGGCGCGAGCGGACCGGGCGCGGCACCGAGCGCCCGGGCGAGAGCAGCCGCGCCGTGAGCCACACCGCAAGCGGCACCGACCATGCCAGGAAGAAAGCGGCTTGAGCGTCAGGCGAGACGTGCGCGCCCAGCCACTGGAAGCTCACCCACGTCAGCGCGGTGCACCCGGCTGCGAGCACCGGCAGCCGCGTCGTGTGCACGCGCGTCTCCCAGCAGAGCAGCGCGAGCAGGAACGGCAGCATGTAGTAGATGGTGTCCCACGTATCGAGCACGCTGCGTGCGAGCGCGAGCGCGGCGAGCGCGAGCAGCGCATCCGGGGCGCTCAGACGACCGTGGCGCAGCCACAGCGCGAGCGTGAACGCCGCTGCGACGGCGAGGATCAGCGGATGGTTGATCGTCGCTGCCCACGCGGACGCTTCGCGGTAGCCCGGCTTCGCAACGCCGAAGGCGCCGTGCACGAGCCCGCCGTGGTGGCCGAGGAACCACCAGAGCTGCCACGGCTGGAAGATCGCGCCAGGCGCAGAGGCGAGCGCTTTGGTGCTGTGCAGGTAGCTCGATGAGCTGAGCACGAGCGGTGCGAGCACCGCCGCTGCACTCACCGCGGCGCCGGCCACGCATGCCAGCCTGCGCTTGCCGGGAAGCGCCAGCAGCACCGGGCCCACGGCAATCAGCGCCCACTCCTTGTTGGCGATCGCGAGCCCGAGGACCACGCCCGCCAGCAGCGCACGCCGGCGGCTCACCGAAACGCCGCTGGCCAGCAGCAGCGCAAAGATCGACAGGCACGCGCCGAGCAGCTCCTCGGGGTGCCCGAGTTCGAGCGCTCGCAGCGTGATCGGGTTGGCGACGCACAGCGCCAGTGCGAGCGCGCGCGCGCTGCGCGAATGCCCCGCGCGGCGCATCTGCGCGAGGAGCCACACGCCGAGGCCTGCGGCGGCCAGCAGGCAGGGCAGTGCGACCATGCGGTAGATCGCCTCCTCACCGCCGCCCCACAGCCTCGGTGCCAGCGCGAACGGCGCGCGCTCGACGAGCGATCCGCCGTAGGCGGGCGCGAGGCGCAGGAACTCGAGCACGTGCCCGTGCGCGAGCGCGCCGAACGCAGCACGCGCCTCGTTGTCGTAGTCGCTCCATGCGTAGCCGTAGAGGCCCAGCCACGCGAGCGTCGCGCAGCCGGCGACCGCCATCGCCGCGCACAGGGCGTTCTCGCGCACCGCTTGCCGCATGGGTTCGCATCGGCGTTGATGGGCAGAGCCTTGAGTGTGTCGCCGCCGCCACCGCGAAGGAGTACAGTCGGTGCCCGCCGAGGAGGCGGTTTTGCTCACACCGAGGGGGAGGTGCTGGCTCATGCCATCGCTGTTGGATCTCACCAGCCAGGGAGACGTGGGGACGATCTCCGACGAGTCGAAGCTGTCGTCGGTCACGCTGATGACCCCGCAGCAGCTCTATGAGCTCTGGGAGCGCCAGAACTGGCAGTCGCAGACGATCGACTTCAGCCAGGACCGCCGCGACTGGGCGAGCATGGATGCCGAGCTGCGCGAGCGCCTCTCCTGGAACCTGTCCTCGTTCTTCGTCGGCGAGGAGCGCGTCACCACTCAGTTCTCGGGCCTCGTGATGGCCTACGAGAGCCAGAGCGAGGCGGCGTTCCTGACCACCCAGCAGGTTGACGAGGCCCGCCACGCACAGCACTTCAACCGCTTCTACGCGGAGGTGCTCGGGCTCGACGGAGGCTTCGAGGGGCGTCTCGAGCGCGCGCGCAAGGACCTCAACCCGGCTTTCATCGAGATGTTCGACGGTGTCCTCGTGGAGTGGGGGCAGCGCCTGATCGAGGACCCGCAGGACGTCGAGGCGAAGGTCGACTTCGTGACCCTCTACCACATGATCATCGAGGGGACGCTCGCGCTCACCGGGCAGTGGTTCCTGACCGACTACATGGAGCGCAAGGGGGTTCTGCCGGGCTGGGTGGAGGGCTTCAAGCTGATCTCCCAGGACGAGCACCGGCACGTCGCCTATGGCACCTGGTTCTTGCGCGAGAAGGCGAGCGACCCGGCTCTGCGCCGGCGCATCGCCGAGCGCGTGCGCGAGCTGATCCCGCTCGCCGCCGCGGTGCTCGTGCCGCCGGGCGCCGACCCGGAGCACTACGCGATCCTCGACTACTCAAGCGAGGAAACCAACACGTTCGCCTTCAACGCGCTCAACCGCCGCCTGAAGGTGATCGGCATCGACCAGGCGATGCTCGCGGCGGCGGCCGCATAGCGACCTGCGCGCTTTGACGGCGCCGCGCGTTGCCGCGGCTACGATGGGGCGATGCTCGCCCGTCTGCTTCGACGCTCCGCGCTCAAGCGCGCCGGCCGCTTCGTGCCGGTCGCGCAGCTCGCGCTCGCGGCGGAGCTCGCGCTGCTCGCGGGCCGGCACATAGGCAGGCTCAACCGCGCTCAACGTCACCGGCTGGTGGCGCTCGTGCGCCGTGCGCACGGCCGCCCGAGCTCGCTGGCAGATGCCGAGCGCCGCGAGCTCGAAGAGCTCGTCTCGATGCTCGAGCCGCGCGTGTTCGTCGGCTCGGCGGTGCGCCGGGTCAGCCCCGTGCCGGTGCCGAAGCGCCTGCTCTATGGCGCCAAGGGAAGCGCAGCGAGAGAGAGCGCGAAGGCCGGACGAAGTTGAGGGCGACGTGGCTCTGAGCACCAACCAGTTCAAGAACGGCAACCACATCGAGGTCGATGGGACGGTCTTCAAGATCCTCGACTTCCAGCATGTGAAGCCGGGCAAGGGCGGCGCGTTCGTGCGCACGAAGCTGCGCCGCGCCGCCGACGGGGCGGTCATCGACCGCACGTTCCGCGCCGGCGAGAAGTTCCGCTCGGTCCGCACCGAGGTGCGCCGGATGCAGTTCCTCTACAAGGACGGCACCGACGCGCACTTCATGGACACCGGCTCCTACGAGCAGGTGACGATCCCCGAGACGAGCCTCGCCGGGCCGCTGCGCTGGCTGCGCGACTCCGACGAGGTCGAGCTGCTCTACGTCGACGAGGAGCCGGCCGACGTCCAGCTGCCGAGCGCCGTCGACCTCGAGGTGACCGAGACCGAGCCCGGCGTGCGCGGCGACACCGCCTCCGGCGGCGGCACGAAGCCGGCGGTGCTCGAGACCGGCGCCAAGATCAGCGTGCCGCTGTTCGTCAACATCGGCGATCAGGTCAAGGT
>JAXDGS010000116.1:0-11279 GCA_034664905.1 Solirubrobacteraceae bacterium | reverse complement strand
CCCCCCGCCACGCGCGCCAACCGCAACCGCCCGAGCCCAGGGCATCGCGGGCGGATTTGAGACCATCCTGCTCCCGCGCGCCCCGCGGAGCTCGCTGGATATCTGGAGGGCGTGTAGCTACTCCCCGTGAAGACCGTCGTGGACGGGCTACTCACTGCTTACACGCCCACGGCAACCGTGAGACTGTCCGCCGCGTGTCAGAGCTCATCGCATCTCGCCTTGGCGGGCTTGGGGAAATCCCTATGCCTTCCTCTTCGGGTCTGTGCCTGACCCCGCAACCGCGGTACCCGCGGCACGAACGATCGCTTTGAAGCTCCTGCCGAGCTGCGTGCATGATCGCGTGGGCGACAATGCGAGCGTTCGGGCGAGACCGTCGAAGGATCGTTTTGCTAGATTCGGGCGTGTCGCAAGCGTAGGGCTTGCGGTCGGGGCTGCTGAGTTCGAGGGGGGTCCTCCTTGGCGTGGCGAATCGAGCCTGAAAACCGAGGGAGGAGTCGCGCGATGTCGAACCATTTCGCACGGATACGGCGTGGGATGTCGGTGGTGGGTGGGGGGCTAGCGCTCGTGATGGTGGCCGTGCTGGCGATGGCGGCAGCGCCCGCTTCGGCGGACAGTGTGATCGGGCAGACTCCCGGGCTACGCTTAAACGGCGTGGGCTGCGCAAACGGATCGGCGCTCAACTGCGTGGCTGTGGGTGGCTCGTCGTTCAGTGGGAATTCCGGTGGCGAGTTCGTGGCTCTCAAGAACGGCGTCGCTGCTTCCCGCCAGACGTTTCCGGCCGGCTTCATCGCTTTCGGTGTGGGGTGCCCAAGCGCGGCGAGTTGCGTGGTCGTCGGATCCACCCCGGGTGGGCAGTTCGGCCGCGAGGGGGCGCTCGTCAACGTGACTGACGGCGTTCCGGGCGCGATTCAATTGGTACCGAGCGCTGAAGGGCTGCGCGGCGTCGAGTGCGACGCCGCCGGCTGTCTGGCGGTCGGCCAGGGCGCTCTCGCCTTCGGCGGTCCCGCAGCGGGAGTCGTGGTGTCGATCAACCATGGCTTCGTAGGCTCGGGCGAGCAGGTCCCAGGGGTTGCCGTACTCGAAGGGGTCGCCTGCCGCAGCGCCGGCGACTGCGTCGCGGTCGGCGAGAAACTAGTGGCGGCCAATGGGATCGCCAGCGAGCAGGCGGTCACCGTGGCGGTCACGAACGGCTCCCCCGGCTCCCCCCAGTCTGTGCCGAACACCACGCCGACCAGCTTCCTCCACAGCGTCGCCTGCCCGGCCGGCGCGGCCGGCTGCGTCGCGGTCGGTGAAAACTTCGCCAATGGCAACACGCCGGGGCCCGGGATGGTCGTGCCGATCAGCGGCAGCGGCGCGCCTGGCTCACCTCGGCTGGTTGCCGGTACAAGCAGCCTCACCACGGTGGTGTGCACGAGCGCCACGGATTGCCTCGCGGGCGGCGATCGCACGGGCGGCGGCGGCGGCCAGACCACAGGAGTGCTCGCTGCGGTCAACATCAACGGCTCGCCGGGCGCCGCCCATGACCAGACGGCTACCGAGCAGGTCGATCAACTCGCCTGCGCCGATGCCTCGCACTGCGTGTACACCGGCTACACCGGGCACACCGCTGCAAACAGCGGAACCGGGCTGATCTTCGCCCTTGGCCAGGCGGGCCCCGGATCGAATGCTGGTGCTGCTCTCGCCAAATCGCTAACGCCGAGCGGTCCCGCTGCGCGCATCTCGGCGATTCTGCGTAGCGGCGGATTCCCCGCGCCTTTCACCGCCCCGGTGGCTGGCTCGGTCACGCTCACCTGGTACTACCTACCCGCCGGGGCGAAGCTGGCTCGGGTCGTCAAGCCGGTCGTGGTCGCAAGAGGTTCCAAGACCTTCGCCGGACCCGGGCACGCCAAGGTCAAGCTCCGGCTGACCGCTCAGGGCAGGAAGCTGCTCACGCATGCAAAGCGCGTGAAGCTGATCGCAGCGGGCACCTTCGTCCCCAAGCACGGCAAGAAATCGAGCCGGCGCAAGTCGATTACGCTCAAGTAGACGCACGACCGACGCCATTCCCGCGTCGGGTCAGTGTGACGCGCACCGCCGGCTTCTTGGGCAGCAGGCTCGGACACGTTCCCCCGTTGACCAAGTCCACTCCATGAAGCCATCAGCAACGGTCACCAAGCGGAGTCACGTTCGCTGACGGTTGAATAGTGAGCGCATCGCGAAGGCCGAACGTGGGCAAGGCTTCGAGATCTGTCGGGTCCACTGGGGCGCGAGGCGAGCCTGCGAGCTGGTCTGTGAAGAGTTCGGCAGCGTTGGCCCTCGCTCCGGGACCGGAGAGGCGGTAGCGCGGAGGTAGCAGAGGACCAAAGATCAATGCTTCGGAGAGCGCGGGCCAACTGTCCGGGTTGGGCGCCACGCCAAGCTCTTCGGCGAGCGTGAGAGCGAGAGCATTATGGGCGTCGAGCACTGGCTGACCCTTGGCGATTGTGGTCCGCATTGTCGCCTCGCTGGGCAGTTTCACCTCACCGGTCCAGATCGCGATGATCCAGCGCGCCTGTAGTTCGAGCAGCGGCCAGTACGGTCCTTGGGCTAGAAACTGTCCGATGACGCCGAGCCCCGGCAGATCGGGGTGGAGCGTCCTTTGGTAGAGGCCGGACCCGGAACCAATCGCGCTCCACAGGGCGCGGTCGAGATACGGGATCTCAAGGTCATATCCCGTCGCGCAAATGACCACGTCGAACGTGTCCATCGACCCGTCGGTGAAGCTGATGTCCTTGCCCTCGACTGCCGTGATCGCGGGGCGACACGAAATCACGCCTTCGCGGATCTGGGCGAGGTAGTCCTGACAGAGCGACAGACCCGCCGTGCGGAGGTCAGGATCGGGTTCGGGCGCGCCGAAGTCTGCCGGATTGCCTGCATCGCGCAGTATCCGCTCGCGCTGACGATGGCTCCATTGGCCGGAACTTAGGAAGCGCCGCTCCAGTGCCCCGTAGAGCGTGTACCACTGCCAGTCCGAAGAGACACCGTCGACGACCTTCTGGATCACATAGCGTGGCTTGCGGAACGAGGACACCACGTGGGCGTTGAACGCGAGATCTGAGGCGATCTCGAGCCCGCTGATTCCATTTCCGTACACCAGCGTTCGCCGATCGCGGAAGGGCTCCGCACCTGGGTAATCAAAGGCGTGTAGTAGCTCCCCCTTGAACTGCCGCAAGGCACCGGGAAGCGATGGCTTGCGAAACCTCCCTGAGGCGACCACCACGCGGTCAAACGGCTCGCCGTTGACCTTCCAGCCTAGTTGCACGCTCCGGACCGGCATGCCGAAGCGAATCCGGTCGGTCACGCCGAACTTCCGGGCATAGGCGCGTAAATAGGCGTGGACCTGCTCCGCAGCGGGATGCAGCGGATGGTCCACTGGAGCCGGAAAGTCTGAGAATGCCGTCATCGCCCGACTCGTGTTCGTGCGCATCCGCGGCCATACACCGCTGTGGGAAGCACTCGTATGCCATTGACCCCCGAGGTCGTCGCTGGCCTCGAAAACCGTCGTATCGAAACCCGCCTCGAGCGCGTACTTCGCAGCGACCAGTCCTCCTGGCCCCGCGCCGATGACCGCCACGCGCGCACCCCGCTCCTTCACGTGGACAGGGTATCGCCCCGGGCTGGGCCGCCGGCGCGACGGGTAGATGCGCGCATTTGGCGACGAGCAGGGCGCGCAGGAATATCGCGGAGCGCACCTGCTTTGCCTCCGCTACGGGTCCGCGGGCGGGCTGCCGCTCCGCGCGAGAACCAGCACTGAGAATCAGAGTGCCCCAACGGCGACGAACCGGCAGTCTCGCCGGCGCTCGCCTTCCGCGCGTAGATGGGATCTACGGGCCAAAGACCGAATGTCTGCGGCGAGTCCAGAGCAGATCTCGCCCGGCCGGCAACGAGGCTTGGGCGTCACGCAAAGCTGGCGGTTCGCTGTCTCGGAGCGTGAGTGCTCTCCCGCCAGCTGCCTTCCGCTGTCGGGCGGCGGTGGTTACCGGCCGCCGCCGCCCGACCTGTAGCTCTGCTTGTGTCGGTGTTTTCCCGTGGCGTCGGAAGATCGTGTGCGACGCGAGCGCTAGGCGGCGCTGCCGGCCGCGAGCTGGTGGACGGCCTCGGTGGTCAGGCACTGGCCTGCGATTCCCCAGTCGCCGCTCTTGACCTCTTCCAGTACACACCAGGTCACCTGGCGCATGTTCTCGCCCTCCACGCTGACCATCGCGTCGGTGAGACGTTCAACGATCTGCGTTTTCTGCTCGGCGGTGAAGACGCCCTCGATGAGTTTGACGTTGATGAGAGGCATGTGCTGCTCCTTGCTTCGTAGATGGAGAGCACATTGCACCAAGCGACCGTGTGACGTCGCGTGTGATCAGCCCGCCTGGACGGCGGACCAAAGCGCGGGATTGCCGATCGCTGCGAGGAGTGGGCCGACGGCCTCGATCCCGGCCGAATCTCCCAGGAACGCGCGGTGCTTCGCCGCCCGAACGACAAGCTCTCGCATATCGCACCGAGCGGCGACACGCTCGAGCGCCTGCACCGTCTCGCGAGCATCGTCGGCGCCGGCATGAAGCGCAACGCCGGCGAGCGCCTCAAGGCAATAGGCATACACCCACAGATACGGGTCCGCGACTCGCACCGCGCGGGCGGCCGCATCCCGCAGGCACTCCAGCGCCTGGCCAGTCTCACCACGCGCGTCGTGCACGAGCCCGATCGCCCGCGCGGCCAACGCCTCCCAGCACGGATCGCCCAGACGGCACCCCAGCGAGAACGCGTGCCGAAGCAGACCTTGAGCCTGAGCGAGATCGCCACGGCGCAGCGCGACCTCGCCACGCATCGTCTCGGGAAAGGGAGCAAACGCGACCCAGCCGTCACCCTTGACCAACTCGAGGGCTCGATCCAGCACCGCAGCGGCCTCCGCAAGCTCGTCACAAAGCAGCAACGCGCGTCCGAGCAGCGCCAACGACCACGCGGCCTGGCGTGTGTCCTTTTCGCGGTCAGCGGCTGCAACCGACTCACGAAGGAGCTCGATCGCCGCGCCGTAGTGAGCCCGATCAGACAGCGCCATTCCTCGCACGCCAAGGACCGCCGCCCGTTCGCCATCGCCGACCGCCAAGAGCGTGGCCTTCTGGAGTAGGCGACCGGCAGCAGCGCCGCGCCCGGCCTGCACCGCGACATAACCCAGCTCACGACACGCCTCAACCATGACCGCGCGCTCCCCGGCGGCGTCCCCCACCGCGAGCGCCTCGTGCAACACCGCCGCCCCCTCCTCGTCACGCCCGCGGACCGCGTGAACCAGCGCCCCACCCAACGTCACCAGCACGCGAGCGAGAACTCGGCCATCGCCGAGAGCACGAGCCTCCGCACACGCCAGACGCAGACACGCCACTCCCGGCTCTGCCGCCCCCGCCGCCATTGCCGCCACGCCGGCCTCCATCTGACCCAAAGCGGCCGCGCGATCACCGATTGGCGGCGGCCCGCTCGCTTCCACAGCGTCTGCGGCTCGACGTACCCGCGAATCCGGAGGACGTCCGAGCTCACGCTGAAACAAGAGCTCGCACACAGTTGCCTGATGTCGGGCTGCGCCGACCTGTCCCGCTCGGGCCAGACACCGCACCAACAGCTCATGCAGGCTCTCGTCTAACGGATCCAGCGAAAGCGCCCGGGACGCCAACCCGGCGCCCTCCATCGCCAACCCAATCACCAGTGACTTCAACGCCGCCTCGCGAAGCACCCCTCCGCTAGCCCCAGCCAGCCTGCGTCGCTCGACAAGCAGCCACGCATCGAACGCGCCGCCCACCCCTGGATCGCAGTCCTCAAGAAGCTCACCGCGTACCAGCTCTGCGCCTCCATTCCCCGAACCCAGCGCCAGCACGTCCACTTCGGCATCCGCGGGAAGCATCAGCGAAAGCGGGTCGCCGCGCAACATCGTGGACACCTGCAAAGCGCGGCGCAACTCCGCCAAGGTCCACCGCAAAGCCCCCAGCGGATCTTCCGCTTCTGAGAACAACATGGCCGCCAAGCGCGCACGCGACACCGGCCGCTCAGCCAGCACCACATACGCCAACACCGCCCATGCCTTGCGCCCACGCGGCGACGCACAAACCGTCCCGCCGCGCTCGATCTCCGGACGACCGAGAAGATGGACAACTATGCCGGCCACACGGGGATCCTAATCACGCTCTCCAACCACAGACCACCAGCGCCCGAAGCCTGGATGCCCGCAAGGATGGCTGCTTCCACGCAAAGGTAGAAGTCTCACGAGCGCTTCCGCTTGCGCTCTGGCCGTAATCACGATAAAGTCAATCGACCTTATGCTCTTTGCGCCCGTCATGCCATTGCCGCGCTCGTGCTTCGCGGGCCGCTGTTCGGCAGGCGGGACGCAGCGATGTAGTCGGTAGGGGGCTTTCGCTCCCAGCTGCGGATCACGCTCCAGCGCGGTCTCGCGGTCCCCCTCTCCGGCGCCGTCGGGCAGATGACCGACCCGCGCTGATCCTGCCGTCAGGTGTCAAATGACCCAGGCGGCGAAGCCAAGCCGACTCTTGAGGTGAGAAATGAGTGTCAAGGAATTTGTCGAGCCAGTGCCCACCGCGACGCTGCCCCCGCGGCCCGTGGAGCGTGTGAAGCAGCGGGTGGTGCGGCCGCCGAGACGGCGGCCTGCGGGTCGGGCGCTTCTACTGCAAGGCGCAGACCTGGCCCCCGTTGCTGCGCTCGCGGCCCCCGTTGCCGCCCTCGCGGAAGCCCTCCGGGCCGGCGCGGTCGAGCCAATCATCGTCCGGATCGAACGCGGTACGCAGCTCCCGGATCCGGGATCGCTCGAGCTGGCGGTCGTCATCGGCCCGGCGCGGTGGTCCGGCAACCCCAGCCGCGCGGACGACGCTGCGCAGGTCGACTGGCTGCGGGAAGCCAGCCGCGCCGGTACCCCGGTACTTGCGGTGGGAACGGCGTCGCAGCTGCTCGCCACCGCGCTCGGAGGCGGGTTCGAGCGCGCGCGTAGGCCCCGCCATGGCTGGGTGGACGTGGCCACCACGGCCCCGAAGCTGATCGCACCGGGACCGTGGCTTGCCTGGGAGGACACCGTCATCCGGCTTCCGCGGCAGGCCAAGCTCCTGGCGCATGACCGCGTCGGCCCTCAGGCGTTCCGAGTCAACCAGCAGATCGGTGTCCAGTTCCACGCGGAGGCAACGCCGCAGCTGGTGACTGACTGGGTCGCCAACAGCGATGCGGCACTCGACCACCAGGGAATCATGGAGGCGACCTGGCGCGATCAGGCCCCCGCGGCTGCCGCGTCGCGGCAGCTTTTCACATCGTTCGTCCGCTCCGCCATCCGTCGTCTGCGCTAGGGCGGTCGCGCTGCGCCTGAGGACGCTTCGTTCTAGCTGCTGGATGCCGTCAAGCCGCTTCCTCGAGGGCGGGGATTGGCGCCTCCCGCGGCGCGTCGGCCTGGGGTTCGATCGCCAGCCGCGGGAGGCGCCGGTCGAGTCCGCTCGGGAACGCCCAGCTGCGATGCCCGAGTAGCTCGAGGACCGCGGGGAGCAGGATCATCCGGATCACGAACGCGTCGAGGAACACGGGGAGCCCATGCCAGCGCATTCTCCCCCACCTAAGGACCATCTCGACCTGACGGCCCCGAGTCGAACCAGACCCCGGAGCGAAAGCGGCAAACGATCCCGTCGTGCCCCGACCTCGGCCACCGCGGCTTGCGCCGCGGTAGATACTTCCTCGGTGCTCGCTCGGATGCGCGGGCGGATCGTTGACTCCGCGGCGGCCTGCGGGGTGAATCTCCGCAATCCAAATCTCAGGCGCGCGCAGGCCTCGTTCGGCGCGATTTGGGCCGGAGAATGGGCGGCGACGGTCGGTATTGGTGTTGTCGCGTTTCGCCACGGCGGACCCGCCGCAGTGGGGCTGGTGGGTGGGGCGCGGATGGTCCCGGCTGCGATCGTGGCGCCATTCGCCGCGATGGTCGCCGACCGAACGCGGCGCGATGCAGTCCTCGTTTGGGTTGGCTTGGCGCGGGCGCTGATGCTCGGCATTGCGGCCGGAATTGGCATGGCCAACGGGCCGGTCGTACTCGTGTATCTGGCGCTCGTGGTGGCGACGGTGGCGCAGACGCTGTTTCGCCCGGCTCATTCGGCGCTGCTGCCCACGCTGTGCTCGACCCCTGCCGAGCTCACGAGCGCGAACGTGGTACGTGGGTTGCTCGACTCGTCGGCCACGCTCGTCGGTCCACTCGTTGCGGCGGTCCTGCTCAAAGCCAGCGGACCGTCTGCGGTGTTCGTCGCTGCCGCCGTTGCCTCGGCGCTGGCAGCAGCGCTGATCGTCGGAGTCGAGTATGAGCTACCCCCGCGCCTGTCGGGAATCGTCGGCATGACGCCGGTGCGCGAAGCCTTCGAGGGCGTCCGAGCGATTGCCACCGACGGCGCGTTGACGCTCCTGACCGGTCTCACCGCGCTTCAGACGTTCATACGCGGGGCGTTGACAGTCTTCGTCGTCGTGTTGTCGATCAACGCTCTCGGTGGCGGCCAGGCCGGAGTGGGGCTGCTGACGGCGGCGATCGGTGCGGGGGCCGTGATCGGCTCGCTTTCATCCACGCTGCTTGTGGGTCGCGGTGGCCTGGCTCGGTGGTTCGGCATCGGCGTCGCAATCTGGGGTGCGCCGCTGGTGGTGATTGGCATCGCCTCGAATGTGCCCGTTGCGATCGCGATGCTGGCGCTGGTTGGAATCGGTAATGCGCTCGTCGACGTTGGTGTGTTCACACTGCTGGCACGCCTCTCGGAAGACGCGGTTCTTGCGCGTGTGTTCGCTGCGTTTGAGGGCATCATCACCCTCGGTGTTGCCGCTGGGGCGATAGTTGCATCAGGCGTGATCGGGACGCTGGGGGTTCGTCCAGCGCTCTTGACCGTGGGGTGCCTCACGCCCGTCGCCACGCTCGCGTGCTGGAGGTGGTTGAGGGCGCTCGACTGGCGGATGCGCGTCCGGGATGCTGACGTCGAGTTGCTGCGGATGATCCCGATGTTGCGGCCGTTGCCTGAAGTAACGATTGAGCATCTTGCGGCCGGGTTGCGCCGCACACAGGTTCCGGCCGGAGGGATGGTGTTCGAGCAGGGAGACGACGGCCACGACTTTTACGTGATTGAACGCGGGCGCGCGAGCGTGATCGCGGATGGACGGCCGATCCGCGTCCTCGGGCCCGGTGATGGGTTCGGCGAGATCGCGCTGCTAAGGGCCTGCCACCGCACCGCCTCCGTACATGCGCGGACTGAATTGACGCTGTGCAGTTTGGACCAGCACGTGTTTGTCACGGCCGTGGCCGGTTACTCAGCAAGCGCGACGGTTGCGGACGATGTGGTCACCGATCGTCTCACTCACTTCTGGCCTGAGGTGAAGCCCTGATGAACCGCCAGCCTTGTCCCGACCATCCGAACGGACGATTGCCGTTTACACCTCGGTGAGAGCGACGTCGTCGGTGGCGGCCGTGCCGGGGACTGGCTGGGCGAGCGTGTACCGATAGTCCTCGAGCGGGAAGGTCCGTGCCGCGCGCCACGCCTGATCGGAACTGGTGGGTCGCAGGAACGGCGTGTCCCCGTGATGGTCGAAGTAATAGCTATTCGACGAGGCGCATGAGCCCGCGTGCCACAGTGAACGCTGGAGCCGCTCGGTGACGAACTTCGTCCACCGCTCGGCGGCTTCCTCGCGGACCTCGACCGCGCTCGCGCCGCGCCGACGGGTCTCTTCGATAACACGAATGATGTGGTGCGAGGCGGTCTCGACCAAGACGTGCCAGGTGCCGCCCGTCCACCCATAGGGCCCGAAAATGATGAAGTGATTGGGCAGGCCGGGAAGGCTCACGCTCTCGTATGAGCGAGCACGGTGGCCTGCGTAGAACTCGGCGAGATCGAAGCCGTCGCGTCCGCGGACGGGATTGCGCCGGTAGTTCTCGGGATCGGTGGCCAGCCGGAAGCCGGTCGCCAGCACGAGCACATCGATCTCGCGCTCGCGGCCATCGCGGGTGACCACCCCGGTCGCAGTGATCCGCTCGATCGGCTCGGTGATCAACTCAACGCCAGGCCGGTTGAAGGTCCGCAGATAGCTGTTCGAGACCGATGGGCGCTTGCAGCCGATCTCATAGCTCGGCGTCAGCTGCCGGCGGACGTCGGGATTGCGAACCTGGCGGTACCAGACGTTGCGCCCGAGCCAGCCGCCGAGGCGCGTGATCCAGCCGAATTCGTCATGGTGCACGACGAGTCCAACCAGGCCCGCCTCCACCGCCCGCGTGATGCCCGCACGGGCGCGCTGCTGAACACGCGGGAAGCGGCTGTAGAGCGATTTCAACAATCGCGGGGTCGGCGGGTTGAACTTCGGCCCGACCCAGATCGGAGTGCGCTGGTACACGTCCAGACGGGCGACCTCGCGCGCGATCTCCGGGACGATCTGGATCGCGCTCGCGCCGGTGCCGATGATCGCCGCTCGCTTGCCGGTGAGCTCGACAGTGTGATCCCAGGCGGCGGAGCGAAGGACCGGGCCCGCGAACTCCTCCACCCCGGGGATTTGGACCGGCTTCGGGTTGACGAACGCGCCAACGGCGCTGACCACGAAGCGCGCGGTCACCTCGCCGTGCGGGGTCAGCAGACGCCACAACTGTGCTTGCTCGTCCCACTCGCGGGAGATCACCTCGCTGTTCAGGCGAATGTGGCGCCGGATGCCGTAGCGATCGGTGCACTGATCGACGTACGTCTTCACCTCCGGGCCGGGAGCAAAAACCCGTGACCAGTCCGGCTTCAGCTCGAACGAGAACTGGTAGGCCTGAGCTGGGATGTCGACGGCGATGCCGGGATACGTGTTGTCGCGCCATGTGCCACCGATGTCCGCAGCCCGCTCGAGCACGATGAAGTCCTCCGTGCCAGCCCGCCGCAGCGCGATGGCCATACCGATCCCGCCGAGTCCGGCGCCGATGATCGCTACCTCGTAATCCGGGTGGGTCATCGACGGACGCGCCATCCTGCTCAGTTTGACCGAACTCGCCAGCCAGCGCTGCCCCTCTCCAGGTGCCACGGCGATGAGTTGGCGTTCTGCGCATGGTCATCATGGGCATGCACGCCGTGAGAAATCGAATGCCCGGAGGTGGGAGATGCCCGACCGCTGCTCGCAAGTAAACCTCGCCGAGATTGAGGATGTCGCGCCCGCCAACGGCTTTGCCGAACGATGGGAGGCACGGCCTGCGCGGACGGCGCTCGGCGCCCAGCAGAACGGCCTCACTCATTTCCTGTTGCTGGCGGGTAAGC
>JAXDGS010000115.1:0-4461 GCA_034664905.1 Solirubrobacteraceae bacterium | reverse complement strand
CACCCATGCGCGCGCAAGGAACCCAGCCTCCCAGCCTCCGCCCGGGGACCGCCGTGCGACACTGATCTCCGGTTCACGCCCGCCTAGCTCAACTGGTAGAGCACTTCACTTGTAATGAAAAGGTTTCCGGTTCGAGTCCGGAGGCGGGCTTGAGAAATGCTGTTGCGCCCCTTGATCGAACGGTCGTCCGGATCTGTTCGGTCGGCGGTCGTCATCGGTCCGTTCCCATGCGAAGAGAACCTCTGCCGTGATCTGGTCGCGGGGGGCGACGGCGACGCTGATGCCGGCGATGCGCCGGATCGATCTTGCGAGTCCGTCGTGGGCGAGCAGTTGTGGCGGTAGCGTCTGGGCGGCTCGCATGAAGTCGGGCTGGTTTGACCCCTCGGTTCTGCCGACGAACAGCGTGAGGACGTCGATCCGCGGTGGCGCGCTGAGCGCCGGGAATTTGCCGCGCTTGAGGTGGTTTCGCATCCGCTCGTACTGCGCGGAGGTAGCGAGGTGAGCAGCACCCGCAAGCGCTTGCACGAGCGCAAAGAACGGGTCCATGTCACCGGGAAGCTTGAGCTCGGCGACGATCGGCGTTCTGGTCTCGAGGTCAGCGAGCAGGATGTCGGGGCGGATGCCGCCCCGGTTGATTGCGCCGTTCTCCCACTTCGCGGGGCTCTCTGTCCGCTGCAGGAGAAGCTCGCGGTCGACGTACTCGAATGCCAGGTCTGGGGCCGGCACGTCGATGACGTCAGGATGTCCGGTGCCGCCTATCTGCCGATCGCCGGCGTCGACCGGAGTGACGGACGGCAGCGCTTCGAGTCGCAAGACCAGGTCCTTTGTCGCTTCCAGGTGTCGGCCAAACTTGTGCACGTCGCGCTTGCCGTAGAAGTGCTGATCGGCGTTGTCGTATTCACCGAAGCGCAAAACGGTCGTGACGAACTCCTCGGCCAACCAAGCTGGGTTGGCGAGGACGTCGCGCGCGTATCTGAGCCGCTCGGCCTGGTCGGCGCTCCGCAACGCGCGGTAGCGCAGATAAAGCGGGGTGATAGGAATGACATTTGGCGTCGTCACGGGTCGTGCCCGTCGAGCCGGCGGAGAAGCGTCCTCGGTGTCATTATCGAACGGGACCGGGATCGCTGAGTCGCGTGGCGGGGCAAAGCGAGGCTTCCGGTCAGTAATCGTTTTTGAAGGCGAAGTAGGAACCGCGGATGGTTCCAGCCAGCTTCGACTTCTGCCTCGCGAATTTGAACCGCGAGGCGAGCTCCGCGGGGACTTCCATCCCCTCGGAGAGCTTGAACCCGACCGCCCGCTTCTTGGGGTCGTCGATGGTGTACATCACGTTGATCGACAGACCGCTCTCGTAGAAGACGTAGGCGATTCGTATGTTCTCGACTTTGAAGGCCGTAGCCTCGAGCGGCCGGGAGGAGATGACGATGTCGCGTTCTTCCTCGAGGATCCGGTGCACCCATTCGATGGTCGTCTTGGCGCTGCTCGCAGGCTCCACCGTGAAGACGTGGTCGTACTTGTTCTTGAAGTAGCGGGCCTCGTGCGCCCGGAGACCCGCGAGCGAGGCCGCGACCGGCGAAGACTCCAGGCCGACTGTCGAGACATCGTTGAAATCCACGACGTATGGCATGACTCACACTCGTCTCATCTTGCTTGGATCGTCGCCGGTCTACCGGAGATGACCTAAACCCAGGCCGTAATGTGACATGGATCAGCTGAGCTGGCGACCAGACGCGATCGCGAGCGGCCGAGCCTGCAGTCGATGGCGTACGGGTCTTGGGTTCGCTGAGCGAGGCCGACGACGCGGGGCACCTTGGCCCGCCCGCGCCAAAGCAGGCCTTGGGCGGGGATAACGCGTCCGCCCTGCGATTCGCCGATGCACGTCAAGGCACCGGAGACTCGACGGTAGGATCGCGCTTGGTGCGCTGCGAACAGCCAGGGATCGCCGGTGCTGAGGCCCCGTGGAGGAGGCTGGGCCGGGCGGGGTCAGTGGCTGAACGGACGTCCGGGTCGTTGATCTGGCTTGGGCTGGGCGCAGCGACCGCGCTCGGGGTCGTGCTCCGCGTCGTCTTCATCGGCGACCAGAGCTTTGGCTATGAGGAGTGGTACACCCTGGCCGTTGTCGGTCATCCCTCGGTCGGTGCGGTGTGGCGGTCGGTCAACGCGACAGAATCAACGCCGCCGTTGTACTACCTGCTGACCTGGCTGTGGGTCAAGGTCACCGCAAGTGACACGGCGGTCTCGCTGCGAATGATTTCGCTGCTGGCCGGGTCATTGACTGTCCCGGCCGCGTTCCTGGCGATGCGGAGCTTCTTCGATCGCCGCCTGGCGCTGGTGGCGGCCTGGTTGTGCGCCATCAGCCCTGAGCTTGTCGGGTACTCGATCTATGCACGGTCCTACGCCTTGCTGGTGTTGGCCGCGACCGTCTCGGTATGGGCGCTCGGCTTGCTCCTGGAGAAGCCGTCGCGCCGGCGGTGGGTGTTCTGGGCGATGGCGGCCACGGCGTGTCTGTGGACGCATTACTTCGCGGTCTTCCTCATCGCCGCGGAGACCGTCGCACTGCTGGTGCTCTTTCCGCAACAGCGACGCATTCTGTTGCTCGCGTTGGCCGTGACCGCCGTGGCCAGCGCGCCCCTGGTCCCGCTGTTCGTCTCCCAGAGCGGAGCCTCGGACCGCACGGCATACATAGGGGCAAGCTCGCTGACGACGCGGCTGGAGTCCACGGTGCGTGAGTTCTCCATGGGCTCTAACGTGCCGACCGCGTGGCTTGAGGGCACGGGAATCATGCTCGTGGTCGCCGCCGCGGCCTTCGCGGCAGCCCGTACCTACCGCCGGCGATCCACACGCGTGCTCCTGGCGATCGCCGTGATCGGCGGCGGCTTACCGATCCTGTCGGCCCTGCTGGGCGTGGACGATCATTTTCTGAGCCGCAACATCCTCGGCGTCTGGATCTGCCTGATACCGCTGGCGGCGTACGGCCTCACCCGCCTCAAAAGCATTCCCCTGCTGGCCTACAGCGTGATCTGCGTGGTCGCCGTGATCTGGGTCGAGGGCGACTGGCGCTATCAGGGTGCGCCCGATTGGGGCGGCGCCAGCGCGCGTATCCAGCAGCGGGCCGCAGGAGATCCCGTGGCCGTGCTGCCCGGGATCGAGCTCCCGGTCGCCGCGCTGTACCTGCACCGCGCTCAGCTGTCCGCGCCGGCGCACACGAGCGATCTGTGGGTGATGGTGCAGCCGGCCCGGGCGGCCCACGAGCGAGCGCTCAACCCGGTCCCCGATCCCCCGCTGACCCAGCTCTGGGGCACCGGGTTCCGTGAGATCGGCGAGATCGACTACCGCGGCTTCCGGCTGATCCATCTCCACGCAGCCGCGCCGACCACCGTCCTGCCCGCCCCACCAAACGACGGACCGGCAGTCGCGCGGTTCGCTCTCACCCTCGCGGCCGGCTGAGACGGCGACGGCCACGCCTACCGGGCGACCGTCAGAGCCCAAACCGACCTGCTCTGACTGGAACCCGTCAGCGTCAAATCGCTCGTATCTACGGCAAACAGCCCTGTAAATGGGCAACTTGTACTGACAATTCTTCCACGCTCAGGTAGGGCCTCCCCTACCCCGCCCTTCCAGAGTTCAGAGCCTCGTTCTCCGGACCCTCCCCATGTGCCCAGCCGCGTGCCGATGAGAACCTGATCTCATGCTCATGCACCTCGGCACCGAGCCGGTCCATCTCCTTACCGGCCCGGTGCGAGGCCGAAGCCGATCGTGACCCGGCGCATCCGATCGCGGACGCGGGAATGGATCGTTGAGGCAGCCCTCGTCTCGGTGGCGGTCGTGCTCTTGGTCGTGGCTGGGGTCCGAGCCTTCAGTGCGGTGACCGCGCTCGAGCGGACGGCTCCGGTGACGACGTCGTTACGCGACGCCTCGGTGGGCGTTTGCGCGGGGGCGAATGCGCGGCGGCAGCGCGCGGTTCGCGTCCGCTTTGGCGGATCGGGGCTGATCTACCACTCTGTCCTCGACTTGCACGTCCATGCGATTGGCGGCTTCATTGATATCGGGAGCTCCTAGTCGTGAGCGTGGTAGCCGCGGAGCCTGTCGCCGTCGAGCGGACCGTCCCGGTCGAGCCGGCGCCGCCGCCGACTGCGACGGCCGATTAGCTCCTGGCGCCCACGAGCCGATGCCTTTCGCGAAGGCGTCAAACGCGTTTCGTGCTACATACGGTGCCCGCCATGAGCGAACGCTCCGGATTGCCTTCGTCAATGACGCGCCGCGATGTCGTCAAGGGCGCGGTCGCCTTGGCAACGCTCGGCGCCGGCTCGATGCTGGCCCGTCGCGACGCTACCGCGGGCGCTTCGCCGGCGAGCCGCACCGGACGCGGTCCGTGCTCGGATCCTGACCGCGTGGCCATCATCGGCGCCGGTGCGGGCGGCGTGGCCGCGGCCTACTTTCTTGGCGGCGTCCGCGACGTCGACT
>JAXDGS010000114.1:0-4934 GCA_034664905.1 Solirubrobacteraceae bacterium | reverse complement strand
AGCAAAGACCGTCGCTCGGTTGTGCTCCGAGGGCGTCGAGGCAGTCAGCGGGTGGATGCTTGCAAATGCTCGCTTCGCTGAGCTGGCGGGACGCTGGACCGGCGGCTGACGCCGCCGATAGGTGCCGTGATTGACTGGCGTGCTTGCTGGTCAGGCCTCCGGCAGCGGGTAGGAGTGGAACAGCCCGAACCGCCACTCGCCCTTCTGCCGCTCGAGCAAGATCGTCGTTGGTGCAGAGATCGACGCGTCCTTTCCATCGAAGGTGTACGCCTGGTCGAGCCAGCACGTTACGACTCCTACATCACCCCACGTGCGCTCGCGAGCATTGCTGATCACGGACTTCACGCTCGTCGCGGACTTCACAAACTCCGTGAAATGTGGCATGACCTCACTCTTGCTGCGCAGCCAACGCCGAGAGACCTCATCGATCTCCTCGACATCCTCGGCAAACATCGGGATGAGGCGGTCGAGATCCAACTCGTCCAGGGCGGCGAAGAACTCCTCGACGACGGTTTGGAGTTGACCGGCCATGACTCCTCCTCATTGGGGAAACGAGGCAGTATCTGCCCTTCGCTCTCGACCGGGGAATGGCTCATCCTGTCTGGTCACCGCGACATCCACCCGATCTCGACACCGCCCGAGAGGTGCCGTTCTACGCCTGCCAGACAGCCCACTCGGACAGCAAGTACAGCACCACGGCCACGGCGATGAAGGCGATCGCCAACAACCTCACCTCCTGCGGGAAGTTAACGCTGAGAGGCTTACGAAACACTGATGCGCTGCTGTGAAGGTGCCGCATTTCCGCATTCCTGCGGCTGCTCAGACGAAAGCGCCGAGGAAGTGCCGCTCACCTGCCTTCCCCGGTTGTATCCGGCGAGGGATGATCGAGCCATGCCATGGCACCGTCTCGCATCGGGACTGGTCGCCCTGGCGTTGCTGTCGGGGTGTTCTGCTTCCAAGCAGACGCAGACATACCGGTGTGATCACGTCGTCTCGGTGACCACCGACGCCTGGGGAGGCAAGACGTACCGATTTGACGACGGTGCGCAGCAGGTCGTTCCCAAACGCGGGTTCGACCCGGCGACAGCCCCGGCCATAGCGCTAGAGCACTACGGCATTCCTACACGCCCGCAGGGCGGGTCCGCGTTGCGCGAGTGGACGCAGGACTGGGGGCGTCCCATGGACACGCCTCCTGGGCCTCCCGGCTATTGCACGTCGAACCGTCGGAACAGTTAACCGAGAAGTGCCGTTCCCGTTCACGGGTCGGCGCGATACCTGCTGCCGATGTTGGCGAGGTAGGCGGTCGCGGCCTCCTGGAGTGCACCCAAAGCGGGAAGTGGCCGCACGAAGTCAAGGAAATGCGTGATCTTGCCGTCGTCTCCGAAGGAGACGACCTGTAGGCCGTCTGCCTCCTGGCCGGAGATAGTCCCATGCATGAGCAGCACCACCGCCTCCGCGCCAGGGATCTCCGCTACGTATCGAGCATCTTGGAACAACGCGATCAACATCCCGAAGATGAACAGGACGGTGTCGCGGCCTTCGAAGGCAGCATGCTGGACTGAGCCCAATAGGCGCACATCAGGATCCAGCAACGGCGCGAGTAGTTGGGCGTCCCGCGCATCGATAGCAGCCTGGAACTGCCAGATGACAGATTGCATGTCTGTTCCTCGGGCTCGATTGGTACGGCTCGAGTCGAGAGTAGGGTGCCGCGTTGCAGCACCATTCCGTGACGCGCTTTCCTTGGCGCGGTGAGAGGGTGTCCGGTGGTGATCGAGGACAGCATTGCGGTGGCACGTCAGGCGTACGCCGCCTACGCCAGCATGGACATCGCCGCGATCGATGCCCTGATGACGGATGACCATGTCATTCACGTGGCGGGGCATCATCCTCTCTCCGGTGAGTACCGAGGCAAGGAAGCGGTCTGGGGTTATCTTGGGCGCGTTGCTCAGATCAGCGGCGGACGAGGCGGTTTTGAAGTACACGCGATCACCGCAGACGAAGACGGGCACGCGGTCGCACTTCTGACGGGCACGATCCGCGACTTCATCCGCCCTGTCATCCACGTCTGGCATTTGCGCGACAACCAGCTAGCCGAGATGTGGGACGCGAGTCTGGACCAAAGCGCAGAGGACGCGTTCTGGACGGCCGCGGTCACTACATAGGTGCCTACCGTTACATCGAACCCGCTCGCCGGAGCTAGCGCGACAGGTAACGGCACATACCCAACGGTCCGTCAGCCGCTGCGCTTGTGTCGGCCGGGTGACTCGCCTTCTCGCTGATGAGACAGCCAACGGCGGGCTGCGAGTACGGCCACAACCGCCCCAACGGTCAGGGTCACCAGAAGTTGGAGAGGCACAGTTAGCGGGGAGGCCGAGAGCGCAAGATATGTGGCCGCACCTGCCCCAAGCGGTACCGCCGCGGCCTGGACTATCGCCAGCATCCGCTCCTCGGCCTCTGGGGACATCGCGGCTATGTACGTGATCTGGATGCCCCGGACGAGTAGCGCCCGAACGATGGCCGCGATGATGAGCGCGAGAACCGCCAGCAAGAGCAGACCCGCCGCCGTAATCACAGCTCCTAGTCAACGCCATCACGCGAGACAGGATGGGCGGATGCGGCGGAACGGCACCTATCCCTCGTCGTCCCACTCAATGTTGAGGCGGCTCCGGTATGCCGCGTCGGCGCTTCGTTCGGTCGCAGGAGCAGGCTCCCGACCGGGGATCTCCACGCGGACGGCGCGGTATGGATAGCCGTCCTGCCCCGCCCGCTCGCATTCGAGAAGCACGGTCGCAACGCCGCTCAGCGATCGGTAGCCGTCAGCGTCGATGTTGGAGAAGTGAACCCAGCAGCCGCCTGGCGTCTCGATCGAGTCGAGGACGCCCCAGCCGAACTCGTCATGCCATTCGCGCACCGACGCCTCGATCACGCCTCCATGCTCCAACGGCGAGACGGTAACCGGCACTTCTGATGCGCGTCCCCGCGTGTTGTGATGATTGCCGTGCCGAGCGACTCGCCCCGGATACTGCCGGCCAACGAGGGGTACGTAGCCCGGCTGATCCGACAGTTCGTTTCGGCGTTGGATGACGGACGCATTCCAAGGGCCCCCTTTCGCGCCTGCTCCCCGCATCCGACCCGGGAGGCGATCTTGATCAGCATCTACCAGGACGACGAGCAGTTCCGAAGAGCCGTCGCGGACCTACTCCCGCCTGAGTCGTACGAGGTCCAGATAGAAGATGTGATCGGACTCGCGCTCTAACGGCACCTTCGCAGCGCATCGGGGGAGCCGCTGCTCCTGAACCGCGCCTGCGGTTCAGGAGGATGATCGAGCCGGCTGCTACCTGTTGACCGGCGTCTCAGTGTCCAGGTCGATCCGCTGTGACGGGATGCCTGCCGTTCCGAAGGCCTCAGCATCCACCGGGAAATACAGGTTGGTCGCTCCGCCTTGGGTCAGCCCGTCCAGCATCGGCTGCAGTGCCTCTACCGATGGGACGTCCCACAGGCAGAACGCGTAATCCGTGTTCGCCCCGATGTAAGTGATCGGGTTCGTGTAACCGTCCGGTGGGGATGACTGCTCGAACTCAGCGAGCTTTTCGGCCCAGACTGTCTTGTTCGTGATCGTGTGCAGGACTCCGACGTACATGGTGGCCTCCTTCTGCCTCATGCCACCATGCAGTGAAGTCTCGTCTCTGACCATGATGCAAATGGGCTAGGCGAAGCATGCTCACCTCATTGGCTGCATGCGGAACGAAACCTCTTGGGCTGCGTCCTGGCACGGCACTACTTCCGTAGTCGCTCGGCGATGATTACCGGTGCCGCGGATCGTCTCACCGATGTACGTCGAGCCTCGCTGCCGAGGATGAGGCGGGAAGGGATGAGTTCATGGAGACCATCAATCTCGGGCTGGCCGACGAGCTGCCAGCCGTTGACTGGGCTGCCGTCCTGGCGAGGCTCGAAGCGGGAACCGCGCCATCTCCCGATGCGCGCAATGCTCGAACCACGTGGCTGACCACTGTCAATGACGACGGGGGACCACACGTGACGTCTGTCGGCGCCCTGTGGCTGGACGGCTCGTTCTGGTTTCAAACCGGCTCGATGACCAAGAAGGCGCGCAACGTGGCACGTGACCCGCGCTGTTCGGTTGCGGTGTCGATCCGTGACGCAGACGTCGTCGTCGAAGGCCTTGCCGAGCGGGTCACCGAACCGGCTGCCCTGGCCCGTGCTGCCGCCGCGTGGGCCGCGCAGGGTTGGCCAGCGGAGGTCGACGACAGCGGGGCAGGCATCACGGCGACGTTCAACGCACCGTCGCAGGGTCCACCGCCGTGGAACGTCTACCGCGTGAACACGCGATCCGTACTCGTCTGCTGGAACGAGGACCCGGGCGGATTGACCCGCTTCCGGTTCTAGGCACACGCGAGGCGGCAATGCACCGTCCGCACCCCGCCGCAGAAGATCGGCACCTACAACTCGTCCATCCGGGTCTTGTACGCCTCGCGCAGTAGCACGCCGACGCCCTCATAAATTCGGGAGCGCATCGCTAGCGCCGGGGTGATCGGGGTGCCCCGCCCGCCTACCCCGCGCCGCGTCCTCGCGAAGCCACACCGCCGTAGCGTCCACCCAGTCGATGGCGCGTGCACTCTGTCTAGAGGTAGTGGGGGTGGCTCCGGTGGCCGGTCGTCCAGGCTCACAAAGCCACCCGCGTCGTCCCGCCGTCTGAACCGATCACGGCCGCACGATAACGCGGTGGGTGTGAGTGGGAACGGCGCTTCCTCGACCCCTCAGCGCGTGTTCAGGTCGGCAGGCCACCGTGGTGTGCAGTGCCCGTCGGCAGCCCCCGTTAGCCGGCGGGCACTGTCTCGCGCGGATTGGCACTCACGGACCGACCGGCGAGCCACTGCGCCGTTGCCACGGCAGTCGTCCGCTGACCTCCAGTTCAA
>JAXDGS010000113.1:0-5324 GCA_034664905.1 Solirubrobacteraceae bacterium | reverse complement strand
TTGGCCACGATCCGCATCTGCTCGTCCTCATCAGAGCGCTCGGTCAGCGCGACGCAGAGGTCGAGCACGTGCGCGCCGCCCGAGACCTGGTCCTCGGCGATCTGCACGAGGCCGTCGTAGTCGTCGGTGAGCAGCAGCTCCTTGGCCTTACGCGACCCCTGCGAGTTCACGCGCTCGCCGACCATCGTCGGGCGCGGCTCCTGCACGAGCGGGGTGGCGGCGATCATCGAGGACAGGTGCGCTGGGCGCGGCTCGGGCCGGGCGCCGACCGCTCGCCCGGCGAGGCGCTCTGCGATCGCGGCGATGTGCGCGGGCGTGGTGCCGCAGCAGCCGCCGACGATGCCGACGCCGTAGCGCTCGACGAACTCCTTCAGCGCGTCCGCGAGCGGCTCCGGCTGCTCGGGGAAGATCGTCTCGCCGTCGGGTCCCTGCAGCGGCAGGCCCGCGTTCGGTATGCACGCGACGGGCACCGGGCTTTGCTCGCCGAGGAAGCGGATCGCGTCACGCATGTCCTCCGGGCCGGTCGAGCAGTTCAGGCCGATGACGTCCACCTTGAGCGCCTCGAGCGTGCACAGGACCGCGGAGATGTCGGTTCCGAGGAGCATCTTGCCGCCGTTCGGCAGCAGCGAGACCGAGGTGTGGATCGGCAGCGTGCGCCCGGTCGCCTTGAAGGCCTCGCGCGCGCCGAACACCGCGGCCTTGACCTCGAGAATGTCCTGCGCGGTCTCGATGATCAGCAGATCCGCGCCGCCGTCGATCAGGCCGGCTGCCTGCTCGGCGAAGACCTCGACGAGCTCGCGGAAGGAGATCTGACCGAGCGTCGGGTCCTCGGAGGCCGGCAGGAAGCCGGTCGGTCCGATCGAACCCGCGACGAAGCGGTCCTCGCCGGCTGCTTTGCGCGCGATCTCCGCTGCCTTGGTGTTGATCTCGACCGTGTAGTCGGCGAGGCTCCACTCGTCGAGCTTCAGCCGCGATGCCTGGAACGTGTCGGTCTCGAGCACCTCGGCGCCGGCGTCGAGCATCGATGCGTGGACGCCCTCGATCACGTCCGGGCGGTTCAGCACGAGCGCCTCGTGGCACTTGCCGGCGAGGCCGCCGTAGTCCTCGCTGGTCAGATCGAACTGCTCGAGGGTCGCGCCCATGCCGCCGTCGTAGACGACGACGCGGGTGTTGATCGCATGCAGATAGTCGCGGGCCATGAAGCCATGCTAGCCGCCGCGCCGCGCTACTTGATGAACAGCATCTCCGCGTACTTCGGAAGCGGCCACAGGCGGTCGGGGAGTATGCGCTCCAGGCGGTCCGCGACCTCGCGCACGTCGTCCATCGCGGGAACCACGCGGTCGTGCATGTAGGCGACCCAGCGCGCGGGGGTGGCGTCGTCCTGGTTGTCCTTGAGGTTCACGTCCTCGAGCGCGAGCAGCGCGAAGTGAAGCTCCTTGACGACCGGCTCGATCTCGCCGATCAGCTCCTGCAGCCCGGTGCTCTGCAGTTCGTTCAGGTAGCGCACCGCCGCGGGCAGGATCAGCGTGCGCGCGATGTCCGCAGCGGTCTCGGACTCGATGTTGATCTTGACCGCGTACTGCTCGAGGAAGACCTCATAGCGCGACTCGAGCTCGCGCTTTGAGAGGACGCCGTATTTCTTGAACAGCGCGACCGTGCCTTTCTCGACGAGCCACGGTAGCGCTTCGGGTGTGGAGCGCAGGTTGTAGAGGCCGCGCTTCTCGGCCTCGGCGTGCCAGTCGGGCGAGTAGTTGTCGCCGTCGAAGATGATGCGCTTGTTCGCGCTGTAGCTGTCGCGCACCACTTTCACGATCGCCTTCTCGAGGTTCGCCGAGCCGCCTTTCAGCGCGCTCTTGAGCTTGCCCGCGAGATCGTCGATCGCCTCCGCGACGATCGTGTTCAGGACGGTGTTCGGCAGCGCCAGCGACTGGCTCGAGCCGAGCGCGCGGAACTCGAACTTGTTGCCGGTGAACGCGAACGGGCTGGTGCGGTTGCGGTCGCCGCCGTGCAGCGGCAGCGGCGGCAGCACCGGCGTGCCGAGGCCGAGGAACGACCCCGGCTTGGAGCGCTCGGCTTTGCCCGACTCGATCGCGGCGAAGACCTTTTCGAGCTCCGCGCCGAGGAAGATCGAGATGATCGCCGGCGGCGCCTCGTTGGCGCCCAGGCGATGATCCTGGCCCGGCGAGGCGATCGATGCGCGCAGCAGCGCCTGGTGGGTGTTGACCGCCTGGATCACCGCGGTGCAGAAGAACAGGAACTGCATGTTCTCCGACGGCGTGTCGCCGGGCTCGAGCAGGTTCGCGCCGGTGTCGGTGCCCATCGACCAGTTGTTGTGCTTGCCCGAGCCGTTGACGCCGGCGAACGGCTTCTCGTGCAGCAGGCAGACCAGGCCGTAGCGGCGGGCGACGTTCTGCATCACCTGCATCGTCAGCTGCTGGTGATCGGAGCCGACGTTGGAGTTCTCGAAGATCGGAGCGATCTCGTACTGGTTGGGCGCGACCTCGTTGTGGCGGGTCTTGATCGGCACGCCCAGCTTGGCGAGCTCCATCTCGGTCTCGAGCATGCACGCGAGGATGCGCTCGGGGATCGAGCCGAAGTAGTGGTCGTCCAGCTCGTGGCCCTTTGGCGGCTTGGCGCCGAACAGCGTGCGGCCGGTCGTCAGCAGGTCGGGTCGTTCGAAGTAGTACTGCTCGTCGATCAGGAAGTACTCCTGCTCGGGCCCGACGGTCGTGAACACGCGGCGTGCCTCCTCGTCGCCGAGCAGCGCGAGCGCGCGGATCGCCGCGCCGGAGAGCGCGTCCATCGAGCGCAGCAGCGGGATCTTGTGGTCGAGCGCCTCGCCCGTCCACGAGGTGAAGGCCGTCGGGATGCACAGCAGCGCGCCGTTGGGGTTCTCGAGGATGAACGCCGGCGAGGTCGGATCCCAGGCGGTGTAGCCGCGGGCCTCGAAGGTCGCGCGGATCCCGCCGGTCGGGAACGAGGACGCGTCGGGCTCTCCCTGGATCAGCTCCTTGCCGGAGAACTCCGCGATCGCGGTGCCGTCGCCGACGGGGGCATAGAAGGAGTCGTGCTTCTCGGCGGTCGAGCCGGTGAGCGGCTGGAACCAGTGCGTGTAGTGCGTCGCTCCCTTCTCCATCGCCCAGTCCTTCATCGCCACAGAGACTGCGTCCGCGAGCGAAGTGTCGAGCGCCTCGCCGTGCGCGAGCGTGCGCTGGATCGCCTTGTAGACGTGCTTGGGCAGGCGCTGGCGCTGGACCGCCGGGGAGAAGACGTTTTCGCCGAAGACCTGGTTGCTCGCAACGGTCAGATCGGGCGAGCCGAGCGAAGCTCCATTGGCGCTCCACTGCGCGGCTGTGACGTTTTGCTGGCGGCTCCTGGGCATGGGGTGAGTCGATTCCTCCTCCGAGAGATGACGAGTCCGGCTCCGCGCGGGCGGCGACCGCAGCCAATCGTAGTGCGAAGGCCATCCGACGGCATCACCGGATGGCGAAACCGCGTCGCGCCCCCTTTCGACAGGCGGCCAAAGGCTGTGTCTAGGGCACCGTCGTGTACGGGCCGACCACGATGCGCCCGGTGTTCGGATCGACGTGCGTGGTGGCCGGCGCGGGAGCGATCGCGACCGCGAAGCGGCCCTTCACAGGCGCGCCGGAGGAGAGCTGCGCGCGCGCCTTGCCGCCCAGTCCCGCGAACACCGAGAAGTTGACGGTGTGCGCGCCCGGCTTGACCGGCATCAGCCGCCAGCGGAAGGTCTGCGTCGCACCGGCCGCTAGCGGTCCGAGCGCCCACGTGCTGACGTAGGAGGTCTGCGCGCCGGCGGGCGTGCTGACTTCCTGGCTCTCGACCGGCGGCTTGGCGACCGCACCCGGGCCCTGTTCGATCGCCCACACCGGTCGCTTGTTGGCCGCTAGCTGGGGGAAGTTTTCGGTGTAGTTGAGCGAGTCGAGCGCAACCGCGACGTTCGGCACCGCGCGCGATCCGCTGTTGCGCACCCGCAGTTCGAGCGTCGTCTCGCGTGCGACCGCCTGCTTGGCGGGGAAGCTCGCGTGCACGATTTCAAGCTGATACGAGCGCGCAGCTTCGTGCGCGTCCTGGCGAGAGCCGCCGCCGCAGCCGCTTGCGAGCAGCGCGCCCGCGAGTGCCAGCGCCGCCGTTGCGCCGAGCCGCACGGGCGCCGCCACGGCACGCAGGCGCGCAGCGTACCGCGCGCGACGCGCGCAGTTAACGAAAGACATTCGGCCTCCCCCTCACGATCGCCGCACGATACCAGCGGCCGGTGGGGCGGTAGCATGCGCATCGGCAGCCAGACGGCATGCGGTGGCACGCGCATCGCACATGGCGTAGAGTTCCCGTGGCTCATCAGTTCCCGTCTTAGGAGAGGTAACAGGAGTGGTTCGCAGCGTCGCCGAACGGGCCTACTTCCCTGCCAGGAACCTTCTGGAGGAAGTTGGGGACATGATGCTGCTTACCGGCAGGACGATCGTCTCCGCGCTGCGCCCGCCCTACCCCTACGGCGGTGAGTTCGTCTCGCAGTTCCTGTTCGCGCTGCGGCTGTGCTGGTTCCCGCTGCTGATCTCGACGGTCTGCATCTGCTACGCCGCACCAGGCCTGCAGGCGGCGAACTTCCTCACGATCTTCGGCGCGCTCGACCGTCTCGGCGGCTTCTTCGTGCTCGGCGCGGTGCGCGAGATCGGCCCCAGCGTGACCGCGATCGTCGTCGCGGGCGTGGCCGGCACCGCGATCACCGCCGACCTCGGTGCGAGAAAGGTGCGCGAGGAGCTCGACGCGCTGCAGGTGCTGGGCGTCGATCCCGTCAAGAACCTCGTCGTGCCGCGCTTCCTCGCGCTGATGCTCGTGACCGGCCTGTTCGACATCTACGCGCTGCTGTTCGGGATCTTCGGCGGGATCATCGCCGAGCTCGTCAACAACCAACCGCTCGGCCCCTTCTGGAACACCCTGTTCGCGAACGCCTCGACGACCGACCTGTGGGGGTCGGTCCTGAAGACGACGATCTACGGGGCGATCATCGCGATCGTGTGCTGTTACAAGGGGATGAGCGCCTCCGGCGGCGCTGAGGGCGTCGGGCGCGCGGTCAACGAGGCCGTGGTGCTGGCGTTCACGGCGATCTTCTCCTTCGACTACGTCTTCACGCAGACGCTGCTCGCCACCCATCCGCAGATCCTGGTGATCAAATGAGCGAGCTGCTCGCAATGCCGCGCGAATGGCTCGCGTCCACCGGTGAGATCGGCAAGTTCACCGGGAACATCGTTCGCGACGTCTGGGGTCTGCGCGTATTCCGGTTCTTCGGCGAGGCCCTGCGCCAGTCG
>JAXDGS010000112.1:0-4017 GCA_034664905.1 Solirubrobacteraceae bacterium | reverse complement strand
CCCCGCCGCGATAGTTCTCCCTGAAGCGGGTGATGAGAAACAGCGCGTAGTCGATGCCGACTCCGAGGCCGATCATCGCCGCCAGCTGCGTTGCGAAGTCCGGCGTCTGGATCACCTGGGAGGCGAGCCCGGCCAGGCTCAGCGCCGTGCCCAAGCCCAGCAGCGCGGTGAGGATCGGGAGGCCCATCGCCAGCAGCGAGCCGAACGTGACGAGCAGCACCACCATCGCCGCGATCAGGCCGACCGCCGTGGCCAACCCGAGGGAGACTCGCTGGGCCTGCTCGATGGCCTGGCCACCGAGCTGCACCTCCAGCTGCGGCGAGCGCGCGCTGCCGGCCGCTGCGATGACCCGGTCGATGGCCGGCTTGGGAAGCACGTTGGCCCGCTGATCGAAGTCGACGGTCGCGAACGCGATCGATCCGTCGCTCGACACCGAGTGCGCGCCGGTGGGGGAGTAGGGGCTCACCACCGCGCTGACATGCGGAAGGCGCGCGATCTGCGCCAGCATCGGCACGACCCGCGCGCGGATCGCAGGATCGGTCACCCGACCGTGCAGCGCGTGGAGCACGATCTGGTCGGAATCACCGGATTGCGCGGGGAAATCGCGCTTGAGCAGGTCGATCGCGCGCTGGGACTCGGTGCCCTTGAGCGAGAAGCTGGTGCTGACGTTCGTACCCACCGCCTTCGAGATGCCGAACCCGCCGAGGAGCAGCACGATCCAGCCCACCAGCACAGTCCGGCGGTGCGCAGCCGCCCAGCGGCCCATGCGGGCAACGATGCCCTGACTACGATGCGGCATGTCGGTTCACCTCACCGGTGTCCTCGTCGCATATAGTTCTTAAACACAAATATGCGAAATTGGACACATTCGAAGACCGAGGTAGACTAGCAGGGGCACCATGTCCGTCATCGGCACCCCGACGCCCGAGCAACAGGCCACCGTCGACGACGACGTCGCCGAGTTCACCTCCCTGCTCGCCACCACGCTCCGCGACCTCAAGCGCGCCGGCCCGGCACCGCCGCAGCTGCGCAGTGCGATGGAGCACGCCTCCCTGGGCAACCGGCACATGCCGGCTCTGCTCGCCGTCGCGGCCGCCGGCCCGATCACCGTCAGCGATCTGGCCAAGCGGCTGGGCCTGCTGCTCTCGACCACGAGCACGATCGTCGGTCAGCTCAGCCGCGCCGGCCTGCTCACGCGCACCGAGGACGACGAGGACCGCCGACGCACGATCGTCCAATTGCACGACGACTATGGCACGGCCATCGCGGAATGGCTAGAGGTCGCGATGGCTCCGGTGCGCGAGGCGCTGCAGCAGCTCTCGCCCCAGGCGCGAGCCCATTTCATGCAGGGGTGGCGCATCCTTCACCAGGAGGCCTCACGAGCCGCCTGCTCTGACCACGGCAGCGGCTGCGAGCCCTGAACGCGCGGCCCGATGGTCAGTCGGGCGATGACGACCCCGTCGAGCCACGGTCCGGACGCGCCGCCGATCCGGCTCGAGCGGCGGGCGCCAGTCCAGGGCTGGCGCGCGCGTGCAGCTCCGTGGCGCGTCCGGCCCCGCGTCAGCTCGCCTGGGCGTACCCCTTCAAGCCTCCGAAATCGAGCAGCACGCAGCTTTCGTCGCCGACGATCCATGCGTCATGCCCGGGCGGCATGTGAAATGCGTCGCCTGGGCCGAACTCTCGCTCCGTGCCGTCATCCATCTCGAGCGCCATGCGGCCCTGCAGCACGTAGCCGATGTGGTCGACCTGGCAGGAGTCGGTCCCTGCGAGCGGCTTGACGTTCTCTGACCAACGCCACCCCGGCTCGAAGGTTCCGCGACCGACCGGGTTGCCGTTGAGATGCACCAGCTCGACGCGGCCCGTCCCGTCGGTGAACTCGCGCACCTCGTCGGGGCTCTCGAATCGCTTTCCCACTAGCTCTGCCATCGTGACCTCCTCCTTGTCGATTGCATACCGGTCGCACTTCGCCGGTGCTTCCCCTACGCCGGCTTGATGTTCTGATTCATGTGGAAGAAGTTCGTCGGGTCATAGCGCGCCTTGAGGCTCTGGAGGCGACTGAACGTCTCCGCCTCGTAGGCCGAGCGGACGCCCGCCTCGCCCTCGTCGGCGAGGAAGTTCACGTATCGCGCGCCGGTGCCGTAGGGCTCCATCGCCTCTGACGCCGCCCGAACCCAGGAGGTGTTCGCCTCGTCCTCGGCGGGGTCTAGCCACAGGCCGATGTAGTTCATGAGGAAGCCGGCGTCGCGGTTGCCGTACGCCGTCGCCCCCGCCGGAACGCGGCTCATCGCTCCGCCCAGCTGGTGGACATGCAGCTGACCGAGCGGCGCTGGCACCCCACCGGAGTGGGCGATGATCGCGTCGATCGCCTCGTCGCTCAGCGCGTCGACGTATCCCGAGCGCCAATAGTTGCGCGACCCGCGCGGCACGCCGGCGTCGAACATGCCCTGGATTGCCGCGTAGGGCATTGGCCCGAGCACGTCTACCGCCGGGTTCAGGTCGCGCAGCGGCCGCAGGTCGTCCTCGGCGCTCCCCTCGAGGTCGAGGTGGAAGCAGGCGATCGCGAAGATCGGCTGGCCGACGACCTCGGGCGGGACGAACGGCTCGGGCGGCGCGTACAGGAACGCGGCCATCGTGCACAGCTCGTCGGGGGTGTCCGGGACCCAGTCGCGCCAGAAGCGCAGCACGTCGCGCGCGGACTGCGCCGGCCAGGCGACGAGGCCGCCCAGTATCTGCGAGACCGAGTGCAGGCGGAACTCGAACTCGGTAACCACCCCGAAGTTGCCCCCGCCGCCGCGCAGCCCCCACAGGAGCTCCGCGTTCTCGGTCTCGCTCGCGCGCACGGTCTGCCCGTCGGCGGTCACCAGGTCAGCGGAGATCAGGTTGTCACAGGCCAGGCCGTGCTTGCGCATGAGCCAGCCGATCCCGCCGCCGAGCGTGAACCCCGCGACGCCGGTTGTGGTCACGAGGCCGCCGGTGGTCGCCAGGCCGAACCCCTGCGTCTCCGCATCGAGCTCGCCCCAGGTGAGGCCGCCCTGGGCCCGCACCGTGCGCGATTCGGCGTCGACTCGCACGCCCTTCATGGGCGAGAGGTCGATCACGAGGCCGCCGTCACAGGTCGCGTTGCCCGCCACGTTGTGGCTCCCGCCGCGCACCGCCACCGTCAGGCCCTCGCTGCGCGCGAAGCCGACCGCGGCGATCACGTCGCTCGTGCCGGTGCAGCGCGCGATCAGCGCCGGGCGGCGGTCGATCATGCCGTTCCAGACGCTGCGCGCCTCGTCGTAGCTGGGGTCGCCGGGCAGGACGAGCTCGCCCCGCAGCGCGTCGCGCAGTTCACGCACGGTCGCCTCGCCCAGAGCCGGCGGCTCCGCAATCTGGCCGCTGGTCATGATCGTCTCCTCTCGTTCGGTCCGATGTGGTGCCGCGAAGCTACGGCGAGGCCGTTAGCCGCGCGTTAGCGCGGTCAGCCGGGCGTTAGCGCGGCGTTTTTGGCCCGAAGAGCGTCCTCGCAGTACGCCAGACCGGCGCGGTCGCCGTTGTGGGCGAAGGTCTCCATGGCCTGCTGGAGCCGCTCGGGGACCCGTTCGGGCTCGCCCAGCTCGGCGTCGAGCTCGGCCAGCTCGAGGAGGATGGCCGCGCACCAGCCGGTGTGGCGGATGAATCCTCTCCACGCCGCGAGCGCCCGCGTCTGGAGCTCTCGGGCCTCTGGCAACCGTCCGGTGTCGGCGGCCAGATACCCCAGCTGCATCAAGGCGGACGCGCGGCCGGGGCCGTCGTCGGTGCGGACGAACAGGTCAAGCGCCCGCTCGACGCTCGCCCATGCACGCTCGGGCTCCGCGTCACGTGCGGCGGCCACCGCGATGGCCAGCAGCGAGAGACCGATCCCGCGCGCGTCGTTGGCCGCCTCGCGGATGGCCAGGCTCTCCTCGTGCAGCTCGCGCGCCAGCTCGTGATCGCCCTCGGCGGACAGCATGTTCCCCAGCTGGGCGAGCGCCTGCGCGGCGCCCAGGTCGTCGCCGA
>JAXDGS010000111.1:0-3494 GCA_034664905.1 Solirubrobacteraceae bacterium | reverse complement strand
CGAGTCAGCGCTCTGTGTGGCGACTTTCGGGGTGACGCGGCAGCCCGTCGTCCGGAATCGCCTCCCACGGCGCGGCGTAGGCCACGAACTGCCGGACGCTCGGGCGGATCCCGGGATCACCGTCGAATACTCCCATCCGGATGCCGACCGAATCCGGGTGGTCGGGGTTGCGTGCGAACACGGCCGAGCCGCAGTCGCCGCAGAACCATTTCTCGCCGCCGCCATCCGGCTGCCACATCCGCAGCCGGTCCTCGCCGGCGAGGACCCTGAACGTGTCCGGCGCCGGGTGGGCGCTGGCGGACGCCGCGCTTCCGGTGCGGCGCTGGCAGCGCTTGCAGTGGCAGTAGCTCGCGAGCAACAGCGGGCCGGTCACCTCGAACCGGACGGCCCCGCAGTTGCAACCGCCTGTCAGCGGGAAGTCAGTCATTGTCGCTGTTGCCTCCTCCTGATCGGGTCGTCGCGCTCAGCGGTGCGCGGGCAGTCCGAGCACGTGCTGGGCGACGAAGTTCAACGCCATTTCCTGTGAGATCGGCGCCGAGCGTGACAGTCGGGCATCGAGGTACACGTCGATAAGGCCCTCACGTTCGTCCCACGCCTCGGCACCGAGTGTCTGCATGGTGTGGTCGGCGGCGTCGTACAGCAGCTGGGCGCTGAGGATCTTGGCCATGTTCGCCTCGCCTGCGATCTGGAAGCTGTCGATCCCGGCGTCGAACCGAGCGGCGGTGCGGTGCACCAGAAGCTGGGAGGCTTGAAGCCGGGCGTGGAGGTGCGCGATCGGGTGCTGGATCGCTTGCTCGGCACCGATCGGCTTGGCTCCGAACACGCCGCGTTCAGCGGCGCGTTGCCGCGCGCGGGCGATGCAGTAGCGCGTGTTGCCGATCGCCAGCGCGGCCGTCAGCACACGTTCGATGTGCGTGCTCGGCCACAGCGCCAATAGGCCTTGTCCCTCATCGCCGACGCGCGCACTGAGAACGGCGCGCGCGCCCTCGAAGTCGAGCTGGAACTGGCGCACGCCCTCGCGTCCGCGCATCGGCACCTCCGTGATCGTGATGCCGTCGCCGTGCGGGTCGACGAGGACGGTCGTGAACTGCGGCGGTCCTTCGCCGGTCTGCGCGCGCGGAACGCGCCCGAACACCAGCACCCGGTCCACGATGTCGGTCGCCGAGGTGATCGCCTTCACGCCGTTGAGCACGTAGTCATCGCCGTCGCGCTCGATGGTGGTCGCGGTCCTGAACACGTTGTGGCCGCAGGCGGGCTCGGTCACCGCGAGCCCGAAGTGGCATTCGCCCGCCGCCAACCGCGGCAGCCACTCCTCCCGCGCGGCATCGGGTCCGACCTGATTGATCGAGTGCGCGATCGCCGCGTCCAGCACCGGCGGCCACAGGACCAGATTCGCGGCGGCCAGCTCCTCCAGCACGACCGTGTAGCCGAGCAACCCGCCGTCAATGCCGCCGTGCTTGGTGGGGATCAGCAGTCCCGGCCACCCGCGCGAGCAGATCTCGAACCACAGCCCGGGGTGCAGCTCGCTGCGCTCGACGGTGCTGAGACGGACCGCGCGATGCTGTTCGGCGAACTGTGCGGCGAGCTTCCCCGCATCCGCCTGGATCTCGAGGTGCCGGCGCGAAAGCGTGAACGGCCACGTCTGCTCGGCGCTGGTGAAGCTCATCGTTCCTCCTTCTGGTTGCTGACCGCAGAGGCGGTTGTGAGCGCGGGCACCAGCTCGATCCGCTGCTCGGTGCGAGCGGTCACGGTTCCGTCGTCGTCAAGGAGCTCGACGGTGATGCGGCTGCTCACCGGCGCAGGATGCGCAGGCGGGGCACCAACCGGCACACCGCGCAGCGCCGCCCAGGCAGCCTCGGCGAGCGGCTCGACATACGCCGTCAGCGGCTTCTCGAGCTGCCCGGCGAGCCAGCGCCGCGCTAGTGCGTGCGCCGGTCCGTTGACAATCGCGGAGATCAGCAGCATCGACCCGACTCGCAACTCGCCACGCTCCAAGAGCGGCGCCATCCACGCCCGGAACGCGGTGGCCAGCTCCGTGTTCAGCGCAGATAGCTCAGCAGCCGCAGGCGACTCCCAGTCCAGGTTCCCGCGCAGATAGACGAACCTGGCGAGGTCTCGGTTGACCTGCACCCAGCTCAACTGATGGGAGATCGTGCCGCGTACCGCGGCGCGCAGCGACCGCGGGCGCCGGCGCAGCATCTCCCACAGACCCGACTGAAACGACGCCATCGCATCCACGTACAGCGCGTTTGCGACAGCCTCCTTGCTCGAGAAGTGATGGAACAGCGCCCCGTTGGAGACGCCGCTGCGCTCACGGATCCGGGCGATCGTCGCCTGCTCGTAACCGTCCTCGAGAAAGCAGACGAGGGCGGCATCGAGAATCCGTCGGCGAGTGTCGGCGGCCATCCTGTAGAGAGTACTACTCCGGAGTTGTACTCTGCCTGGCTACCCGGACATCGCGTTGCTGAGGTCGGTCTTCGCGAGACCGCCGATGCCGCCGCCGCTGTTGAGGACCTTCATCGGCGCCTGGTCCGAGCCGAGGAAGCGAGTGGCCGGCCGGCCAGCAAAAAGGTGAGTCCCGGGGCCGGGCCCCAGAGGTTGGTCTGGCGGACGGTCCACTTGCCGCCGAGCTGATAGGCGCTGCCGGCGCCGACCTGCGCAAGCTCCGAGCAGCACTCCACAAGGAAGCCGTCGGGGTCCTTGAAGTAGATGAAGTGGTTGTTGCCGGGTCCGTGACGCCCAGGGCCGTAGACCAACTGGGCGCCTGCGGCCGCAGCGCGGTCTGCGACCCGGCCGAGCGCCTCGAAGTCCGCAAACGCCCATGCGTAATGATGCAGTCGGCTGGCCGGGAAGCGCTGGAGGGCAACGCCGTGGTGGTCTTCGTCGCAGTGCAGCCATGACAGCATCGGCCCGACGCGGTCGGAGAGCCGGAAGCCCAGATGCTTGAGCAGTACGCGCTCGATCCCGGCGAGGTCGCGCAGGTTCAGCGAGACGTGCTCGAACTTCACCGCGCCGTCAGCGCCCGCCGGGTCGGGGACGCGCTGCATGCCGGTGAAGAGCTTCACGACATGCCCGCCGGGGATCACGGCGCGCAGCGCGCTCTCGACGCCGGGCTCGTCCTCGTAGCCGAGCACCTGGGCGCCGCCGGCGCGCAGCGAGGCCTCTACGCGCTCGAGGTCGGCGACCTCGAATGCGACATGGTCATACCCGCGCTCCCCCGACGCGATCAGGATCAGCTCGTGGTGGCGCTCGTTGCAGGTGAGATACGTCCGGTCGCCGTCGCGCAGCGTCACGCGCAGTCCGAGCACCGCGGCGAAGAACGCGATCGAGCGGTCGGCGTCGCGCACGTGCAGCGCGACGTGGCCGATTCGCGTGACCATCAGGCGTCCGCGCGCAGCATGGTCAGAACCTCCCGGGGGTCGAGCCTTCGATCGTGTTCGCGACCGTGCCGATGCCGTCGATCTCGAGCTCGACGGTCTGGCCCGGCTTGATCC
>JAXDGS010000110.1:0-31523 GCA_034664905.1 Solirubrobacteraceae bacterium | reverse complement strand
CGCCATGCGGGTCGTCATCGTGCCGGCCGCGAGCGGCCAGTGCGCACCCTCGGCGAGCGTGAAGGTGACGCTCGTCACGGGCCTGCGCGACGGACGCGCTGCGAGCGCGTGCGCTGCGGGCGGCTCGCCCTTCGGCTCCTGCTCGGGCGCCGGCGTCGCGCCCTCGCCCGGCGGTTCCGCGGGCGACGATTGCGCGGCACCCGGCTGAGCTCGCTCGAGGGGCTCGCCGCCTGACGGCTCCGTGGCGGCGACAGCTGCGGGCGGCGGCGCATCGGCTGTGTCCACCGGGACCGGCCGCGGCGCGGGCGGGCGGACGGCGCGCGGGATCTTCCTGAAGGCGAGCGCGGCGCCCGCGGCGGCGAAGCCCGCGCCGATGAAGAACGCGAGCCGGTAGCCGTCGTTGAGGGCAAGGATCGGCGCGCGGTAGTCCGCGCTCGTCAGATGGCTCGCATACAGCGCCGAGAGCGAGGTGAGGATCGCCAGGCCGAGCGCCCCGCCCATCTGGCGTGAGGTATTCACAAGACCAGAGGCCAGACCCGCCTCGCCGGGTGGCGCCGTGGCGGTCGCGGCGATCGTCGAGGGCACCACCGACAGGCCGATGCCGACCGACACCAGCATTCCGGGCGCCATGAAATCCGAGACGTACGCGCCGTTGACGGGGACACGCCCGAACAGCGCCATGCCGGCTGCCATCAGGCTCAGGCCGCAACCGAGCACCGGGCCCGCGCCGAAGCGAGCCACGAGCGCCCCCGCCTGCGTCGCGCAGGCCATGATCGTGAGCGCCATTGGCAAGAACGCCAGCCCCGCGTCGAGCGCACCCCAGTGGAGCACCTTCTGGAGGTACAACGAGCAGAAGTACCACATCGGAAACAGTGCGGCGCTGAAGGCGAGGACCACCAGGTTCGCGACGCTCAGCAGGCGGTTCGAGAAGACGCGCAGCGGCACCAACGGTGCGGCCGCAATGCGGTGCTCGATCACTGCGAAGGCGCCGAGCGCCAGCAGGCCGAGCGTGATCGGACCGAGCGTCGCCGGCGCGCCCCACCCGTGCGCTCCCGCGTCGACGATGCCGTAGACGAGCGCGAGCAGCCCGCCGGTTATGGCGAGCGCACCGGCGAGGTCGAAGCTGCCGGCGGAGCTTGCGTGGCGGCGCTCGGAGACGACCACGCGCGCCACGAGCGCGCCGGCGATCCCGATCGGCAGGTTGATCAGCAGAACCCATCGCCAGGTGAGCTCCTGGGTGATGATCCCGCCGAGCAGCGTCCCGGTGGCGCCGCCCGCACCGTTCATCGCACCCCACAGGGCGATTGCCCGCACGCGCTCGGCGCCCGCCGCGAACGAGGAGGTGATGATCGCCAGCGAGGAGGCCGCCATCACCGCGCCGCCGAGGCCCTGCAGCGCGCGCGCGCCGACGAGAACCTGCCGATCAACCGCGGTGCCTCCCATCAGCGACGCGAGCGAGAACACCAGCAGCCCGGTCATGAACGTCCGCCTCGCGCCGAGCAGGTCGGCGGCGCGACCGCTCAGCATCAGAAAGCCCGCGAAGGTGATCGTGTAGGCGTTGATGACCCACTGCAGCTGCGATTCGCTGAAGCTGAGGCTTCGCTGGATCGACGGCAGCGCGACGTTGACGATCGAGACGTCGAGGATGACCATGAACTGGGCAAGGCAGCAGACCGCGAGCAGAAGCCCGTGGCGCGAGCCGGCGGAGCTGTAGGGCGAAGCCCCGCGCTCGCCGGCCAGCCGGATCGCGGGCGCTGGCGCCGCCGCGCTTGCGGCTACGCCCCTGGCCGCCGGCACCTCAACCCGCCTTCGGCGGCGTCGGAGGCTTCTGTGACGGGACCGTCTGGGAGGTCCCGAGCAGCTGACCGCGCGCTCCGAGAGCCTGCACCGCGACGTACGCGAACGCGTCGGGGATCGTGATCGAGCTCTCGAAGCCGCTGTCGCGCATCATCGCGCGGGGCACTAGCGCCCCCGGCGAGGCGCCGGCGAGCACGCGCCAGCCGGCCACGTCGCTGGCTCCGTTCCAGCTCGCGAAGATCGCCGTCGAGTCACCGGTCGCGAGCACTCTCGCGCTCACCCCGGGGAGCCACAGCGGGTGCCCGGACCAGGGGAAGCGGAAGGCGCGGTAGGAGGACCAGCCGGGCGGCAGGTGAGCGTCGAGCAGCGGCGCGCCGTCCTTCGAGAGCTCCGTCACGCTCGGCACCGAACCCCAGCCGATCACGACGCTCGAGTCCGCCAGCGTCTGCATGTTGCCCTGGCTGTCGGACATCAGCGGCGCCCCGGGATGCACGTAGGTACGAACCAGGCGCGCGCTGTGGCGGGTCGGATCGACCGCCAGGCGCAGCCCTCGCGACTGATAGTGCACGCGCGGGTTCGAGCCGTCGTCGAAGATCGTGAGCGTCCCGTCCGAGCGCAGGCGCGCGTCGTGCTGCCATGCGACTTCGCTGCCGCGGGACATCGTGAAGCTGCTCCGTTTGCCGCCCAAGCGCCACATGATCTCGCCGCTCCCGGCCTTCAGCTCATACGCGGCCCAGGTGCTGCGCGAGGACAGCAGCAGCTGCCCGCTCGGCTGCACGTCGATCGAGTTCAGATGAAAGAAGTCCCACGGCGCGGCGCCGGCCGGAACCGGCGCGTGGGACTCGCTCACTCCCACGTGGTCGAGACTGTGCCACTCCCAGCGCACCAGCCCCGTCTTGATGTCGATCTGCTGCACCGCCGTGTCCACGATCACGCCGTTGCGCCCGCCGCCGACAGGCGCGAGGTCGCAGCGCATGAGGTTGTAGACGGTGATGTAGGCAACCTCGTGCGGAGCGATCTGAAAGTCATGGAGGTCTGCCTGATAGCCATTGCCGGCGCGAACCGCGGCGACCGTCTGGTAGTTGCGGTCCACGACGATGTCTTCGCCTTCGCCGAAGCCGAGCGCGAGCACGTGACCCTGCCACATCGTGAGATCGCGCTGCCCCTCATAGCCCTGCACGCTCAGGTTGAGCGCGCTCACGCCCGCGGGCAACTGGTCAAACCACACGAGCCGCCCCTGTGGGGTGTAGATCAGTGGGCCGTACTGGCCCGGCCCCGGGCCGGTCGTCATCATCACCTCGCCCGCCTTCGGGTCGCGGTCGGCTTCGGTCACCGACAGCAGCGGCGGGTGCAGGCCGGGCGCGGAGACGAAGCTCTGATAGGCGGCCGGCGAGGCGGGTGGATTGGGAAATGCCGGGATCGTGCCCGCCGGGTATGGCGTCGCGACGCGAAAGCCGAATGAGACCCGCCGGGCGCTTGGGGGGGCTCCGATCAGCGCGCTGACCTCGACACGCTCGCCGGCGTCGAACGGCTTGCTGGGCACGAAGCTGCCGCCGTCGCCCTGGAAATAGCCCGACAGGTGGCCGTGGTGGTAGCCGCTGCGCGAGCCTTCGACCGAGATCGCGCGCACGTCCGTGACCGGGATGCCGAGGAAGCTGACCTGCGTGTTCGGGCTCGCGGTGTCGGTTCCCGGCGCCGGCGAGACCGACACCGAGCTCCCAGCAAGCGCCGCGCTGTGGCTGAGCGTCTGCGGCAGGCACGCGGGGGAAGCGCCGCTCGGCGGCACCGACGTGTGCGAGCCGGGGCTCGCGGTGCCGAGCGCGATCGCGACCGTCACCCACGCGATCGCCGTGACGGCGAGCACGATATATCCATACCTTCGCATCTTGTTGACCCTGATCCTTAGCAATTTCGGCGTGGCTCGGCCGCCGGTCCGGTTGCGTACGCTGCACTGATCAGCCCGCAACCCTCTCATCGCCGGACGCTCGCGCTGCTCTCGGTGCTCGCGCTGATCGCGCTGCCCGCCGCCTCGGCGCTCGCCTCACCGGCCGACATATCCGCGACGAGAACCTACATACAGGCCAACTACGCGCTCCTACAGGTCGCGGGCTCGCACCTGAAGGCCTCGGAAGCGGCGCCGCTGGGAGTGCTCAGGGACGTGCGGCGGGAATGCCCGCATGCGGCCGCGGGCTCTCCCCAGAACGAAGAATCGGCGCAGCTGCGCGAAGAGGTGATCGGCGCGATGGTTCACGTCGCGATCCGGCCCAATCTCGCCGCCGTGCGCCGCTTCATCAGCGCGACGAGGAGCCTGCGCTGGAGCAATCGCAGGCTCACGCGCACGATCCACGACTACGGCGCGAAACTGCAGGTGCTCTCGACCATGCGAGCGCCACAGCTGTGCGCGGACGTGAGGGCCTGGGGAGCGAACGGCTGGCGCTCGCTTGGCGCGGCGACGATCAGCTACGACGCTCGCTTTGTCCCGGCCTGGGTGGCGCTTGGCGAACTTCCGTCGATGCTCGGCTCCTACGAGCAGGCTGACGAGCGTGGGATGCTCAAGAGCTCTGCGCAGATCGAAGTGCGGCTCACCGACGGCGAAGCGAGAGCAGTCGAAACATGGGCGGCGATCATGGACGAGCTGTCTCTGAACATGTAGGCGCTCACGCGACCGAGCGCAGATGCCTGTAGGGCGTGCCGCGCAGCTCGCGCACGAGGCCGTCGATCACCGCCTCCTCGTCGCGCTCGCGCCCGTCGGTCACCGCGCCGATGACGGCGCGCTTGCGCTCGAGCAGCTTCGCGATCGTCTCATCGACCGTGCCCGCCGCTAGCAGGTAGGAGGCGTTCACCGCGTCATGCTGGCCGATGCGGTGACAGCGGTCCTCGGCCTGGTCGTGCTTGGCGGGCGTCCAGTCGAGCTCGAGGAACACGACGTTGGAGGAGCGGGTGAGCGTGATCCCCTGACCCGCGACCTCTATCGAGCAGATGATCAGTTGGTTGCCCGCGTGGTCCTCTGCCTGGAACGCGCGCACGGCGGCATCGCGCGCGGCGTGACTGTCCTCGCCGAGCACGTGCAGCGCAGTGGGGAAGCGATCGAGCAGCGCGCGTGCGATCTCACGATGGTGGGCGAACACGACCAGGCGCTCTCCGGTGTGGCAGAAGTCGTGGATCCAGGTGAGCGCCGCGTGCAGCTTGCCACGCGCAGCGAGCAGCTTCAACGCGTTCAGGCGCACGAGCCGCTCCGCGCGCAGGGCGGCTGCGACCTTCGCGTCGAGCTCGCGCAGATCCAGCGGCTGTGTCTGTAGCCACGCGATCAGATCGCGCTCCGCCAGCCGGTACTCCGGCTCGTTGTCCAGCTCCACCGGGACCACCGCGCGCGTCTTGGCGGGCAGCTGCGGCAGGACGTCGGCCTTCAGCCGGCGCACGAAGCAGCGCGCACGCAGATGCCAGTGCAGGCGCACGTGTGCGTCGGGACCCTGAAAGCGCTCGCTGAAGCGCGCGCCCGAGCCGAAGTCCTCGAGCCTCCCGAGAATGCGAAGCTGGGACACGAGCTCCGCGGCACGGTTGATCACCGGCGTTCCGCTCAGCGCCAGCACGAGCCCGTCACGCGGTACAGCGCCCGCCAGGCGCTGTACCGCCTGCGTGCGCTTTGCGGCCGCGTTCTTGCAGTGATGGGACTCGTCGAGCACGAGTGCGCGCGGCGCGATCTCGCACAGCTGCTCAAGCCGCGCCGAGACGATCTCGTAGTTGACGACCGTCACGTCGGCCGGCGCGATCGGCGCCCCGCGGCCGTTGCCGCGCAGCACCGCGGCGCTGCGGTCGGGCAGCCAGCGCTCGATCTCGCGCAGCCAGTTCAGCTTCAGCGAGGCCGGGCAGACGACGAGCGCGGGAAACGCGTTGTCGGCCTCGAGCGTCGCGAGCGCCTCGATCGTCTTGCCGAGCCCCTGCTCGTCGGCGAGGAAGGCGCGACGCTGGGCGAGCAGATAGCTCACGCCGGCTCGCTGGAAGGGCTTCAGCTCACCGCCGAGGCGCGCCAGCTCCAGTGGCGCCTCCGTTGCGCAGGAGAGCTCCACGAGCCCCGCGGCACGGGCGTGCTGCTCGCGCATCTCCTGGAGCAGCGCGAGCGCGTCGGCGGCTATCCAGACCCGCGCGCCAGCGAGCAGCGCGTCGAGCTCGGGGACGCAGAACGGGTCGGCGCGAATCGCCGGCAGCCGGCTGTGCTCGTGCGCGGATCCGCGGCGCGCGGGAGCCAGCGCACCTCGCAGGCGGGCGAAGCGCTCGAGCAGCGTGCCGTCGTGGCCCGGGGCCAGCACGAGCGTCGGATCCTCGTGCACAGCGGAGAGCTCGAGCACCGCAGGCGGCGCTGGGCGTCCTTCCTCGAGCGCCGTGACGCAGCGCCTGGCGGAAGCGCTCGGCCAGCCGTCGAGCTGCTCGCGCAGCAGCCGCCAGCACTCGAGCGTCAGCGGAACGCTCGCGCCGCCCGGTGAGCGGGTGGCGAGCTCGCGCACCCGCCGGGGCAGGCGCTCGAAGTCGCCGAGCAGCACGAACGCCGGCGCCTCGCGCGGACCCTCGACCTCGATGTTGCCGCGCCAGGTCCTCGCCCGCTCAAGCCAGGCGATGACCCGCTGCTCGACGCTCGCGGCCTCGAGCCTCTCGAGCAGCGCGGCGATCTGCTCGGCGTCGTGCTCGATCGCGGCGAGTCCAAGCGTCCCCGCCGGGCCCTCGCGCGCACGCAGGCCGGCTCGGCCCGCGAGCGCACGGGCCAGCGCCGCGTGGCCGGGCGCGACCATGATCCAGTGTCCGCCATGGCGGTCGCGGCGAAACTCGACGTCGTGTCGCAGCGGCCGCGGCTCGTGGTCTGCGCGCGCGCCGTCGCCGGCGGAGGGCTCGCCCGCCCGGCGCGAGGGTGACAGCGCGCGGGCGGCCGCCTCGCTGACGCGCACCTGCGCGCGCGAGCGCAGCAGCTCGACCAGCTCCGCCGAGCGCTCGTCGAGCGGCAGCAGCGCTCGCCCGAGCACCGGCAGAGTGCGCGCGTCGGGGTGCTCGAGCAGCGCCCGCACGGCCTCGCCGCCGAGGTCGGTGGCAAAGGTCAGCCGCCAGTCCTCCTCCGGCCTTGCGAGCTCGATCAGGCACACGTCTCGCCGACGCCTGGCCCTGCGGCGCTCGAGCGCACGCGCGAGCGCGCCGCTCACCTCGGGCGCGGCGCTGAGGCTGGCGAGCAGTCGGGCGAGCGACTCGGCGCTGTCCGGCTCGAGCGGGATACGCCACGCACGCTCCACCGCGTCCCAGCGGCGGCCGGGGATCGCGCGCAGCATGCGGCGCAGGCGATCGTCGTATGGGAAGCGCAGGACCGCATCGCCGCCGTCGAGCGTCGCTGAAAATGATCGATCGGACACGAGCCGAGCACGATAGGCGCAAAGGTGGATGCTTCGAGACGGTGCCTGCACCGCCCGCCGGGCTTCGCGCGGCTCCCTCTCAGTGCGCGCGCGGGCCGCTTTCGAGAAGCCCCTCGAGGCGCGTGAGCGCCATCGCGGTGCCCATCGCGAGGATCGTGTCCCCCGCCAGCAGCCTCGTCTCGGCGGGCGGCTGCGGGTGGAAGTCCGATCCGCGGCGCACGCCCACGATGATCGAGCCACCGCGGATATCGCCGACGGTCTGGCCGACCACCTCGCAGCCGCTGTCCACGACGATCTCCTCGAGGCGGTATTCGACGTCGACATCGACGACGCCGCTGAGCTGCGGATGCAGCGCGAGGCGAGCCATCTCGGTGCCGCTCGCCTTGTATGGCGAGATCACACGATCGGCTCCCGCGCGCTTGAGCTTCTTCTCGGTGTCCTCGACGGCAGCGCGAGCGATGATCGCGATGTCCGCGCGCAGCTCGCGCGCGGTGAGCGTGATGAACACGTTGTCGGCGTCCGAGTCCGCACACGCGATGATCGAGCGGGCACGCCTGATCCCCGCTCCGAGCAGCACCTCGTCAGCGGTCGCGTCGCCCTCGAGGAAGGAGATGCCATCGGCCTCCGCGGCGTGCCGGTTCTCGGAGTTCGAATCGACCACGACGCACGCTGCGCGCGCGCCGCGCAAATCGCGCGCCACCTGGCGCCCGACGCGACCGAAGCCGCAGATGATGTGATGGTCGGTGAGCGAGTCGATCATCTTCTGCTGACGGCGGGCGTTGAGCAGATCCCCGATATGCCCGGCGACGAAGAACTCGGCGATCGTTGCCAGCGCGTAGAAGAGCGTACCGACGCCCACCACGATCAGCACCACGTGGATCACCTGTCCGGCGAGCGTGCGCGGCTGCGGAAAGCCGCCGACGGTCGCCGCGGTATCGAGCGCCCAGCGAACCCCGTACCACAGGCCGACTTCCTCGCTGAGCGCGAGTGCGGCGGCGCCGAGCATCAGCAGCGCGAGGACGATCGCCACCAGCAGGCCGACCCTGCGAGCGAACGGCGCGAGCTGCTCGCGGGCCGGATGGACGGAGCGCTCCGGGGGAGTTCGGCTCACATGCGCATGATCTCCAATAGGCGCCGGCGGGCGCAGGCAGCGTGTACCGGCGCGATAATCCGCACGTGAGCGGCGTGGAGACCTGGTGGCAGCACGGCGAGCGGGTGACGCTGCCCCTCGGCGGCCGCGAGCGCGGCGTGTTCGTCGCGAGGATGGGCGCGGGGCCGACGATGACGATGCTGCACGGGTTTCCCAGCTCATCGCACGACTGGGCGAAGCTCGCGCCTGCGATCGCCGCAAACCACAGCCTACTGGCGCCCGACTTCCTCGGATTCGGAGCCTCCGAGAAGCCGCCGGAGCACGACTACTCGCTGCACGAGCAGGCCGACCTCGTGGAGGCCCTGTGGGCGCGCGACGGCGTCACGACGAGCGTCGTGGTCGCGCATGACTACGCGGTGTCGGTCGCGCAGGAGCTGCTCGCACGAGCGGCCGAAGGCGCGCTCGCGGTCGGCCTGGCGGCTGTGCACTTCCTCAACGGCGGCCTGTATCCGGAACTGCACCGCCCCGAGCCCACCCAGACGATGCTGCTCGACCCCGAGCAGGGGCCGCGCGTGAGCGAGATGCTGAACGAGGAGCTCTTCACCGCGGGTTTGAGGCCCACGTTCGCGGAGCACTTCGACGCCGCCGGCGACAGCGCGGACATATGGCTCGCGACGAGTCGCGAGCACGGCCAGCTGATCGCGCACCGGCTGATCCGCTACATGTCAGACCGTCAACTCCACGGCGAGCGCTGGATCGCCGCGCTCGAGTCCACCGACGTGCCGGTCGCGTTCGTGTGGGGCATGCTCGACCCGATATCGGGAGCGCACATGGCGCAGCGCATCCGCGAGCGGCTTCCAAGCGCGCCGTTCACGGCCCTGGATGACGTCGCCCACTGGCCGCCGCTCGAAGCGCCGCAGCGCGTGGCCGCCGCACTGCTCGGCGGCTGAGCGCGGGTGGCGGCGGCCGCTGTGCGCTCAGCCGGCCGTCGTCGGTGCCGGCGCGCCGGCGAATCGGGCGCGCGCGAGCTCTGAGAAAGGCGGCAATGCCCGAACGGGGCCCGGCGGCTTGCGTACGAGCGCGGGGATCCCTGCGGGGAGCGCTGCGAGCCGCTCCCCCGCCTGTGACGCACGCAGGTGATCGCCGACGCTCTGCGCGGCCGTCTCGATCACCGCGCGACGCTTGCTCCGGTTCATCAGATTCGTTCCCATCGCATCGAGATCGTGGACGGTCGGCTGGATCAGGATCACCTCGGTTCCGGCCGCGCGCACGCGCGAGGCCTCGCTTGCGAGGCGCCTCCCGGACGCCTGGCGGATCGCGAAAGCGACGCGCTCGCCGAGCGAGGCCGAGGAGCCCCTGTGAAGCGATGACATCGGGTTGAGCGCGATCACCAGATCGAGCCGCTCATCGAAGAGAACGTCGAGGTTCGATACCGAGCGCACGCCTCCGTCGACGTAACGGCGACCGGCGATCTCCACGGGCCTGAAGAACCCAGGTATCGCACAGGAGGCTGCGACGGCGGCGCCCAGCTCCGCGTCGGGCGCGCCTGCTCGGCCGAGGGCGATGCGGCGCCCGGTCTGGTAGTCGACGGCCATCGCCCAGAAATTGGGATGCGGCGCCCAGTGCTCGCCGCACACGCGGCGGATCGTCTCCTGCAACGGCTGCGTGGAGATGAGCCCGCGCGGCAGCCAGCCTGCGACGACGGTCGCCGGCGAGTAGCGGTAGGGACGGGCAAGCGAGGACAGCGCCAAACGCCAGGAGCCCGGCCCGATCATCGGGGCGCCGCGGAGCAGGCGCGAGCTCGACCCGTCCGGGCTCTCGACCCGGGCGCCTACGTGGTCGCGCGCATCGGCTGGCGCCGCGAGGCGCTGGCCGGAGGAGTGCGCCGCCATGAACCATGGCGGCACGCCACAGGCGAGCAGGGCACCGACCATCGACCCCGCGGAGGTGCCCACGATGTAGCGCGAGCTGCCGGGATCCCAACCCGTCTCGCGCGCGATCGCGGCAAGCGCTCCCGTGAGCCACGCGCCGCCGAGCACGCCGCCCGCGCCGAGCACGAGGCCCACCCTCGGCTGATCTGAGCCATCCATGGACGACTAACGCTACATGGGCGAGCAGCCGCTCAAAGAACCATCTGCGTGCACAGGAAGTTCGCGGCGAGACGCTCGCCGCGAAAGACCCGGACCTGCCAGACCTGGGTGCGCGAGCCGACGTGCAGCGCCTCACCGACCGCGGTCAGCTCATCGCCGGCGGTGGCCGAGGCGAACACGTTGGTCTTCAGCTCGACCGTCGTGAACCCGCGCCCCTCGGGAAGGCGGCGCAGCGTTCCCCATGCGGCGACGGTGTCCGCGAATGCGACCCATGCACCGCCGTGCACATAGCCTTCGGGATGCAGGTGGCGCTCATCGACGCGCATGCGCCCGCGCACGAGCTCGTCGGTTATCTCCGTCAGCTCGATCCCGAGATTTCCGGGGAAGGTTCCAGGCAGGCGCGTGGCGCTCAGCTCGGGGGTGATCGCCTCGTTGCCCTGACCCATCGGGCTGGGCAGTCTGGCAGATGGTGAGCGGGCCTGCGGCGCGCGCAGCCCCGCGCGAGCGCTCGAGGACTACGGCTTGCAGGCGAAGCGGGAAAGCGCCCGCGAGGCCTGCGACTGGACCTTGGCGGTCATGTCGCTCACCCTCGAGGCATCCGGCGCGTGCACCGGGGGCTGGCGCGCGAAGTCGTAGAGATCCACGCTGAAGGACTCGAGCAGCCTGCCGACCGGGGTGCACAGCTCGAGCTGGCTCGCGACCCGGCGCAGGCGCCCTTGGCCGTCGATCCAGGCGTCGAGGGGCAGCGTGCTCGAGCCGGTGACGTGCTTCAGGAGCTGCGCGGTCGCTCGCGCGCTCGCATGCTTCGCGGCCGGGAGCGTCGCGGCGTAGCGCGCTAGATCGGCGAGCACGTGGTAGTGCGTCGTGTCGACCCCTCGGATGGTCTCCTCGCCAAGCGTTTTGACCGCTCCGCTCGAGCGCAGGAAGCCGACCAGTTCGGTGGGCCCGGCCGAGCTTCCGCTGAGCGGCGAGCTGACGCCGAAGGCCTGGCTGTAGGCGTCGAGGTTGACGCCGATCCATTCCTTGCTGCCGGCGAGCGCCGAGGATGCACCGGGCGGCACCTTCACGTAGACGTAAGGGCTCTTGATGATCTCCTCGATCGACCTGCCGGCGACATAGAAGCTCATCGAGCCTTCGCGGTCGCGTTCATCGAGCGCGCCGCCGCCGTCGAGGGTGAAGCTGTGCCCTGCGACGCTGACCGACACCGTCATCGAGAAGCGAAACCCGGGTGAGCGCGAGGTCAGATATGCGGCCTGAGCCACCGGCGTCGCACCCGGCGCACCGCTGCCGCCCCGTGTGACCGCGAGCACCGCGACGAGGACGACGAGCAGCAGCACAGCGAGGGCGAGCGCTCCGCGTCGATGGCGCATGCCCCAATTATCGGCAGGTCATCGGGGTGCATTAGCGCGATCGGCTCAGTTGCGCTCGAGGTTCGCCTGCGACGCGCGCGCTCGAGGACCGAGATCCGCGAGTGTGAGCGGTTGCGCGGGGGGAGCCTCGAGCAGCCGCGTCGAGTCCACTGCGAGCGTCGGCGCGACGTGCAGCAGCTCGCCGCCTCCCAGCAGCCGCCAGCCGGGATCGGAGTCCATCCTCTCGCTCGCGATCACCACCAGCGGGAGCTCGCCGGCCTGCTCTGAGCTGACCCGGCTGCCGTAGCTGCTGCGATGCTCGAGCGGCGAGCCGGGAGCGCGCTCGAGCACGTACAGCGGATGGGTGTCCGGATAGCGCAGCGCCCACAGCTCGTGCGTAGTGAGCAGCACGAAGTTGAGTGCCAGCACGGGAAGGTTCGCCGCCACCCAGCTGCTCGCGGCCGCGATGCCCTCCGCGACGTTCCCCTGGTGCGCTGCAATCTCACGCGTGATCAGCGCGAAGAAGCGCTCGGAGTCGGTCTCACCGCCAACGAGGCGTAGCGATCCGCCCAGGTGAGCATCGAGCGCGGACAGATCTCCGATCACGCCGTTATGCGCGAACAGCCTGCCGTCCTGCTCGAAGGGATGGGTGTTCTCAAGCTCGAGAGCTCCGGTCGATGCGAAGCGGATGTGCGCGATGAACGAGCTCGAGCGCAGCTCGTGCGCGCGCCTGGCGAACTCCGCGTCCTTGTAGGCCGCGAGCGGCTGCTTGCTGATCTGCGCCTGACCCTCGCGATCGAACCAGCCGATGCCCGTGCCGTCCGGCTCGCGCCGGCTCTGGATCGAGAGGCTGTCGGGCGCGCCGAGCAGCCAGAAGGTGGCGCTCGCGCGCGCGCGCCCGGCGCTCATCGCGAACAGGCGGCACATCTCTGCACGATCACCGCGCGCGGGGCCGTTGTCAAGACGCTGCGAGTGGAGCATCGGCTTGACTGCGCATACGCGCCCCGGTAGCGTCCTCTGGGGCCGGAGGATGGTGGCCTGGGGATTCGCTCGTCAGCTTGCGCCGAGATCGCATCTCGAGTTGCGGGAGCAGGCGCGCCCGAGCCGGGTCCAAGCACGAGACGGAGGGGATGAGGTGGCAAGGAAGTCCAGCAGCGTCAGGGCGGCGATTATCGCCGCGCTCGCGCTCGTGATCATCGCCACCCTGGGAGCCACGGCCTCGGCGCGGCCGATCGGCCGCGCGGTGATCGCGACGACCAAAGCCCCGGCGATCACGAAACAGCCCACCAACAAAACGGTGGAAGCGGGTCAGAGCGTGGTGTTCGAATCAACGGCGTCGGGGACCCCCACGCCGACGGTCCAGTGGGAACGCTCGACCGACGGCGGCACGACCTTCAGCCCGATCGCGGGAGCCACCTCGACGCAGCTCACGATCGCCAGCGCACAGGTCTCCGAAAGCGGGAACCAGTTCCGCGCGGTCTTCAAAAACGAAGTGGGCACTGCGACGAGCAAAGCGGTCACGCTCACGGTGCGCATGGTGCCGGTGGTGACCAAACAGCCGGAAAGCATGACGGTCGAAGAAGGGCAGAACGCCGTCTTTGAAGCAGCGGCTGAAGGAGCGCCCACGCCCACTGTGCAGTGGCAGCTCTCGATCAACGGCGGCACGACCTGGACGAACATCAGTGGAGCGACGTCGAACACGCTGACGATCACAGGCGCGAAAACCTCGCTCAACGGACACGAGTACAGGGCCGTTTACACGAACGTGGCGGGTAAAACGAACAGCGAACCGGCAACGCTGACCGTGCAGGCCAAACCGGCGATGACCAAACAGCCGGCGAGCATCACGCGCGACGCAGGCGAAAGCGCCTCCTTCGAAGCGACCGCGTCGGGCTTCCCCGCGCCGACGGTGCAATGGGAACTCTCGACCGACGGCGGCGCGACGTTCACCCCGATCGTGGGGGCAACGTCGAACACGCTGACGATCGAAAGCACGAGCATCTCCGAAGACGGCAGCGAGTTCCGCGCGGTGTTCACCAACGCGGCCGGAGCCGTGACGAGCGCCGCGGCGACGCTGACCGTCCACGCCCCGCCGGTCGTCACGCAGGAGCCCGCGAGCACGATCGTGGAGACGGGCGAAACCGCGGTCTTCGAAGCGAGCGCATCGGGCTACCCGACGCCGACCGTCCAGTGGCAGGTCTCGACCAACGCCGGCAGCACCTGGGTCGCGCTCACCGGCGCCACCTCCAATCAGCTGACGATCGAAAACGCGCAGGTTGCTGAAAACGGCCACCAGTTCCGGGCGCTGTTCACGAACGCAGCAGGAACCGCTACGAGCCATGCGGCGATCCTCACCGTCGCAACGACCAAGTACAACGCGGTGGCCTGGGGGAGCAACGCGCTCCGTCAGCTCGGCGACGGCTCGGCGAACTTCCTCAGCGACGTGCCGGTGTCCGTCAGCGGGCTGAAATTCGTCACCGCGGTCGCCGCGGGCGGAGCCCACAGCCTCGCGCTACTGGCCAACGGAGCCGTGATGGCGTGGGGCAGCGACGAAGTCGGCCAGCTCGGCAACGGCCAGAACGAAACCATCTCGAGCGTGCCGATCGCGGTCGAAGGCGTGAGCGAAGCGGTGGCTGTGGCTGCCGGCGAAAGCCACAGCCTCGCGCTACTGAAAAACGGCAAAGTGATGGCCTGGGGCAACAACGAAAGCGGGCAGCTCGGCACCGGCAGCGGAGCATTCGAAAGCACGGTGCCGGTCGAAGTGAAAGGGCTGACCAACGTGAAGGCCATCGCGGCGGGCGCCAACCACAGCCTCGCGCTGCTGGCCAACGGGACGGTGATGGCGTGGGGCGACAACGAAAGCGGGCAGCTCGGCAACGGGAACACGACCCTGAGCCGGATGCCCGTGGGGGTCAAAGGGGGGCTCAGCGGCGTCACGGGGATCTCCGCGGGCGGCAAATTCAGCCTCGCGCTGCTGAGCAAAGGCACCGTTGAGGGTTGGGGTTCAGACGAATCCGGCCAACTCGCCAACGCGTCCGTCGAAGAAGGCGTGAGCAAGCTGCCCGTTCCGGTGGGCAACCTCACTGGGGTCGTGGCGGTGGCCGCCGGAGCAACCCACGGGCTCGCGCTGACGGGCTCCGGCACAGTGATGGCCTGGGGCTCAGACAGCTTCGGCGAGCTCGGCAACGGCACGATCAAACCAACAGAAGAAACGCCTGTCGCGGTCAGCGGGCTCTCGGGCGTGACCGCGATCGCCGCGGGCGGGGACGACAGCTTGGCACTGCTTGGCTCGGGCTCGGCAATGACCTGGGGCACCAACCAGCGCGGCACCCTCGGCAACGGCACCACCGGGAGCCCGAGCGCCGTGCCCGTGCTGGTGAGCAGCTTGCGCAAAGTCGCGAGCATCTCTGCCGGGCTGGCCCACATGCTCGCATTCGGCGAACCCGTGCCCGCAGTGACCAGCGTGAGCCCAAAAGTGGGCCCAAGCACAGGCGGCACGACCGTCACGATCTCAGGCGGCGACCTCAGCGGCGCGACCAAGGTCACGTTCGGCGCGAACGAAGCCACGAGCTTCACGGTCGAATCCTCGACGTCGATCACCGCCACGGCGCCGCCCGGAAGCGGCACGGTGGACGTCGTCGTCACGACGCCGGCGGGCATTAGCGCGACCGGCCCGGCCGACCGCTACACCTACCAGCTCCCGCCCACGGTCACCAAGCTCCTGCCGAAATCCGGTCCCACCACCGGAGGCACGAGCGTCGTGATCACAGGCACCGGATTCACGGCCGCGAGCGCGGTCAGCTTCGGCGCGCTCGGCGCTACCACCTACACCGTGAACTCCTCCACCTCGATCACCGCGGTCGCGCCGGCGCAGGCCGCGGGCACCTTCGACGTAAGGGTGTCGAACACCGCGGGCCAGAGTGCGATCTCGAGCGCCGATCGCTTCAAATACACGCCTGTGATCGAAAGCGTGACTCCTAATTCCGGCTCCGTAAGCGGGGGCACGAGCGTGGAAGTGACCGGGACGGGCTTCGCCCCGGGTAGCACGGCGACCACGTTCAAATTCGGCAACGCCAAAGCGACCGCCGTCAACTGCACGAGCAGCACGATCTGCACGATGAAAGCGCCCGCGCACGAAGCCGGGACGGTCCACGTGGTGGCCACGGTCGCAAAAGTCCTCTCGCCGGCGAGCGTCAACAACCTGTTCACCTACAGCTGAGCCGGACGTCGGCGCGAGCTGCGGAGCTGCTACGCGCCGGGATGAGGCTCGGCGACCAGCGAGCGGCTCTCGGCAGCTACACCGCCGATCACCTCGAGGCCTGGCCGGAAGAGCATGTAGCGGTCCTTGCCGGCGGCCTTGGCCGCATAGAGCGCGAGGTCGGCATCACGCAGCAGCTCGTCCACGCTCGTTCGCGGGCCCACCGCGATTCCCACGCTTGCGCTCACGGTCACGACGTTGTCGCTGCCGGCCACGGCGACCGGCTCGCGTGAAAGCTCGATCAGACGCTCGGCGACGAGATCGGGGCGCGAGTCACCGCTGGGCGATTCGAGGAGAACCACGAACTCGTCGCCACCCAGGCGCCCGACGATGTCCTCCTGTCGCACCGCGTTCTGCAGCCTCGTTGCGACGACACGCAGCAGTTCGTCCCCGGCGGCGTGGCCGAAGGTGTCGTTGATGAGCTTGAAGCCGTCGAGGTCCACGTACAGCGCGGCGGTGACGATGCCGCGGCGCGCGAGCATCTCCTCGGCGCGCTGAATCACGAGCTTGCGGTTGGGCAGGCCGGTGAGCGCGTCATGCATAGCTTGGTAGGAGAGCTCGCTCGTCTTCTCGCGGACCAGTGACATCGCGCGCGTGCGGCCGGTTCCCAGGACGAACGTCAGCGCGCCCAGCAGCAGCGCCAGCGCAGTTCCCACAAGCAGCAGCGTCAGCGCCTGCGCGTCGCCGAAAATGCCGCCGCTGGCGACCGACTGTGTGCTCTCGACGCTCCAACCGTTGTGCAGGTCGATCGTCAGGCGCTCGGCGTCGGCGCTGCTGACGCCGGTTTTGAACGTCACATCCGATCCATCGGAGCGATAGCGGAAGGTGACCGCCATCTTCGGGTGCCCTGCAAGCGCGGTCTGGAGCACGACCTGCGGCACGAGTGACTCGGCGAGCCAGCCGAGGAACGCGTGGCGGCGAGCGGTGAGCGTCGAAGGAGCGACGCCCGTGCTGTAGATCGGGGTCTGCACCGCGAGCGTGGTCACTCCGCCTTCGTTGAAGGGCAGATAGCTGCTCTTCGCTGTGTCGCGTGCGCTCAGCAGCGATGGCTCGAGCGCGCAGTAGTCCAAGCCGGGCGGCAGGACAGCGACCGGGTTCCTGACGAGGCCCGCCGCTGCAAAGCAGTAGTAGGGACGGTTGCCCGTCGGCACGACGTCGAAGCTGCCTCTCGATTCGGCCGGCTGGCGGTCGAAGGGCAGGATTGGATGGGCGAGCATCCGTGCCCTGAAGGCTCGGAGCCCTCGATCCCCGACGAGGACGAGCAGTCCGATGTCCTGCAGCTCGTGATAGCGCTGAAGCGCTCCCACCGATTCGGCCCATTTCGCGAAGGCGGCCGCTGAGGTGCGCGGATTGCTGACCACGAATGCGCGGCCGGCGACGACGAGGTCTTCCTCGTGCTGGATCGCCAGCTTGAGGGTGGATGCGACCTGTGCCGCGCTGAAGCTGAACGCGAGGCGCGCCCTGGAGTCATCGCTGTGAGCGACCGAGCTCGCGGCGAGCACGGCTCCGAGCGTTCCCACGGCGATCAGCAGCGCGGCGGCTGCGGCCCACAGGGCTACCTGGGAGGACCTCACCGCGGGGCGCCGAAGCGAGCGGTCGGGCTTGTATCGAGAGAGCGGATTCATGGCGTGAGCAGCCCGGTTTGGGTCGCTCTCGGGATCGGTGCGGCGCGCAGTCTTTTACCCCATGCGAGCCACCGGCTGGACGAACGTATGACCCGCCGGCGCATACGCTGCAGGCCCGATTAGCACTGGCCTCTCAGCCATAAGCTGGAGCTGCCCAGGCAGCGCCTGCGTGTCCGCCTGGAGGGGTGTAGCGTCACGCGCGGTCGAGCGATGATTTCTCGCGCCGCCACAAGTCATATCCGCTAAAGCAACGACTACGAAGGAGGAACGGAAATGACCACCACAGCAAGCCGGATCGGCTCGATCAACCTGGTGATCATCCCCTCGACCGACCAGGACCGCTCGATCGAGTTCTACGAGCAGACACTCGGCTTCGAGAAGCGCACCGACATTCCATTTGGCGAGAGCTACCGCTGGGTGGAGGTCTACCCGCCGGTCGGCAGTACCGGGATCGCGCTCGCGCCGCCGCGTCAGCAGGACCCGACAGGGATCCAGACCGGCATCAGCCTGACCACCGAGGACATTGACGCTACGCACGCGCAGCTCAAATCAGTCGGCGTCGACGTGGATGCAGAGGTCGCGCGGATGGGCGAGCCGGTGCCGCCGATGTTCTGGTTCCGCGACCCCGACGGAAACTCGCTGCTGATCGTCGAGACGAGCTGAGCGGCGCACGCCTGGAAGTCATTCGGCGAAAACACCGCTTGACGAGAACGGCCGTTTGCAGGGACTTGTTTCAGGGTAGACATGTGCTGACGCTCTTGTCATCCGATGAAGCAAGAGAGCGGGGGAAATGGAACGACAGCAGGGATCAGCCGAAAGCTGGCCGTTGGGCGAGGCGCGCGCGACGGCGCTCATCGCGCGTGTCACTCGCGAGATCGAAGTGAGCAGCGATGAGCACCAGGAGCTGCTGCTCTGTGATCTCGTGTGCGCTGCGTGGCCAAGCCGTCGGGCACAGGATCAGTGAACGCCCCTCAGCGCGGTGCCCGACCGGTACCGCGCTGAGGGGCGCCCGCACCGCGACCTGTCGTCGGTGCCGGCGTTCGGCAGCTCAGATAGTGGCGCAGGAAGGGTGGTAGCGTCCGCGCATGGTAGGGGATCGCAGAACTTGGATCGGCTGCTTGGTCGCGCTGGGCGCATTCGCGGCGCAGCCGCTCGTGGCATCTGCGCGCGCTCAGCCGGCGCGTCCACCGGTGCTGGGCGATTGGGAGGGCGTCGGCCCCGAAGGACTGCCACTCAGCTTCAGCCTGACCCGCGCGCATGGACTCGTCGCGATCCGTGAACTGACGGTCGGCGATCCGCTGCGCTGTCCAGGCCGTTTCGCGCCCACCGATGCGTTCAACTATCCGCATGCGAGCTACATCGGGCCGGGTGCGCCGCCGCTCGTGCGAATCAACTGGCGACCGACTGAAATCAGGATCCGGATCGGGATGGGTGCGCCGCTTTCACCTGAGTGGGATGGGCAGCTGCTCAGCCCGCGCCAGGCGATCCTGTCGGAGCCCGCACCGACCAAAGAGCCTGCCGGTTGCGGGTGGCAATCGAAGCGCCTGACCTGGCGGCTGTCACCGGCCAAGCGCACGCCGGTGCGCGCGGGCGGTTGGAGCGGAACGATAGAAGCGCCGGGCGTGAGCGGCACGGTCGCACTCCGGGTCGCAGCGTCGGGGAGGATCGTCGAATTGTTCAGCACGACGATCCGGTGCGAAAGCGGCAGCGGACAGTTCGGGGTGGGGCCGGCCGCCGTCGGGGAGTTCATCGCGGCGAACGGCGTCTTCGAGGATGCCACTCGGCCGGCCGCCTTCCAAGGTCGCTTCGGCCCGGCAGAAGCGGTGAGCGGCACGGTGACGGGAGGCTTCTCGGGTTGCGGAGCGGGACCCTTCCCCTTCACCGCGCACCCGGGCTGAGCGGCGCGCACGCGCCTAGCGGATCTCGCGTCCGCTTGCGGGTGGGTCCTCGTCCTCGGCGGCTTCATGGAAGGCGGGCGCGCGTCGCGCGCCGGCACCCGTGCGGACCGTCTGGCCCTGGACCACGGTGAGATCGGCGCCGTCGATCGACGGATGCCCGACCGTGACGCGGTCGCGACCGCCGTCCTTGGACCTGTAGAGCCCGTTGTCGGCGATCGCCATCAGCTGCTCGAAGTTGTCGGCGACGCTCGAGTCTGTGACCCCGAAGCTGGCCGTGAAGCGTGGATGGTCGCCGACATGTGCCTCGCCGAGCTCCGAGCGCAGCCGCTCGAGGATCTTGACCGCCTGCTGACAGTCGAGCTCGGGGAGCGCGATCATGAACTCCTCGCCCCCCCAACGGGCGACGAGATCCCCCTCGCGGACCACGCTATGCACGATCTGCGCAAACTGCCGCAGCGCGCGGTCGCCGGCAGCGTGTCCATAGGTGTCGTTGAGCTGCTTGAAGTTGTCGAGGTCTGCGATCGCAAGCGCAAACGGGCGACCGGCGTGGAGCATCGAGCGCAGTTCGCGCTCGAGTACCCGCCGGTTGACCAAGCCGGTGAGCCCGTCGGTCGACGCCTGAAGCTGCGTGCGCTCGAATGCGCGCACGGTTCCGATCCGGGCGCCCGCTTGAGTGGCGAGCGTTGTGAGCTGCACGACCTGCTCCTTGCCGAGCGGCCGGTTCTCGGGACCCGTCGCGTGCAGGACGCCGAGCGCGCGGCCCATGAAGCTGACGGGAACGCACACTGCAGAGCATGCGCCGCCGGCGCGGTCGCGGAGCTTCGGGCAGGCGTTGAGCATCTCGCTCGAGTCGAAGACGACCGGACTGCCCCGACGCACGGCCACGCATGAGAAAGGAGACTTCACAGGGCAGCCTGGCGGGTCGGCCGTCGGGCTTATCGCGGCGCGCTCGAGGTTCGCGCGGCTGGAGTCGGACAGGAGCAGCTCCATCGGAGTGCTCGCCGAGATCTGGGTCATCGCGCGCTCGATCACTTCGTGCGCGTCGTTCTGGTCATCGGCCATCTCGAGCGCCTCGCCGAGCTGACTGCTGAAGCTGTCGCGCTGCGCCTGCAGGCCGAGCTCGCGCTCGAGCTCGACGCGCTCGGTCGTGTCACGGGCGTTCAGCACCACGCCGCGAATGTGGCGGTCGCCGCGCAGATCGGTGAGCAGCGCGTCGAGGTGGCGCATTTCACCGTTAGCCTTGCGTACGCGGAAGCTGATCTCGCGAGGCTCGCCGTGCTCTGCGGCAGCGCGCACCGTGGCACGGTCCTCGTCGTGCACGAACTCCTCATAGCGCCTGCCGAGAAGGTCGGCGTCGGCGCGGCCGAGGATCTTGGCCATCGACGGGCTCGCGTAGCGACACCCTCCCTCGCCGAGAATCATCACGAGGTCGCTCGAGGACTGCACGAGGCTGCGGAAGCGCACACCCTGCCTGCGGGTCGTGGCAATCAGCGCCCAAGCCAGCAGCAGCGACACGAGCAGACCGCCAATGCCGAGACCGATCTGCATGACGATCAGATTTGAGATGTTCTGGTCGGCAGCCTGCGCGATCGTGCGCGCGGCGTTGAGCGACACGTTCGACGTCAGCGCCGCGAGCACGCGAAGCCGTTGGATCGGGTCGCGCACGGCGAGGTGCTCGTGCGCTCTCAAAGGAACCTGCGCAAGCGGCCGATGGGCCAGCAGCGCAGATCCGGTCGCGCTCAGATCAGCCACGAGCCGGGTCTCCTGCATCAGCTGCGCGCGGACCTCGGAGCCGCTTGCCGCGGAGAGCTTCGTGTCGTCGTCGTCGCTCGGAACCGCCGGCGCGGTGCCGCCGTCGAGAAGCGCATGCGCGCTGCTCGTGAGGATCGCGGCGGTGGCGGCCGGGTCGGCATGCCGGCCCGCCTGCAGGAGCAGCACTTCCTCGACGTAGCGCGTCGCGAGCATGCGCTGTCGCGCGGCAACCTGCACCACGGTCGCGCGATGCTGGGAGCGTCCCGTCGCGGAGAGCGAGAGCGTGATCGTCAGCGCCGACATCAGCGCGAACGTGAGCAGGATCGCCGCGATCGTCTTGCGACTTCGAGGCGCGAACGGACGAAAGGCCTTGGCGCCTCTGATCATTGCGCCACCACCAGCGTGCTGTGCATGCCGCCCATGTAATGCCCGGTCATGTTGCAGAACAGGACGTAGCGTCCCGGCGCGAAATGCACCTTCAGCTCGCGTAGCGCGCCCGCCTTGCCGGGTTCCAGCGAGCCGACCTCGGCGTGCCCAAGCGCCTCCTCATCGACTGTGATGCCGTCGCTGCGCAGCGGCAACCGGGCGGACGGCGCGCGCGCGACGATGAGCTCGTGCTGATCAGGCCCTTCGTTGTGTACCCGCAAGACGACGTCTCCGGCGGTCAGCCGATGAGTCGCGGAGATCGCGAAGTCCGCCTCGCTCACCTGCACGAGCTGCTCCGCGGAAGACGCGGGCTGCCGCGATGAGCCACAACCGAGCGCTAGCACGCACGTCGCGATCCCCAGAAGCGCAAGCCCAATACGAGAACGCACGAGTTGTTCCACGCCAACACATCGGATCTGGACGCGCGCTTCTTTAGCTACGGGCCGTCCATCTCGACATCGGCGCTGTCCAGCGCGATTCTCGGGCATTTACGCGGGTAAATAGGGGCGCATGAGCGAGAGCCACCCCGACCGCGCCGTCGAGAACGAGGTTCTCTCGCGGCACGTCAACGAGGCGATCTTCGACCGGGAAACCTCGCTTGCCGGCCAGGACGTCCCGAGCGTGGCCTTCTTGTGTGAGTGCGCGCGAGCGCACTGCACGTCTTCACTCCCGCTTGCGCCGCATGAGTGGGAGCGACTGCACGCCTCGCCCCGGTGGTTCGTCGTGCTACCGGGACACGAGGACCCGGCGCTCGAGCGTGTGGTGGAGAAGCACAGCAGCTACGTCGTGGTTGAGAAGGATCTCTCTGACGGCGAAGGCGGTCAACCGAGCGGGCACTGAGAACTTGTGCCGCTGGGATACGATTCGCCCTCGCGCAGGTTCATGGTCAACTGAGGACGGAAGGCTTGATCGTGGAGATCACCGACTATCACGCGCGGCGCGCGGTCGCCGAGCAGCGTGGCAGGGCGAGGGGGTAGGCGATGTCTCGGGAGAACGTCGAGGTCGTCGAAGCCATGTTCGCGGGAGCTGCAACCTCGGAGAAGGAGGCGCTGCGGGCGGCGCTGCCGGAGGTGATCAGGCAGAGCTGCGATCCCGATATCGAATGGATTGAGCACCTCGAACACGCCGACGGGCGCGTCTACCGCGGGCACGAGGGCGTACTGGAGTCGTTTGAGCGGTGGCTTGAGCAGTGGGACGAGTACGGGTTCGAGGCGGAGCGGTTCATCGACTGCGGTGATGAGGTCCTCGTTGTCGCCCGCGAGCACGCCCAAGGTATGACCAGCGGGGTAAGGGTCAGTTCGCGGATCTACTCGGTGCTCACCATGCGAGCGGGCAAGATCGCCCGCTACCAAGAGTTCTACGACGAGCAGGCCGCCCTCAAAGCCGTCGGGCTCGCGGGCTAGACGGTCGGCGAACTCTCAGCGCGCGGAGCCCAGCACGATCTAGGCTTGCTGCGGCGACGCACAGAACGCGCACCTGCGCGCGAGGCGGGGGATCTCACTCAAGCACTCCGAGCATGGTCGGGTTTCAGACTCCACGTCCACGGTGGTCTTGCGCCGAGCCATCAGAGTGTTTACCGGCTTGACCACAAAGAAAAACACTGCTGCTGCGATAGATATGAAAGCAATCAGCACATTGATGAAGTCCCCGTAGTGGAATGTGCTTTTGTGAATCGTGAACATCAGGGCCGAGAAGTCCGGCTTTCCGATGATCGCCGCAACGATCGGCGTGATCAGATCGCGTACGAGAGCGGTGACGACCGCCCCAAACGCTGCGCCAATGACGATGCCCACCGCCAGATCGACGACGTTGCCCCTGAGCAGGAACGACTTGAACTCCTTAGCCATCTCTTTCCTCCGCTACTCCCGGTGATGTGTGACCTGTGCGTCGCCACCCTACAGCCGGCGACGCAGCAACCATGCATACAGGCGTCTGCACAACCGAGATGGAGGCGAACACATGGACTGGAAGCTAGAGCTGATTGTCGTCCCAGCCACCGACGTGGACCGCGCGAAGGCCTTCTACATAGACCGGGTCGGCTTTGAGCTGCACGTCGACCACAGCGCGGGCGAGGACTTCCGCGTCGTGCAGCTCCACCCGCCCGGCTCGGCGTGCTCGATCGCGGTGATGAAGCAGCCCGAGCGCGCAGGCAGCGTGCGCGGGCTACATCTGATCGTGACCAATATCGACGCCGCACGCACCGAGCTGCTCGAGCGGGGAGTCGCGGTCACTGAGCCGTACCACTTCGGCGAAAGCGGGCAGACGCCAGGACCCGACCCTCAGCGCCGCGACTACAACTCGTTCCTCAGCTTCGATGACCCCGACGGGAACGGGTGGCTGGTGCAGGAGGTCAAGAGGGGCACCTAACGGCCTCGGCGAGCCCGGGCCGTGCTCGTGCAGGACGAGCCCTAGCCGGTCGCACCGCGCCTGCTTACACAGAGGCGCGCGCGCTGTACGCGCTGCGAAACGCATCGTCTTGTACGACATGCCCGGCGGGGTCGACGACCCACCTGTGGGTCGTGCCCGGATCATCCCGGTACATGACAGCATTCGCCTCAGCGAGGACAAAGCCGAGGTATGCGTCGTGCTCTCGAGCGAAACGGGCTTGCTCGGCGCTCAAACCTGCGAGGTTTTGCGATGCCATAGGTCAGCATCGCCTAACCGTGGCTTTAGCACGATCGGCCAGATGGCTTACGCGTAGATGATACGGACGGCACGCCGCCACGAACATCCCCCATCGTGCACGTGACGTTCGCCGGCTCCCTCATCCGAGTGTGGTCCCCTCTAGCTGCGGGCACAGTAACACCATGCGACATCCCGGATAACAGGGGCAAGCAACTCGGGTAGTGTCGATGAGATGACCGCCCTCGCCGACCGAGCGCTCGCCAACCTCCGGCCTGGCACCGGGAGGAACCGATTGACTCCCACCGAGAAGCTCGCGCTCACGCGTCGGTCGTACGCCGCAGTCAGCGGGCTTGATATCGAAGCGTTGATTCCGCTGTATGACTCCGAGTGCGAATGGCGGAACGGTCCGATGGGCGCAGCGTTCGGAACCGACGCCTTCCGCGGTCACGACGGGCTTGGTGAGCTGATCTCTGAGCTTGCAGCGGGTTTCGAGAGCTTTACGGTGGCGATCGATGAGGCCAGGGTCAGCCCCGAGGGCGCTCTACTGACGCGCTGATCCAGCCATGCTCGCTCACGCGGTGCACACATCGATCTTGAATCCCGGCCTTCTGGCAGCAGATCGAGTTCCGCGACGGTCTGATCCTGAGCGTCGAGATGATCGACCAGCCGCCTCCAGGGTGGGACGACGCGACGCCCATCGCCTAAGCGTGTTGACCCCGGCGTTGAGTTGACCCCGACCGAGCGCATCGCACGTGTTCTCCAGAGCCGAAGCGGAGACTCAAACCCCGGACCCCTTCATTACGGGTTGTGATCGGCGGATTCGGCGAGGTTCGGAGGGATTCGAGACCGCCCTATGCCGGGCCCTGGCGGTTCGGCCACGTTCGAGGGTCTGCCCGGCGCCAGTCAACCAGCAGTTATTGGTCGATCCCCACGGCCTTCATTGCGTCGGCCGGACGCTCGAACGCGCGGAAGCGGACGCGCACACCATCGTGGATAGTCCAGATCGTGGCCACCTGCCGATCCGCGAGCGCATCACTGTTTCGGAGTCGAGCGCGCTCACGCAAAATCACGAGGACCTCGTCGCCGAGGTCGACCGTTTTCTCAACGGTTTGCGAGTAGTCGTTCCAGAGTGACCAGTACTTGGTGACGTGTCGCACAAACGAGTCGCGACCTCGTCCTCGTTCCGGGAAGTCGGGAACCGGATATCCCGAAATGTCCCATTCGATCTGTGGATCGAGCGTCTCGATCCACTCGCCTATTCGCCCTGCAGAACGGGCCTCGTGCCCCCGTCGTGTGACCTCCACATTCTGCTCAGACACCGCCAACCCCTTTCTCGCCTTGGCGCCACCCACTGACCTGTATGCACACTCTGCAGTCGGGGCCGGGCCAATCCCATCTCTCGTCCGTATGCCCGGCACCGAGAGGCCAACCACACGGGTCGGCGGCGTACACGCGTTGTCTAGCGAGAGACTACGCCTAGCTGGGCCCCGGGGCAAACGGGCAGTGCCTGTGGCCGGGCGGTTCGCCGCAACAATTCGCCCTGAACGCCAAGCCGACGCGGGGACTCGAACCCCGGACCCCTTCATTACGAGTGAAGTGCTCTACCAGCTGAGCTACGTCGGCGTATTCCCTGCTAATCCTGAACCTTAGCTCTCCGGGCGGGCCACTGAAGAGGCCCCGAGGCCCGGCCCGAAAGTCCACGGGCTGCCCGCGATGCCTACGCGAACTTCAGGGCCGGGAGGAGTCAAACGGGGAGATGTCAACGAGGTCGCCGATGATCTCGAAGGCGGCGTCGTCGCCAGTCAGGAGCGGCACGCCGTGAACGTTCGCCGTTGCCGCGATGGCGAGACCGATCGCGCGGCGCCGTGACTTCCCGCCCCGCTGCGAGATCGCAGCGGCCAGGCGAGCCCACTCGCGCGCGACGGCAGTGTCGATCGGGAGGGGATCAAACGTCGCCTCGACGACGCCGAGCCGCTGTACGCGACGCGCGCCCTCGTCTGGGTCCTTCGCTACGAGGACACCGAAGTGGAGCTCCGCGAGCGATGCGACGCTGATCGCAGCCTCGACGCCCTCCGGGGCAGCGGTTGAGATCAAGACAGAGGTGTCGAGCACGACCCGGTTCAATGGAACGGGTCAATGACCGCTGCGGGAAACCGCTCGAGGTCGTCGGCAAGCGTCGTGGGGGGCGGCGTCTGGACGACATTCTTCAGAGCGGCTGCGCCGACCCAGCGGCGCTTTGCGACGGGGCCGAGCTCCGCAACCGGCCGGCCGGAAACGGTAATCGTGAACTGCTCGCCCGTCTCAGCGCGGCGCAGCACCTTGCCGACGTTGTTGCGCAGCTCCTTCTGTGGAATGGTCGTCATGCTACCGGCGTTTCAGTCGGCGTTGCTTCTCGCCAGTGGCGCGAGCGCCTCTCGGTAGCTCGGGAACCGTGGGCGCCAACCGAGTTCGCGCTTGAGATGCTGGTTCGACACCGGGAGGCGTGGCCTCGACAGGAACATCGCGCCGTATGGGATCGCGAGCCGCGCGAGCTGATACGGCACCCTGAGCGGCGGTTTTGCGCCCGCGAGGCGCGCGAGCTCGGCGGCGTAGTCCCGGAACTCGACGGGCTCGTCGTCGACAACGTTGAAGACCGATCCGGGCTGAGCACGATCGAGCGCATCGGCCACGGCACGCGCCGCGTCGGTGAGCTCGATCCACGGATGTAGAGCTCGTCCGGTCCCGATCACGGGCAACAGCCGTCGGCCCGCCATCCGAAACATGTACTGGCTGCTGGGCGCGCCAGCACCCTGATACAGCCCAAAGCGCAGGCGGACGCCCTCGATGTGCCCCTGCTCGGTGGCGTCTTGAACCTGTCGCTCGCTCGAGACGATCGCGTCGATCGCACGCTGCAAGCCTGCGTGGCTCTCGACGCCCGGCGGCTGCGCCTCGGTGACCGGTCCCGGCGCGAGATCGCCGTAGCCGTAGATGAACACAATCGACTCGCCGACGAAGCGGCGTGCTCGAGCAGCCATCGCGGCTGCAAGCAAATTGCCTGTGCCGTCTTCCCGCAGGCGGTTTGTCGGCTCGAGATGGCCTATCCGCGTCGGACCGTTGCGCGGGAGCGAGGTGAGCAAGCTCACGACCCCCTCGGGCGCCGCCTCGCGCACCGCCGCCCCAAGGGCCGCTCGGTCGAGCGCGTCGGCGACGGCTGCGCTCGCGCCAAGCTGTTCGAGCAGCGACCGCTTCGAGGCCGTGCGCGTCAGTCCGGTGACCTCGTGGCCGCGCTCGAGGAGCTCGCCGACGACCGCGACGCCAATCGCACCGGTAGCGCCGCCGATGAAGACCTTCATCGCTGCCCCAGTGGCTGGAGCGCTCGCAGACCCGTGAGCCCACAAATCGAGGGGTCGGCCCAGCTTCGCGCGCCACCCACTCGCATCGACTGATCCTCGCACCGCACACGCGGGTGAACAAGGACCAATCGCACTCGGCATTGCGAGACCACACGCCATCGGGTCCAACCTGGCCATTGAATACTACGGTATTACGTACTATGATTTGTAGTAGGAACGGCCCAGCAGCGGCAGGTTTCGCCCACGACCTCAGGGGACGGTGCCAGGTGAGCATGAGCAGGATTGACCACGATGCGAGGGGCGCGACTCGCGCGCAGCGCCGAGAACGCGCACGAGCGGAGCGTCGAGCACGAGAGCAGGCGCAGGCTGCGAGCGCGCTGCGGCGGACCCGGATGAATCTGCTCGCCGGGGTCGCGGCGATCGCGTTGACGGGCATCGTCGCGGTGCTGATCGCCACGGGCCAGAGCACCGCGCAGAAGATCGCTCCCGAGAGCAGCGCAGCGAGGGTCGCCGACGCCCAGATCTCATCGATGCTGCGCGGAATCCCTCAGAGTGGCAACGTCCTGGGCCGGCCGGGAGCACCGGTGACGCTGCAGTACTTCGGCGACCTGCAGTGCCCTGTGTGCAGGAGCTTCACCGTCGGCGCGCTTCCGTCGATCATCGGCAGGTGGGTGCGCGCCGGCAAGCTGAAGATCGAATACCAGGCGCTCGAGACCGCGACCGTCGAACCCGAAGTGTTCGCCGATCAGCAGATCGCCGCGCTCGCCGCCGGTAAGCAGGACAGGATGTGGAACTTCCTCGAGACCTTCTACCGCGAGCAGCAAGCAGAGGGCAGCGGCTACGTCACGGAGGGCTTCCTGCAGGGCATCGCCAGGCAGGTGCCGGGCCTGGGCCTGACCCGCTGGGCCGCGGACCGTAAGGATCTGCGCCTCCGCGAGCAGCTCGCAGCTGACGCGCAGACGGCCAACTTCGAGGCCCTGAACGGCACGCCGGCGTTCCTGATCGAACGCGCAGGGCGAGGAATGCGCAGGCTCGAACCGAGCTCGTTCACCGACCCCTCCTCATTCGACGAAGCAATCGCAGCGACGCTGCCGGCGAGCCCGCGGGAAGGAGCACGATGACCCTCAGCACTAGCCCGCGCCGAGCTCGCGTAGGAGATCGAGCAGCGAGCCCGCGTGGCGCTCGCAGAACGCCTCGCCGACGCCCCTGATCGCAGCGAGCTCGCTCACGCTCGAAGGGCGCGTGCGCAGCAGCTCCTCGAGCACCGCGTTGCTCGCGACCGTATACGCGGGACGCCCCTCCGCGCGCTCCAGCCGCCATGCTCGCAAGCGCTCGAACTGCGCCTGCTCGAGCTCCGACAGCGGCTCCGCCGCCACCGCATCGAGCGCCGCCTCCGACGGGCGCGCGGACGAGGACGCGCGCTTCGCGGAGCGCTTGCGCGGCGCGCGCGCGGCGCTCGCGAGCGCAAGCTCGAGCGCGGGATCGGGGTCGCACACGTCGCAGCAGCGCCCCGTCGGCGCCGCCTCGCGCTCGTCTCCGAAATGGTCGAGGATCTGCCTGCGCCTGCATCGCTGCTCGCTCGCGCTGTAGCGCTCGATCGAGCGGTAGGACTCCCAGCCGCGGTCCTGCGCCGCCTTGATCGCATCCCACGCCCGGCGCGGGCTTCCCCTGCCCGTGAGCTCCACCAGCAGCCCCTCGCTGCCGCCCGGGCGCAGCTCGAGCGCGCCTGCGCGCTCCGCCACCGACAGAAGCACCCGTTGGCGGTCGCCGAGCTGCCCCGCCGCGATCGCAAGCGCTCCACCGTCCGCGCTCGCGCGCAGCGACGCGACGAAGCGCCTCACGTCCTGCACGCTCATCCTGCGCTCCTCGTTGAAGCGGATCAGCCTGCCGAGATCGACGCGCGCCGCCAGCAGCAGCGCGCGCGCCTGCGCGCCGTCGCGACCCGCCCTGCCCGCCTCCTGGTAGTACGCCTCGAGGCTCGTCGGCAGCGCGTAGTGCGCGACCGTGCGCACATCCGCCTTGTCCACGCCCATGCCGAACGCGTTCGTCGCCACGACCACCTCCGCGTCGCCCGCCATGAACGCCGCCTGGCTCGCGCGCCGCTCCTGCGCGCCCATGCCCGCGTGGTAGGCGACCGTCGCGATGCCCTCCGCTGCGATCGCCGCTGCGAGCTCGTCGGTGTGCTTGCGCGTGCCGCAGTAGACGATCGCGGGGCGCGCGTCGCGCTCGCGCAGAACATGCATGAGCGCCGCCCGCTTGCGCGCGAGCGCGCCCTTGCCCTGCAGGTGCACGACGTCGAAGGTCAGGTTCGGGCGGTCAAAGCCCGAGCGCACCGAGACCCACTCGCGCAGGCCCAGCCGCGCCGCGATCTCCCCCGCGACGCGCGGCGTCGCGGTCGCGGTCGCCGCCATCACCGGCGGGCGCTCGCCGGGCGCGTAGCCGCAGCCGAGCGATCCGATCGCGTCGTGCAGGCGCAGGTAGTCGGGCCTGAAGTCATGGCCCCACTCGGTCACGCAGTGCGCCTCGTCCACCACGAACAGCGCCACCCGCCTGCGCGCGAGCGCCTCGCGGAACCCGACCGACGCAAAGCGCTCCGGCGCAGCGAGCACAAGCTGCGTCGCGCCGCTGGAGATCTCGCGCAGCGCCTGCGCGTTGTGGCCGTCGGCCATCCCCGACGCGAGCATCGCCGCGCGCACGCCCGCCTGCTGCGCGCGGTGAAGCTGGTCGGCCATCAGCGCGATCAGCGGGCTCACCACCAGCACCAGGCCGTCGCCTGCGAGCGCTGGCAGCTGATAGCACAGCGACTTGCCGCCGCCCGTCGGCATCACGACGAGGCTGTCGCGACCGGCGAGCGCAGCAGCAACCGCCTCGCGCTGGCCCGGCCTGAACTCGGCCAGGCCGAAGCGCTCGAGCAGCTGCTCGGGCGTGGGCGGCGCGAGATCGTGCTCGCGCGAGAGCTCAAGCGTCGTCGCGCTCATGCCTAGAAGCTAGCCCCCGCCTCGGCGGGGACGCTCGCGTCCGAGCTCGCACGCGCCGGCGCAGCGCCACAGCGCGTCCCCCCAGGCCGCCGCGAGGCGGCCCTCCTCAAGCTGCTTCGCGCTGCCTTGCGCGCCAGAGGACGCGCGCTCCCGCACCCGGCACGAGCGTGATCGCGCGGCGCCTGACGCGCTCGCCGCGCGGGCGTGCGCGCCTGCCGCTGGGAAGCTGCGGCTCGAGCTCGCTCAGCACCGTGCGCAGGATCAGCTTCATCTCGAGCTGCGCGAACGATGCGCCGATGCAGCGGCGGATGCCTCCGCCGAAGGGGATCCACGAGAAGGTGTCGGGCGCGCGCCCGATGAAGCGCTCGGGCTCGAACGCATGCGGGTTCTCATACGCGCGCGGGTTGCGGTTGGTCAGGTAGATCGACGGCGTGACGCGCGTGCCCGCGGGCAGCGTGTGCGAGCCGACCTGAAGCTCGCTCTGCAGCACGCGCACGACGATCGGCACGACCGGGCGCACGCGCAGCGTCTCGTTGACGACGGCGGTCATGTACTCCTCGCCGCCGTCCGGGCCCGCGTCGATCTCCGCGACCAGGCGCGCGAGCTTGCTCGGGTGGCGCACCAGCCGCTCGATCGCCCACGCGACCGACGTCGCGGTCGTCTCGTGCCCCGCGAGCAGCAGCGTCACGAGCTCATCGCGCAGTTCCGCGTCGCTCATCGCCTCGCCCGCGTCGTCGCGCGCTCCCATCAGCAGCGACAGGATGTCCTCGCGCTCGCTCAAATCTCCGAGCTCGCGGTGGCGCGCGATCTCCTCGTAGATCAGCTGATCGAGCCGCGCCAGCGCCTCGCCGAACCTGCCCCCCGGACGCTCCATGCTGGGGCGCCCGAGCGCCGCGCGCAGGATCTGAAGCGT
>JAXDGS010000109.1:0-118490 GCA_034664905.1 Solirubrobacteraceae bacterium | reverse complement strand
GCAGAGGAAGGAGTGCCATAATTTGCACGATTTCTTGCAAGACCGTCGCGGGCCGTCCGCAAGGGCGAGCGCGGCGCACTTGACGGTGGCCGTCTCAGCGCTTCAGCTCGAAGGTGGCGGACGCCCTCACCGGGCCCGCTCCGAGCGGGGTGAAGATGCATGTACCGGTGAGCCGGATGCGCTTCGCGCCACCCAGCAGTCGCCGTCCTGCGCTGCTCAGGCGGATCATCAGGGCGCCCGCGCCGGCAGAGCGCAGCTTGAGCTTGCCGGAGGCGACCAGCACCGCTGGCGGCTTGTGCCTTGCGGGGCGCTGCAGGTAGTCCCAGTAGATCGCCGCGGTTCCGGCCTGCGTCGCCTTGAACATCACCTTCAGCCCCCCGCTCTTGAGCAGCGCAGCGATCCTCGCCGCGTGCCCGCGCGGCGTGAGCTGCGCGCGGATGAGCGCCGCGATCGCATGCGCGGTCATGGCGGCTGCGGGCCCGGTGGAGGACGGCGATGCCCTGCCGCGCGCGCCTTCTTCGCCGAAGCTCAAAGGTGGGAGCGTGGTGAAGGTCGCGTCCGCGCCGCGCCCGGTGCCGCCTTCGCCCACGGCGACGATGCGGAAGTGGTAGGTGCTGCTTGGCGCCAGGCCGTATACCCGCGCGAACACCTGCACGGCTTCGGTTCCTGCTGCAGGGAAGGCGCTGATACCGGACACGAAGCCACATTCGATGCTCTTGCCGTAGGCGGCGGTGGTCCCGTATTCGAACGAGCAGGCGTTCACGGACGCGCCCTGCGGGGCCACCGACGCATACATCGCCACCGAGGTTCGCGTCACCGCGGACGCGGCTTCGGTGAGGACGGCCGGCGCGATCGGCTCCACCGCAAAGCTCACTGGGGCGCTCGCGCCGCTCGCGTTGCCGATCGAGCTCGGCTGCGTCGCCCGGGCTGTGTATTCGCCCCATTCGAGGGGCGGAGTGACCCTGGCGGAGGCCCATTCGCCTGCATCGGCTTCCGCGGTGACGGTGGCGAGGACCGCGCCTTCCGCGGCGCCTCCACTGTAGATCTGCACGGTCACCGGAGTGTGATCGCTCGCGCGCCCGGAGAACGAGGGGGCCGCGTTGCCCGACGGGGAGGGCAGCGGGTTGAGGGTCACGGTCGGTGACGCCGTATCGACGACGAACGTGACGGGCGCGCTGGAGCCGTCGGCGTTCCCGATGGCGCTTGGTTGCACCGCAACCGCCGTGAAGGTCCCGCCGGCGAGCGCGGTCGTTGTCTGACCCGAGCTGAAGCTCCCGCCGGTACCGGTCGCGGTCGCCGTCGTGAGCACGGTCCCTTCGGCGTTCGGCCCAGCGAAGATCTCGACGGTCACCGGGGTCGTTTCGCTCGCGGTTCCCGAGAACGACGGCGTCGTGTCGTTCGATGGGGAGGTCGGCGCCGCCAGCGTCACCGTGGGTGGTTCAGTATCGACCACGAACGTGACGGGCGCGCTCCTGCCAGCGGGATTTTTGATTTCGCTCGCCTGGATTGCGAGTGCCGTGAACGTGTGCGTCCCGCTCGGGAGGGGCGACCCGAGCTGAGCCGAGGTCCAGGTCCCGGAGGTGCCCTGCGCGGTGACGGTGGCGATGATGTTGCCTTCTGGCCGGGTGCCTTCGAAGACCTCGACGGTCACCGCCGTCGCTTCGCTCGCGGTCCCCGTGAATGAGGGCGTCACGTCATTCGAGCGCGCTGGCGGCGCTTTCAGCGTCACAGTCGGCGGTTCGGTGTCGATTTCGAAGCTCACCGGGTCACTTTCACCGGTGGCGTTGCCGAGCGAGCTCGGCTGCGCAGCGAGCGCCGTGTAGGTGCCGCTCGGTAGCGGCGGGCTCACGCGCGCGGAGGTCCAGCTGCCGCCGTTTCCCTGCACTTTGAGCGTCGCGCGCACTTCGCCTTTGGTGCCTTCCCCCGCGTACACGGTGATCGTGATCGTCGTGGTATCGCTCGCGGTCCCGCTGAAGGACGGCGTCGTATCGTTCGACCGCGACGCCGGTGCGTCCAGCGTCACCGTCGGAAGCGAGCCACCGATCGTGAACGGCAACCCTGCGCGGGTCACACTGCTCACGATCGGAGACGCGCCGAGGCCGCCCGCGGCCTGAGCGCCGGCGGCACGCGCGCCGGCGAAGCCTGCGAGCGCGAGCGCCACCGCGACGTGGAGCGTGCACGCGCCTGCGCGCGTTCTCGCGTGTGCGACCCGATCGATCGAGGTTGAGACTGTCTTCACTGTGCGCCGACTCCAGGATCTGCACCGCGCCAGCTAAAGCTCAGCTCAGCGATGCACTCAGCACTCCGAGCGGCGGACGATAGCCGCGCTGAGAGCGGGTGACGACCGCTGCAAGATCCCGGTCGTCGCGCAAGAGCTAAGACTTTGTGTGATAGATCTCGCGAACGCAAAGACAGGCTGGAAGGGAAAATGGGGAAAAAGACACATCGCGCACTTGCGATCACGCTCGCGCTCACGCTCGCCCTCTCGGCGGGTGCGCTCGCAGCAGGCCCGCTGAACGGGAAGACCTACGAAGGAAGCGCGCCCTCGTCGGGCGTCTCAAGCGAAGGCCACCGGGTGCACACACATGCGAGCGGCAACATCGTCCTGCGGGTCGCAGCGAACGGCAGGTCGGTGAGCGTTCACTTCTCTTCGAGCGCTCCGGTCCTCTACTGCGTCACCCCGCAGCAGCTGCACAGGCAGTCCAGCAAGCCGACGTCGATCTCTTCCAGCGGCACGTTCAAGGCCGCGATCGGCGAGCGATTCGCGGTTGGACCAGGGCCGCCGGCGATCGTACAGGTGGTGAGCGGCCGCTTCTCCGGGCACAGCGTGAAGGGCACGATCCACACGCGGGCCGGCGAATGCAGCGGCGTCAGCACCTTCTCGGCAAACGCGCGGTAGCGCGCACGGGCACGCCGAACCCGACACGCGAGCATTCAGGCTGCTAGTTCTCGCAGCCGAGTCGATCCCACATGTAGAGCTGGATGCACTCGCCGGCGAGCTCGACCGCGCGCTCGCGGGAGAGCCGCGGCAGCACCGTGTCAAGCGCCTGCTCCTCGGAGACTCCCGCCTGGAAAGCTTCCTCGCCGCGGAAGCCCGCCGCGATCTTCAGCGCCTCACGGCGGTTCTCGCCGAGCGTCGGGAACACCCCGACCAGAAAGTCGGTGTTGGGAATCGGTTGACCCACCTCCAGCGACGCATGCCACGCGGCGAGCAGGTGCAGGTCGTCCTCGTCGAGGTCCGCGACCGCCTTGGCGTAGTGCACGCACAGTTCCTTCTCTGGGATGTCGTCAACCCATGCGCGCACGACCTCACCGACAAGCTGGCGGCGCGCCTCGCGACCGACAGACTCGGCGATTACGCGGATCGTGTCCTGGGGCTCAATGAAGCAGAGTGGCATCGGGACTCCCGAAGGCCGAAGGCGAACTTGACAAGCACGACTGTAGGCGGCCGAGTGGACGTCACTTTTCCCACCTGCCGCGCGCCGCTGCGCGGCGGCGGATCGCGCTAGATGCCGAGCGCGTCCTGAGCGCGTTCGAGCGCGTTCTGATCGCTGCAATGCGGCGGAAAGCCGAGCGTCGCGCGCTGCGGCGCGGCCCAGTTCGAGAGCGCGAGATCGAGAACCTCGATGGGCACCGCGGCCTGCTGGGCGAGCGCTGCGGCACGGCGCTCGAGCAGCAGCGGGTCACCGATGCCGAACACGCGCTTGGCCGCCAGCACGGTCGGATCCTCCGCTACCCCGCTCGAGCCGCCAAGGTGCAGCGAGTCGGCGCGAAGCTCATACAGTCCGAGGCCGCCCAGGATCACGAGCAGCTCATAGCGCGCCGCGCGCGCAAAGCCCGGGAGCGCCAGGCGCTCATAGACGCGCGCGAAGCGACGTTCGGGGCTCCACGCCGGATCGCCCGTGAAAGCGGTGCGCTGCCCGCCGGCGTTTGCGACCCACTTGCAATACCCCTCCACCGCGCGCATGCCGCGTGCCGGCTCATGCGAGCTGCGCGCGCCGAGCGCGATCCCGTCCAGGTCTGTCAGCGCGCACACGCGCGAGCCCAGCGCCTGGCGGATACCGGCGAACGGGTCAGGCGCGTCGCCCTCGAGCGGAGCGAGGTAGGCGATCAGAAAGCATTGCCAGCTCGCCAGCTCGATGTCCGCCGCCGCCAGCGCGCGCGCCTCGCCATAGAGGCCGGGCGGCTCCTGCGCGAGCACCGCGAGACGGCCGCTGGAGAAGGCGATCTCGTGCGCAAGACGTTGCGCGTCGGGGGATGCGCGCAGGCCCTGAACCAGCGGTGAGCGGAATCCGTCGTCCACCGCGCGCAGCTCGCGGTGGACACGCACGTCCTCCGCTCGCTGTGCGCGGCGCCGAGTGCCCGGCGGCTTCTTGCCGGCCGCCGCGCCGCCGCGCGGCGCGCGTGCGGGCTTGCTGGCGGCGGAGGCGCCCGGCAGCGTCCTGCTGCAGATCGGGCAGCGCTCTATGAAGCGATTGTGGCGGCAGAATGTCGGCATAGCGCTGGTCGGCGGAACCCGCTGGCGCGCGCGCGCTCGGCGCCGGCTCTGCGCTCTGAGGCGAGCTCGTGGAGGTAGTCGTCGAAATCGACCTGGATCGTGTGCCGCTTGGACACGACGTAGCGCTCGCGCATCGCGTGCTGATCTGAGGCGATGTCGGCGAGCATTTGCGTGCGCGGCGGAAGCTGATAGTCGCCGAGCAGGTAGTCGCCGATCCACGCGCCCTGCGCCTCCGCCAGCGGCATGATCGCGCCGAGCGGCTGCAGCAGGCCGACGAAGAAGAGGTTCGCGATGTCCGGGTGAAAGACCCTGCGATAGAGCTCGATGCGGTTCTCGGGTGCGGAGATGAACCGCTCGTCGAAGAACGGGAAGCTGATCTTGTAGCCGGTGCAGTACACGACCACGTCCGCGTCGGCAGAGCTGCCGTCGGTGAAGTGCACCGTCGAGCCCTCGAAATGGTCGATGTTGGGCTTCGGCGCGATCGTCCCGTGCTGGATGCGGTCGAGGATGCGCCCGGAGACGGTCGGGTGAGCCTCGCCGAAGCGGTGGTTGGGCTTCGGCAGGCCGTAGCGCTCCGGTGGCCCGGAATAGGTCCGGATCATCTGCTGGATCATGCGCTGGCGGATCTTGAACGGCACGCGCGGGTCGTTGCGGATCTGGTCGATCGGTTTGCCGAACACGTACTTCGGCATGATCCAAACCCCTCCGCGCGCCGCGAGATAGGTGCGCTCGGCGACATATGAGGCCTCGACCGCGATGTCCATCGCCGAGTTGCCCATCCCCAGGATGACCGCGCTCTTGCCGTTGAAGATCGAGTTCTCCACGTAGGAGTGCGCGTGCAGCTGCAGGCCGGGGAAGTCCTCAGAGCCCGGGAACGCGGGTTCCGGCCAGCGGGCATCCCAATGGTGGCCGTTGGCGACGAGCAGCGCGTCATAGCGGCGCGTCTCGCCGTGATCGAGCTTCACGTGCCACACGCCATCCGCGTCTCTGCTGACGTGCTCGACGCCCGTCTCGAAGGTGATGCGGTCGCGAAAGCCGAAATGCTCAACATAGCTCTCGAAATACGCGGCGATGTGGGTGTGGTGCGGGAAGTCCGGGTAGGTCTGCGGCATCGGGAAGTCGGTGAACTCCATCCGCGGTCGCGAGGTGTTGATGAACAGGTCGCGGTACGCCGCGGAGGTGCCGTTCTTGTTTTCGAACACCCAGTTGCCGCCGACGCGGTCGGACTTCTCGAAGCAGTCGAAGTCGATGCCGCGCTCGTGCAGCGCCTTCGCCGCGGCGATCCCCGATGATCCCGCGCCGATGATGCACGCGCGCGGCCGCGCATCCCGCGATAGCACCCCGTTTGCGATCGCCGCGCTCATCGGCGAAGCGTAGAAGAGATCGCTAGCTTCCGGCGCTGATGCCAGGCCCGGCGTGCGACGGCGGCCCCTCGGGGCCTTCGTCGGCGTCGGCGTGCCCTGCGAGTCCGCCGTCGCGCGCGAGCGCGGCCTCGGGCGCACCGTTGCGCTTGCCGGCGAGGTAGCGCTCGACCATCCGCGCGCACTGGCGGCCCTCGTTGATCGCCCACACGATCAGCGACTGGCCCCTGCGCGCGTCGCCGGCCGCGAAGATCCCAGGCACGGATGTCGTGTATGGCGCATGCGCCTTGACGTTGCCGCGCGGGTCGCGCTCGACACCGAGGTCTGCCAGCAGCTGCGGTTCGGGATGCAGAAAGCCCATCGCGAGCAGGACGAGCTGCGCCGGCAGCTCGCGCTCGGTCCCACCCAGCGCCTCGAACGGCGGCGCGGGCGCGGCCTGCGCGAGGCGGATCGCCGCGACGTTGCCCTGTCCGGCGAAGGTCGTGGTTGCGATCGAGTACTCCTGCTCGCCACTGCCGAGCTCCTTGGCCTCCTCCATCGCGTAACTGAGCCGGTACTTCGCGGGCCACTGCGGCCATGGCGTGCGCTCGTCGGGCCGGTGCGCGGGCGGCTCGGGCAGAAGCTCGAGCTGGACGATCGAGCGCGCGCGCTCGCGCAACGCATTGCCGACGCAGTCCGCTCCGGTGTCGCCCCCGCCGATGACGATCACGTCCTTTCCGGCCGCGCTGATCTCTCGCTCGAGTATCGGCTGCGGTGCCTGAGGCTCGGGCCCGAACTCGCGCGCGGCCCAGCGGTTGCGCTGATACAGGTAGTCCATCGCGAAGTGCACGCCGTCGAGCTCGCGGCCCGGCACCGGCAGATCGCGCGGCACGCGCGAGCCGGTTGCGAGCACGATCGCGTCGAAGCCGGCGCGCAGTTCCTGTGCGCTGAAGTCGCGTCCGACGTCCACGCCGCAGCGCACCTGCACCCCCTCGGCGATCAGCTGCTCCACGCGCCGCTGCACGACGGTCTTCTCGATCTTGAAATCCGGCACGCCGAAACGCACGAGGCCGCCCACCGCCTCATCGCGCTCGAACAGGGTCACGCTGTGCCCCGCCCTGCGCAGCTGCTGGGCGGCGGCCATGCCCGCGGGCCCGGAGCCGACCACCGCGACGCTCTGCCCGGTCTCGCGCCGCGGCGGCAGCGGCGTCACCCACCCCTCCTCCCACGCGCGGTTGATGATCGCGTTCTCGATCTGTTTGATCGTCACCGCGTCGCCCTCGCGGATCTCGAGCACGCACGCCGCCTCGCAAGGCGCCGGGCACAGGCGCCCGGTGAACTCGGGGAAGTTGTTCGTCGCGTGCAGCTGCGCGATCGCGTCACGGAAGCGGTCGCGGTAGACGAGGTCGTTCCAGTCGGGGATCAGGTTGCCGAGTGGGCAGCCGTTGTGGCAGAACGGCACGCCGCAGTCCATGCAGCGCGCTCCCTGCTCGCGCAGCTCGGCCACCGGGCGCGTGAGCAGAAACTCGCGGTAGTCGTGGGTGCGCTCCACCGGATCCCGATACGGGATCCCGTGGCGCTCGATCTGCAGAAAGCCGCCCAGCTCGCCCATCAGGCGCCCGTCTCGCCGACGGCGTCCAGCGGCCGCCGCACTGAGATCGCGCCGTTGCCCTCGGCGCGCGCCGCCACCGCCTCCTGCTCGGCGAGCTCGAGCTCACGCAGGACGCGCTTGTAGTCCTGCGGCATCACCTTCACGAACGCGCCGCGGCCCAGCAGCGCCTCCCATTCTCCCAGTACGCGCCGCGCGAGCAGCGAGCCGGTGCGCTGCTCGTGCTCTGAGACGAGCGCGCGCAGCTCGATCGCGTCGGCTTGGGAGAGCTCCTCGAAGCCGACCATGCCCATGTTGCAACGTTTGCCGAAGGTGCCGTCCTCGTCGAGCACGTACGCCACGCCGCCGCTCATGCCCGCCGCGAAGTTGCGCCCGGTCGGCCCGAGGACCACCACGCGCCCGCCGGTCATGTACTCGCAGCCATGGTCGCCGATGCCCTCCACGACGGCGCTCGCGCCGGAGTTGCGCACCGCGAAGCGCTCGCCCGCGAGGCCGCGGAAGAACGCGCGCCCCGAGGTCGCGCCATACAGCACTGTGTTTCCGACGATCACGTTCTCCTCGGGCTTGAAGTGCTCGCCCATGCCATCGCGTGGGCGCACCGCAAAGACACCTCCGGAGAGGCCCTTGCCTGCGTAATCCTGCGCGTCTCCGCGCAGCGTGAAGGTGACTCCCGGCGCGAGCCAGCCGGCGAAGCTCTGGCCCGCGGAGCCCTCGAAGTCGACCACGATCGAGTCCGGCGGCAGCCCCTCGGCGCCGTGGCGACGCGCTACGTGGCTCGAGAGGATGCCGCCGACGCAGCGGTTGCGGTTGCGGATCGCGAGCGCGAGGCTCACGGGCTCGCGCCGCTCGAGCGCCGGCGCTGCACCCTCCACGAGCTGCCAGTCGAGCGCGTCCTCGAGCACCGCGGGGGGGGCTTCCACACGACAGCGCGGGCTGCCCTCTCCCAGCTCGATGTGAGTGAGGATGTGGGTGAGGTCCACGCCGCGCGCCTTCCAGTGGTCGATCGCGGGGGCGACGCCGAGCAGATCGACGCGGCCGATCGCCTCCTGCAGCGTTCGCAGGCCGAGCGAGGCGAGGATCTCGCGGACCTCCTCGGCAACGAAGAAGAAGAAGTTCACTACGTGCTCGGGTGTGCCCTTGAAGCGCTTGCGCAGCTCGGGATCCTGCGTCGCGATCCCGACCGGGCAGGTGTTCAAGTGGCAGGCGCGCATCATGATGCAGCCCGTCGCGATCAGCGGCGCGGTGGAGAAGCCCATCTCATCCGCGCCGAGCATCGCCGCGACCACGACGTCGCGGCCGGTCTTCAGCTGCCCGTCGGTCTGTACCGTGATGCGCCCTCGCAGGTCGTTCAACAGCAGCGTCTGCTGGGTCTCGGCGAGCCCGATCTCCCACGGCACTCCGGCCGCCTGGATCGAGGACAGCGGCGATGCGCCTGTGCCGCCGTCGTGCCCGGAGATCAGGACGCGGTCGGCGTTCGCCTTGGAGACTCCCGCGGCGACCGTGCCGACGCCGACCTCCGCGACGAGCTTGACCGACACCTGCGCGCCGCGGTGCTCGGCCGCGGGCGGGTTCGAGCAGCGCAGGTCATAGATCAGCTGCTTGAGATCCTCGATCGAGTAGATGTCGTGGTGCGGCGGCGGGGATATCAGGCCCACGCCGGGCGTCGTGTGGCGGATCGAGCCGATATAGGAGTCGACCTTGTGTCCCGGGAGCTGCCCGCCCTCGCCGGGCTTCGCGCCCTGTGCCATCTTGATCTGAAGCTCATCGGCGTTGACGAGGTAGTGGATCGTCACCCCGAAACGGCCCGAGGCGACCTGCTTGATCGCCGAGCGCCGGCGGTCGCCGTTCGCGTCGGGGGTGAAGCGCGACGGATCCTCGCCTCCCTCGCCGGTGTTGGAGCGCCCGCCCATGCGGTTCATCGCGATCGCGAGCGTCTCGTGCGCCTCGCGCGATATCGAGCCGAGGCTCATCGCGCCGGTGCAGAAGCGCTTCACGATCGCGCTCGCCGGCTCTACCTCCTCCAGCGGGATCGGCTGCGCGCGCGCGCCGGCTCCGGCGCCGATCTCGAGCAGTCCGCGCAGCGTCGCGCAGCGCGCGGCGTCCTCGTTGATCGCGCGCGCGTATTCGGAGTACTTCTCGAACGCAGCGCTCTCGCGCACCGCGCGGTGCGCCTCGCCGTCGCCCTCGAGCGCCGCCGCGACGTCGCCATTGGCCGCGCGCACGGCGTGCTGCACCAGCGCGATCGTCTCGGGGTTCCACATGTGGTGCTCGCCGTCGCGCCGCCACGCGTAGATGCCACCGACGGGCAGCAGCGGATCGTGCGGAACGGGATACGCGCGCGCGTGGCGCTCGAGCGCCTCGGTCGCGAGCACCTGCAGGCCGATGCCGCCGATGCGCGACGCGGTGCCGGTGAAGTGGGTGTCGATCAGCTCGCGCTCGAGCCCAACAGCCTCGAAGATCTGCGCGCCGCGATATGACTGGATCGTCGAGATGCCCATCTTGGAGATCGTCTTGAGCAGGCCTTTGCCGATCGCCTTGACGAACTTCTGCGCAGCCTCCTCGAGCAGGTCGTTCAGCTCCTCGGGGTGCGGGGGCGTCAGCCGCCCGTCTGCGTCCGCTTTGGCGATGCGCCCTTCGACGACCATCTCATCGAGCGTCTCAAGCGCCAGATACGGGTTGATTGCGCTCGCGCCGTAGCCGATCAGCGTCGCGAAATGGTGCACCTCGCGCGGCTCGCCCGACTCCACGATGATCCCCGCGCGCAGACGCGTGCCTGCGATAACCAGGTTGTGATGCACCGCGGCCACCGCCAGCAGGGACGGGATCGGCGCTCGCCGCGGCCCGAGCGCGCGGTCGGAGAGGATCATGATGTTGACCTTCCTCGAGATCGCCTCGCGCGCTTCGCCGCAGATTCGCTCGAGCGCCGCGCTCATGCCGTCGGGACCCTCCTCGAGCGGCCAGGTGATGTCGATTGTGTGCGCAGCGTAGACGTCGTGCTCGACGTGGCGCAGCGTCTCGAGCTCGCGATTGAGCAGGATCGGCTGGTCGAGCAGCAGCTTGTGCGTGTGCTCGGGTGTCTCTTCGAACAGGTTGCGCTCGGTACCAAGGCTCGTCGCGAGGCTCATCACGATCTCCTCGCGAATCGGGTCGATCGGCGGGTTCGTCACCTGCGCGAAAAGCTGCTTGAAGTAGGAGAACAGCGGCGGCGCCTGGTCGGAGAGCACAGCCAGCGATAGGTCGTTGCCCATCGAGCCGACCGGCTCGGCCCCCTCGCTCGCCATCGGCGCGAGCAGCACGCGCAGATCCTCCTGGGAGTAGCCGAACGCAATCTGGCGCAGTCGCAGGGGCTGACTCGAGAGCGTCACCTGCTCCGACGGCGGCAGCTCCCGGAAGTGAACCGCGTTGCGCTCATACCACTCTCCGTAGGGACGGCGCGTGGCGATCTCGCGCTTGACCTCCTCGTCCTCGACGATCCGCCCGCGCTCGAGATCGACGAGGAACAGCTTGCCCGGCTGCAGGCGGCCGAGCCGGCGGATCTCCGCGGGCGGGATGTCGAGCAGCCCGGACTCCGACCCGAGCACCACATGGCCGTCGGTCGTCTCCACCCACCGTCCGGGTCGCAGGCCGTTGCGGTCGAGCGTCGCGCCTACGACGCGTCCGTCGGTGAACGCGACCGACGCTGGGCCGTCCCACGGCTCCATCAGGCACGAATGGAACGCGTAGAAGCTCTTGAGGTAGTCCGGTAGATCCTCGCGGTCGCGGTAGGCCTCGGGGATCATCATCATCGCCGCGTGCGGCAGCGAGCGGCCGGCGAGCATCAGCAGCTCGAGCACGTTGTCGAAGGTCGCCGAGTCGGAGTTGCCGGGCGTGACGACAGGCAGGATCTTCTCGAGGTCCTCGCCGAACAGCTCGCTGCGCAGCTCGCTCTCGCGCGCGCGCATCCAGTTGACGTTGCCCATCACCGTGTTGATCTCGCCGTTGTGGCAGATCACGCGATACGGGTGCGCGAGCTCCCAGCTTGGGAAGGTGTTGGTGGAGAAGCGCGAATGCACGAGCGCGAGCGCGCTCTTGGTGCGCTCATCGCGCAGGTCCGCGTAGAACGGCGCGAGCTGGTAGCTGATCAGCATGCCCTTGTAGTTCAAGGTGCGCGACGAGCTCGAGGTGACGTACAGGCCGGGCTCCCTCGCGGTCAGCTCGCAGATCCGGCGGATCACATACAGCTTGCGCTCGAATGCGTCCTGGTCACCCTCCTGCGCGGCGCCCGCGCCCACGAGCAGCTGGCGGATCACCGGCCGGCACGCGCCCGCGACCTCACCTGTCTGCGTCTCATCGACTGGCACCTCGCGCCATCCGAGCAGCCGCTGACCCTCGGCGCGCACGGTCTGCTCGAGCAGCTCCTGCAGGCGGCTGCGCGCGGCGCGATCGGTCGGCAGGAAACACATCAGCACCCCGTATGAGCCCTGCGCGGGAAGCTCGAACTCGACGCTCCCGCGCAGCAGCTCATCCGGCATCTGCATGAGGATCCCCGCGCCGTCACCGGTGCAGGGGTCGGCGCCGGTGGCGCCGCGATGCTCGAGGTTCTCGAGCGCGGTCAGCGCGCGCGTTATGACCTCGTGCGTCGGCTTGTTGTCGAGCCGCGCGACCATGCCGACGCCACACGCGTCATGCTCGAACCGGGGGTCGTAGAGCCCGACGGCCCTTGGCGGCTGCTGGATGTGCGAGTTCATGGAAGTGCTAGCAGGGGTGCGGTGCATGCCGCGCGGGCTGAGCGGGCCCGCCGGTGGCTCACCTTTGCGCCGGCACGCGGGTACCTGAGGCGGAGCCAGAAGCGTAGCAGCGCAGGAGGCCCGTAAACCGGCGCCGAGGAGATCTAAAGGAGCTCAGACGGCGGGCTGCTCGCTCAGCGTCTGCGCCTCGCTCCAGGAGCACAGGGAGGCGCGTCCCGGGCAGGTTTCACACAGCGCGCGATGCGGAGCGTCGCTAACCCTGAACTCGCCCTCGAGCGCGCGTGCGACGCGTGCCGCCAGCAGTTGCTCGAGCTCGGGCCGGTCAGCCTGGCTGAAGGTGGCACCGGCCCACTCACCGGGGCGCTGCAGGAACCAGTGGACGACCTCGACGCTCGCCGCGCCGGAGCGCAGCACCGCGAGCGCGTAGAGCGTGCGCTGCATCCCGTACTCGCGCGTGACGAGCTCCTCGAGATCGACATCCGGCCCGACGCGGTCGCTCTTGTAGTCGAGCACGAGATGGCCGCCGTGCGGCTCCTCGGCGATCAGGTCGATCACGCCAACCAGGAGCGGCGCTCCGTCGCCGAGCGCGAACGCGAGCGGATGCTCGCGGCGCGCGCTCTCCAAGCGGGCGAGACGCTGCGCGAGCTGCGAGCGCGCCGCTGCTGCGATCAGCGTCGAGATCTCCTCGCGCTCGCCTGCGGACACGCGCATGCCGAGCTCGCGCGCAACCCGTCCCACCTCGCGCGCGGACGGCGGCTGCGGGCGCTTGAGGTCGAGCTCCTCGAGCAGCCGGTGGATGAGCGTCCCGCGCGCCGTCGCCTCGAGGCCCCGCTGCGCCGGCTGCGCCCGTGAGGCGCTTCGATCCTCGCTTAGGCCGAGCACCCGTTCCAGGTAGTAGCGGTAGCCACAGCGCTCGAGCTCCGAGAGCGTCGTATAGCTGAGTGTGGCGGGCCGGTCGTGGTGAGCCGTGCGCTGAGTCTCCTCTGCGCGGATCGGGACGCCCGCGGGCGCGGGACGAGCGCTCGCGGGCGCGATCGGCGTGCGCGGCGTGCCCAGGCCGAGCAGCGTCGCGGCGAGCGCGGGCGTGCTCAAGCGCAGGCGCACGCGCGCATCGGCGCGCGCGCCGAGCGCAACCTCCTGCGCATCGCCGCCGACGTCAGCAGCGGCGGCGAGCGCGGGCAGCTCGGCCGCGAGTGAGAGACCGAGCCAGGAGATCGTGGGAGCGCCCTGACGCTGCTCGGGCCAGCGCTCGAAGTCGACCGCGCCGCTGAGCAGCAGCAGCTCGCGCGCACGCGTCATCGCGACATACACGATCCGGTCCTCCTCCTGCGCTTCTGCGAGCGCGCGCTCCTCGCAGAGCTCCTCGTAGTCGAGCGCAGGCGCAGCCTTCTCCCCGTCGAGCCGCTGCAGGCGCAGACCGAGACGCTCGCCGTCGACGATCAGGCTGGGACTGCGACTGTTTGGCGAGCGTCCGAGGTCGGCCACGCACACCACCGGGAACTCGAGACCCTTCGCCGCATGGATCGTCATCAGGCGCACCGCGTCCGGCTGAAGCTCGTCGACCGGCGCATCGGCCTCCGCGCTGCTCGGAGCCTCGCGTAGATGCGCCGCATGATCGAGAAACCCGCGCAGGTCATATCCCTCGCTCGCCTCGAATCGCCGGGCGATGCGCATCAGCTTGTGGATGTTCGCGAGCCGCCGCTCGCCCCACTCCAGCGCGAGCACGTGCGCCCGATAGCCGTGCGCTCCTATCGCCCGCTCGATCAGCTGTGAGATCGATCGCATCGGCGCGCCTCGGCGCTCGCGCTGCACCTGCGCGCAGAAGCTCACGAGGGTCTCGCGCTCGCGCTCCGGGAGCTCGCCTAGCAGCTCCCCGCGCTCGGCGGCGAGCAGCGCCGTCTCCCACGCGCTGAGCGAGCTCGCGCGCGCAGCATCGGCGAGCAGCGCGAGCGCGTCGCTCGAGCAGCCCACGAGCGGTGAGGCGAGCGTCGAATACAGCGCCTGCTCGTCGAGCGGGTTCGCGAGCACGGCGAGAAAGGACAGCAGCTCGGCGATCTGCTGCTGAGCCCAGAAGCCGCCGACGGCAGCAAGCGTGCGCAGGCCGCGCAGGCGCAGCGCGCGCTCGTAGACATCGATATCGCCGCCCGCGCGAAACAGCACCACCACCTCCCCCGCGAGCGCGCGGCCGCTGCGCACGAGCTCCGAGATCCGCTCGGCGAGCAGATGGGCCTCGGCCTGCCGCCACAGCGCGCCTGCGGGCATGGCGCGGCCGATCGCACCCGCGAGGTCGGCGTCCTGCTCCCACCCGCGCGTGCTCGTCAGGAGCATCTCCACCGCCGGCTCGGCAGGCTCCTCGAGGCCCAGTCGTCCCGGCAGCCGCTCGACGTGCAGCTCCGACCGTGGTTGCTCGAGGCGCAGCTGCCCGGATGGCTCCTCGAGGCTCGGCGCGGGCGCGTGCGTGCGCGCGGCGAGGAGCGCGCTGAAGTTCTCGAAGCGACTGCCGAAGACGGCGTTGACGACCGCGAGCAGCGACGCGCGACTGCGGAAGTTGTGCGTCAGCTCGAGGCTCGCTCCACGCTCGGCGAGCTCGCTCCGGCGCGCGCGGAACAGGCGCACGTCGGCATGGCGAAACCCGTAGATCGCCTGGTGCTCGTCGCCGACGGTGAACAGGTTTTGCCGTTCGAGCGCGCGCAGGATCCCGAGCTGGCGGGGGTTGGTGTCCTGGAACTCGTCGACCATCAGCAGCGCGAAGCGCTCAGACCAGGCGCTGCGCACGGTCTCGTGGCGCTCGAGCAGCTCGTACGCGAGCAGCTCGAGATCGTCGAAGTCCACCGCGGCGCGCGCCCGCTTGATCTGCTCGTAGGCCTCGCCGAAGAGCGCGAGCAGCTCATCGAGCAGCGAGCACGCGGACGCCGCCGCCCGGTCGGGCTCTCCTGCGTCGGACCCGAGGACCGGGAGCGGAAGCCTCGGCGCGCGCGAGCCGCGGCTGCGCAGCGCGAGATATGCGCCTTCGATCATCACTCGCACGTTGTCGAGGTCATACGCCGCGATCAGCTCGACCGCCTCGTCGCGCTCATGCTCGAGGAACGCGCGGGCGGCCCCCGCGAAGGCTTCGCCGCGTAGGCGAGCAGCGAGCCCCTCCTCGAGGATCGCGAAGTCGGGATCGAGTCCCGCGAGTCGCGTGTGCGAGCGCAGCAGCCTTGCGCAGAAGGCGTGGAAGGTGCCGACGAACGCCGCCTCGGTGTCGCGTGCCGCCTCACGCTCGCCGAGGCCGAGCAGCCGCCGGCGCACGCGCGCACGAAGCTCGCCGGCTGCCCGCTCGGTGAACGTGATCGCGAGGATCTGCGCGGGCGCGACACCGTCCTCGCACACCGCGCGCACGAACCGCTCGACGAGCACCGAGGTCTTGCCGCTGCCGGCGCCCGCGGACAGCGACAGCGCCTCTGAGCGGCGCGCGACCGACTGCTCCTGCTCCTCGGTCAATGCCGGAGCAGCGTCCGACGGCGCATGCGTGGAGCACACGCTCACGGCTCGCACCGGCAGATCGTCGGGTACTTGCAGCGACCCTGGTAGGTGCATGTCTGCGGCCGGCCCTCGAGCTCGCCGGCGGCCGCCTGCGCGGCCGCACGCCGCGCCGCCTGCAATGCCTCCGCGCGCAGGTCGCGCACCTCCGCGCTCGCCATCACGTCGCTGCGAACGCAGTCGAGCGCGACATTCGCGTCTTCGTCGAGCACGCCACGCGCGCGCAGGTCGCGCCCCGCGAGCGGCTGGTAGAAGCCGCCGACCGCGCTCAGTCCCACGAGCTGCTCCACGGCTTGCATGTACAGCGCGACCTGCAGGTTTCCGTCGCGCAGCCACTTCGCGGCGGGCGGCGCGTCGCGTCCCTTGTAGTCATAGACGACCGCCTCTCCGTGCTCGCCGACGTCGAGCCGATCTATGCGCCCGCGAAGCGCGAGCCCCTCGCCGAGCTGCAGGACTCCCAGCCCGGGCTCGCCGGCGTCATCCTCGGCGGGGAAGCCGAACGGGAGCTCGAGCCAGCGCGGCTCGAGCTCACTGGCGCTGAGCGCGGCATGCGCGAGGTAGCGCTCGAGGTCTGCGCGCAGACGTCGGCGGACGCCGGGGCGGCGCTCGGGGATGACCGAGAGCGGATGGCGCTTCTCGTTCTCCTCGAGCGCCACTGCGAGCAGCTCGCGCGCGCGGGGAAGCGTCGCTGCGGTCAGGCGAGCCGAGCCACGCTCCTGTTTGAGCCGCTCGAGCGTGTCCCTGAGCGCCGCGTGCGCGAGGCTTCCGCGCGCGAGCGGCTCCGGATCGGGGTCGAGCGTGCGCGGGCGCAGCATCCGCTCGACGAACCAGCGCACGGGGCAGCCGATCCACAGCTCGAGCGAGGAGGCCGACCACACCCGCTCGCGCAGACCGGCGAGCAGCCGCGGGTCGCGCAGCCGGCTCACGCCGGCCGCGGCGCGCTCGGGCGTGGATGCGCCGTTCGCGATCGCCGCGCCGTCGCGGTCCTCGCCGACCGGGGCGACCGCGCCGAGAGCACGGCGAGCGCGGCGCTCGCCGAGGCTCTCCTGGAACAGATCGCACACGTCGTCCACGAACAGCGAGCGCGAAGTCGCCTCGCCGTCGTCGTCGGAGGTGTGCCAGCTCAACACCAGCAGCTCCTCGGGACGCGAGAGCACCGCGTACAGCAGGTAGCGCTCGGCGGCGAGCGTGTCTTCGTGCTCGGCGAGGCTCAGGGCCGAGACCTCGGCGAGCCGCCGGCGCTCCTCCTCGGCGAGCATCGGCGTGCGACGCGCGCGTGCCGGAAACGTTCCCTCCTGCAGGCAGCACAGAAACAGCGCGCGCACACGGCGAGCTCGCAGGGCGAGCGGGTCGAGCACCGCGACCGCGCCCGTCGCGGCGCGCTCGCCGCTCACGAAGCGCACCTGCTCCAGGGCTTGCGCTAGCTCGGAAGCGCTGCGCGGAGCGGTCTCTGGCGCCAGCTGCGCGAGCTCGCGCAGCTCCGCGAGCGCCCTGCGGGCGGCCGCGAGCGCGCGCACCTCGTCGAGCTCCTCGGCATCGAGCAGCGCGGCCTCGCGGCGGCGCGGGGCGGCGAGGAGCCACTGAAGCTCGCGAGCGGCGCGGTCGATCAGCGCCGTCGCGCCCCGCCGCTCGGCTTCGGCGAGTTGATCGAGGGCCGCAAGCGGCCAGTTGCGCTCCTCCCACAGCTCGCGCGCCACCGCCGCGCTGCTCGCGCCGATGCGCCGGGCGCTCAGCTCGAGCGAATCGGCGAGCTCGACGCGCGTGAGCACGCCGGGAGCGCGAAGCCAGCACAGCAGATCCGAGAGCTCGCCCTCAGCCGGAGCAGCTTGCCAACCTGCGCTCGCCGCCGGGACGGTGTCGCGCGGCACGCAGCGCAGCAAGCCGATAAGCGCTCTGCCGATCGCAGCGTCGCTGAGCGGGCGGCGGCGCTGCAGCGCATACGGGACGCCGGCGCTCGCGAAGACCTCTTCCGCCAGCTCCCATCGCGCCGGTGAGCCACGCATCACCACCGCCACCTCCTCGGGCGCGACGCCAGTGTCGAGCAGCTGTGAGATCTCGCCTGCCACCAGCTCGAGCTCGGCCCGCTCGCCGCCGCCCTCGAGCAGGCGCAGCGCTGCGCCGGAATCTGCGCGCGCGGACGGCGGCTCGAACAACGAGCGCTCGAGATGGCTCAGCGCCGAACGCGCTCCTGGCGCGTAGTACTCGGCGCGGGCGTCCAGAACGCGATGCTCGCGCGCGAGCGGTGCGAGCGCCGCGAAGGTCGACGCGCGCCCGGCGAACGCCGTGCGGCCCGGCTCGTAGGTGAGCGATACGGTCAGCGGCGCATCGACGACCGCACCGAGCGTCTCGATCGCGTCGAGCTGCAGCCGCGTGAGATCGTCGAAGCCGTACAGCAGGACCGGCGTGCGCCCCCACAGCGCGGGCGCGCGGCGCAGCTCATCGAGCGCTCGCACCGCGCGCTGCTCGGCGTCGAGGCGGGAGATGTCCGCGAGCTTCCGCTGGTACTCGGCGAAGATCGAGCCGAGCTCGACGGCGGAGGCCTCGCTGCCGTCGGCCGCCGCCCATTGGCCGAGCGCCGCGCGCAGCCGTGCGGGACTCACTCGCGCGACCTGCAGTTCGGCAACGAACGCGCCAAGGCTGCGGGCGAACCCCCGCTCGAGCGGCCTGCCCGCGTGGCTCGCGGCGATGCTCCAGAGCAGCTGCTCGCGGGCGGTCTCGCCCAGCGCCTGCCCGACGATCCCAGCGCGGCGCACGACCTCCTCGATCAGCCCGTTGAAGCGCTCGACGCGCACGCCCAGGATCGCGCCGTCGCCGCCGAGCTCGCGCAGGTGGTACTCGCCGTCCGCGCGCGTCGGCACGATCAGAAGCGGCTCCTCGCCATGCGCGAGATGACGCCGAACGCCGTCGGTGACGAGCCGGGCCTTGCCGGCGTTCGCGGGTCCGCTGATCAGGGTGATGGCCATGCGCTCCAATCCTGGCGCACGCCCCCGACACGCTCGCGCGGCGCGTCTGGGAACCCCGCAGAGTGCAACGAAAAGCGCCCGCCTCCTGCGGGTCGGCTCCCCGCGGTCTCAGTCAGCTGGGGCTAAGCAGCGCTGCGCTGGCCGGCGGCGATCCGCTGCGCGCCATCGGCGGCCGCGTCGATCTCGGCCTCCGGCGGCTTTGCGCCCTCGCGCGCCCACAGCTCGTTGAACTCGACCCGCCATTTTCCCTCCTCGGTCTGGCTGAGTGCGAGGTGCGCACGGAAGCTTCGCCCGCTGCGACCGCGAAACCCGGTGATGGCGCGCTCGGTGTAGCCGGTCTTGATCAGCTCGCGGGCGACCGCGATCGGCAGCTGCTTGCCTGCTTTCGCCTTCCAGATCACGAACCCGCAGCCGGGGTCCTCGCGCGACCAGCACGAGTACCCCTTGCGGTTCTCCACGATCTCGTGCCCGCAAACAGGGCACGGGCCGAGCTTCGCACGCGGGATGCGCACGTCCTTGAGGGTCTCGTCGAGCTCCTTGACGGTCTCCTGCGCGAAGCCCGCGATGTCGCTCATGAAGCGCTCGCGCGAGTCCTCGCCGCGCTCGATCTTCCCGAGCCGCTGCTCCCAGCTGCCGGTCATCCCCGGCGAGGTCAGCGCGTGGTCGTTGAGCAGGCGGATCACGTTCAGCCCCTTCTCGCTCGCCACCAGCGCGCGCCCGTCGCGCTCCAGGTAGCCGACCGTGATCAGCCGCTCGATGATCGCCGCGCGTGTCGCAGGCGTGCCGATCCCCGAGTCCTTCATCGCCTCGCGAAGCTCATCGTCCTCCACCAGCTTGCCCGCGGTCTCCATCGCGCCCAGCAGCGACGCGTCGCTGTAGCGGCGGGGCGGTTTGGTTTCCTTGCGGGCGCTCACGATCGCGCGCGTCTGCACGCGCTCCTCGGCGATCAGGCGCGGCAGCTGCTGATCGGTGTCGTCGTCCTCCTCCGCGCGGCTCTCACCGTCGAGCTTGGCGTCCGCGGCCACCTCGTCGTAGACCGCGCGCCAACCGGCGACGAGCAGCAGCTTGCCGCGGGTGCGGAACAAGTAGCCGCCGCTCTCGGCCCCGTCGGCGAGAACGGTGGTCTCCACGCGGGTGTTCTCGAAGACCGCCTCCGGGTGGAAGACCGCCAGAAAGCGCCGCACCGCCATGTCGTAGATTCGGCGATCATCGGAGCCCATCTTCTCGAGCGCGTGCTCTGAGCGGGTGGGGATGATCGCGTGGTGGTCTGTCACCTTCTCGTCGTTGACGACACGCGCGAGCGGCAGCACGTCCAGCCCGGTCACGTACTCGGCGGCCTGCGCGTACTCCACGTGCGCGCCCACCAGCTCGGCGATCGGCTTGATCTCCTCGACCATGTCGCTCGTCAGATAGCGTGAGTTCGTGCGCGGATACGTGAGCGCCTTGTGCTCCTCATAGAGCCTCTGCGCGGCGCCGAGCGTTCGCTTTGCCGAGAAGCCGAAGCGGTTGTTGGCCTCCCGCTGGAGCGTCGTCAGGTCATACAGCATCGGCGCTTTCTCGCGCTGCTCTTTCTTCTCGAGCTTCGTGATCGTTCCCGGGCGCCCCTCGCAGGCGCTGACGACTGCCTGCGCCTCGGACTCGGTGGCGATCCGCGGCCCGCGCGTCCGGCCGGAGCCTGCCGGCGCATGGAAGCGACCCATGTAGGTGCGCTCGGCGCCCGCCGGCTCGCCCTCGAGCGGGCCAGCGGCGAAGGTCGCGTCCACCAGCCAGTACGGCTCGGGGGTGAACGCCCTGATCTCCTCCTCGCGACGCGCGACGATCGCGAGCGTCGGCGTCTGCACGCGCCCGAGCGATACCGCCCCGTCGAAGGAGCTGCGCAGTCGGATCGTCGCGGCGCGGGTAGCGTTCATCCCGACGATCCAGTCGGACTCCGAGCGCGACCGCGCGGCCTGCTCGAGCCGCTCGAACTCCTCGCCCGGGCGCAGCGCCGCGAGCGCGTCCTTCATGGCTGCGGTGGTCATCGAGTTCAGCCACAGCCGTTTGACGGGCTTCTTCCCTTTCGCCTTCTCGTACAGGTAGGCGAAGATCAGCTCGCCCTCGCGCCCGGCGTCGCAGGCGTTGACCACCTGCTCGACGTCGTCGCGACCGATCTGCTTGCTGACCACCGCCATCTGCTTGCGCGAGCGCTCGTCACGCACCTCGAGCTTGAAGCGGGATGGCACGATCGGCAGGTCTGCCATGCGCCAGCTCTTGTATTTCGGATCGTACGCTTCGGGTTCAGCCAGCTGGACAAGGTGGCCCACCGCCCACGTGACGACGTGCGCGGGGCCCTCGAGATAGCCCTCGTGCTTTTGGAAAGGGCCTTCGAGCACACGCGCGAGATCCTGCCCGACCGAGGGCTTCTCGGCGACCATCAGCGTCTTTGCCATCGCGGTCAGCGTAGCGGGTGCCACGCGCGGCACATCGGGCCGGCGGGGGCGATCATTCCGCCGCGCAGCGCCCCGTGGCAACCTCGCGGCCTGCGCGCGCTACCGCGTTTGCACGTGCCAGCACGCTCGCCACGGTTGCGTCCGCGACCCCGTAGCCGCCGTGTGAGCTGCCACCGACGGTGCCGGCGAACACCGTCGTGAGCACCCGTCCGCCCGCATCCACGACCGGCCCGCCGGAGTTCCCGGGCCGCACCAGCCCGCGCAGCGGCGTGAGCAGCCGCAGGACGGGACCCTGGCCGTAGGCGTTCTCGGTGCTCACCGTCTGGGTGCGCCCGATCCGCGCCGGCTGCACGTTCAACGGCCCGTTTTCGGGATAGCCGATGATCGCGCCCGCGGTGGCCAGCTGCGGATCGGTTAGGAGCGTAAGCGAGGGCAGCCCCAGTTCGGGCACGCGCAGCACCGCGATGTCGTCGGTCGGGTCGAAGGCGATCGCGTGCGCCGGAAGGCTCGCCGAGCGCCCGCCAATCTCGACCGCCGTATCCTGCTCGCCGGCTACGACGTGCGCGTTGGTGAGCACCACCCCGGGCTCAGCCACCCAGCCTGAGCCCTCGATCGCAAGGCCGCACGCGGTCCCGATGACGCGTACGACGCTGCGCGAGGCGGCGCGCACGCCCGGCTCGCGCGCGAGTCGCTGCTCCGGCGCGGCGACGTTCGGCGAGGGCCCGGTGATCGACGGCAGCGGATCAAGGCGCGCGAGCGCGTTGAGGATCGGTCCCGACGGAGGCAGTATCTCGTTGAGTTTGCGCAGGATCGCCGAGCGCTGTATGTCGCCGCGCAGGGCGCCCGCGCCCGGGCTTTGCGCTGCAACCGCGGCGACGATCCAGACGATCCCCAGGCCGAGCGCCATGCCGAGCGCGGCGCCGAGCGCTCCGTCGAGCACGCCGATGCCGGGGATCAAGAGCCTGCGGCGCACTATGAACCCGAGTCCCTCGAGCGCGCCCGCCATGATTCCGCCACCGAGCAGAGCGCCGATCAGGCCGAATGCCGAGGCGTATGGAGAGGAGGAGCCCTGGGGTAAGAGAAGAGGACCGACGCGAGTGCCGAGGAATGCACCCACCACGAAGCCCGCGAGCGACAGCACGCCGACTATGAAACCCCGTCTGTAGCCGAGGAACGCGATGATCGCCGCGAAGGCGAGAATGATCCAGTCGACCCGGCTCACCAGCAATGTTCTACAAGCTCCGTGACTGACAGCCACCAGCAGCGCGTGCTGCGCTTCGTACCGGTGCTCGCACTGGCGGCGGTCGCGTTCGCGGTCGGCGCGGTGGTCGGATCGCAGTCGTCGGTCTCACCGGCGGACGCGCTCGCCCGTGCGTTCGCCGCGGCGTGGGCACGCGGCGACTACTCGACGATGTACTCGCAGATCGACGAACGCTCCCGCCGGAGCACTTCGGCGAGCGACTTCGTGAGCGCCTACGAGCACGCGCTGAGCACGGCGACGGCCACGCGCGTGAGCATCGCCGGGCGCGCGCGAGGCGTTGCGGGCGGCCGCGTGGCGGTGCCGGTGCGGGTGCAAACCCGTCTGTTCGGAGTGCTTCATCTGCGCTTTGAGTTGCCGATCGCTGACGCCGCCGGCGAAGGCTCGCGCGTGAGCTGGTCGCGCTCGCTCGCCTTCCCCGGCCTCGGGCCGGGCGAGCTCCTGAGCCGTTCAGCGACACTTCCCCGGCGCGCGACGGTGCTCGCTCGCGACGGCAGCGTGCTCGCCGAAAGCTCCGGCGCCGGCGCCGCTCGCAGCTCCCCGCTGGGAGAACTCGGCAGCGCGGTGCTCGGCGCGGTGGGCAAGGTGCCCGAGGCGCGCCGCAGCACGCTGGAAGGACAGGGCGTGCCCGCCGATGCGACGGTCGGCGTGAGCGGCCTCGAGGCAGCGCTCGACGATCGGCTGCGCGGCACGCCCGGCGGCGAGCTGCTCGCTGTGGATGAGCACGCGCGCGCGGTGCGCAAGGTGCTCGCGTTCGCGAGCGCACACGCAGCGCCCCCGCTCCACAGCAGCGTCTCCCCCGCGCTGCAACGCGCCGCCGTCACCGCCCTCGGCGGCCAGCTGGGCGGGATCGTCGCGCTCCAGCCCGCCACGGGACAGATTCTCGCGGTCGCGGGGCTGGGCCTGAACGGCCTGCAGCCGCCGGGCTCTACCTTCAAGATGGTGACGCTCACCGGCGTTTTGCAGGCCCGGCTTGCGACCCCGCGCACCGTCTTCCCGTACGCCAGCTACACGACCCTCGACGGCGTCAAGCTGAGCAACGCCAACGGCGAGGAATGCGGCGGCAGCCTCGAGCTCGCGTTCGCCGTCTCGTGTAACTCCGTGTTCGCGCCGCTGGGGGTCAAGCTCGGCGCCCGGCGCCTGGTCGCGGCGGCCGAACAGTTCGGCTTCAACCATGGCTCCGGGATCCTCGGTGCGCCGCAGAGCACGATCCCGGCGTCCTCGCAGATCGAAGGCGAACTCGCGCTCGGTTCGACCGCGATCGGCCAGGGGAAGGTCCTTGCGACACCGCTTCAGATGGCGATCGTCGCGGCCACGATCGCCGACGGCGGCGCTCGCCCGACACCCGCGCTGCTGCTCGGCGCAGGCCACGGCAAGGGGCCGCGTGTGATCAGCGCTGCGATCGCGCGCACGGTGCGGCGGCTGATGATCGGCGTGGTGCGTTCCGGGACGGGAACGGCGGCGGCGATCCCGGGTGTGGTCGTCGCCGGCAAGACCGGAACCGCCGAACTGAAGAGCCAGTGCAGCGCGTCGGGCTCCCGCAGCGCCGCGGCCGAACCCTCATCCGGCGAAACGGCTCCCCAGCGCTGCGCGCCGGGGGAAAGCGAAGCGAGCAACACCGACGCCTGGTTCGCGGCGTTCGCGCCCGCGCTGCACCCGCGGGTCGCGGTGTGCGTGCTGCTTGTCAAAGACGGAGCCGGCGGCACGACTGCGGCGCCCGTCGCGCGGCAGGTACTCGAAGCCGCTCTGAGCGCGCGTTCCTAGGCGCTAGACGTCGAGCTCCGCTGAGGCTGTTTCGCCGGTGTTGGTGGGATTGGCGATCCGCAGCTTCAGCGGGCGGTTGTCGAGCGAGGCGATCTGGATCTTGTACAGCAGCAGAGCGCCCTGGCTCGGCGCGGTTGAGGCGACCGAGTCGGGCACCGGCAGCCGGCCCTTGGCGGGGACCGGGCCGGCGTGATAGACGAACGGGTTGGTGGGTTCCGCGGCCAGCGGCGTATAGATGTTCCCCTGGGTGTCGGAGATCGTGAGGCTGCTCGAGGCTGTGATCGGGATCGAGTTGTTGTTGTAGACCTGGATGAACACGCCGAACCACTCTTCGCCCGGAGCGAGCTTGCGTTCGGCGGCGTTGATCCCCTGCAGGTAGGCGGCGTCCTCGGTGTCGAGGGGATTCAGCTGGCGCGATAGCTGCACCTCGTAGACGAGCGGTCCGACGTCGAGGTAGGGCGCATTGGCGCCGGACTCGCCCGCGTAGGTGCCGCCGGTGACCTTGGTGTGCGAGTCCCCGCAGGCGCTGAGCGCCAGGACGGCGAGCAGCGCTAGGAGCGCGACCGTGAGCGTGCGCAGGCGGCTGGACATGCGACGCGGCAGTCTACCCGCCGGCAACGGTCACGCGCCGTCCCCGCGTCGCAGGGTCGGCGTCCTCGCCGCGCTCGAGGATCTCGCGCAGCCGCCGCAGCGCGCGCGTGCTCTGGCGCCTGATCCAAGAGCGGCCGCCGAGCGCCTCGAGCAGGCGGTCGGAGAACGTGGCGGGCACGGTCTCGAGGGTGAATTGCACGCGCGTGCTGGCGCCGGCGGCTGCGCTCAGCTCGTACACGCCGAGCGTGCGGATGCGGTTGTTCTTGCCGGTGCGCCCAACCTCGACGATGCGGTGCGGGCGTTCCACCTGCGCGAAGGTGACGTCTGCCCAGCTGAAGCGGTTGAAAGGCGCATCCACGCGAAAGCGCGCGCCGGCGCCGCGCCCGACGGAGTCGATCCTCGTGAGGTGCCAGTCGAGCAGGTAGTGGTCGGTGAACTGCGGGTGGTTGGCGATGTCCTGCAGGTAGTCGAACACGCGCTCGCGTGGCGCGGAGACGACGATCGAGGCGCTCACGGGATCCACGGCGAGGCAAGTCTATAGGCCGCCGAGCGAGCTCCGGCGAGGATGCTGGCGCCGCTGAGCTCCTCAGGCGGCGCTGGCGGTGAGGCGCACGGCGTTGCCGTGCTCGCAGTGGCGGACGAGCTTGCTCGCCACCGGCGCCTCGGCATGGTCGAGGCGGCAGAGCTCGCACAGCATCCCGGTGCGGGTGTGATCCTCATAGAGGTGCATCCGCTCGCCCGTCAGCGGCGTGCGCCCGCAGTCGGCGCAGCGATCGCGGCTCGCCTCGAGCGCTCCGACGCTGCGGCGAAGGAGCACGCGCTCGAGTTGCTCGACGTCGTCTGCGACAGATGCCATGACGGACTCGAAGTTCGCCGCCGCGCGTGTGGCTCCTGCTGTGGACGAACGTCCATGCCCCGGTTTGCCCGGTGTGGAACCGGGTAACACGGGAACAAGCCAGTCTTGGGGCCGCCGAAGTTCGCCTAGTCGGAACTTCAGATCGCCAAATTGACACCCTTGTTATGATCGGCACGAGTTTCCGCCCGGCGACGGAGCGCCCCCTGGTAGCGAGATCCGAGGAGGGAGCATCAATGAACTCAATTATTTCGGGCACCTTCGCCGGCGCTGGCTCCTTCAGCTGTAGCCAGTGCGGCTATGCGCTCACCCTCTCTGGAACCGATTCGCTGAGCGACTGCCCGATGTGCGGCGGCCACGACTACGTCCGCGCGTCGCTGTTCGGCACCGAGCGCACATCCACTGAGCGCATATCGACCGCGAGCGGCGAGACCGTCGGCGGCGAGCTCGTGCAGGGGCCCTCGCCCGAGCAGGACGCCCAGCTCGCGCGCGCGCGCGATCAGCTCGCCGAGCCAGGGGAGTATCTGATCTTCGAGGAGGGCGGCGAATCGCGAACGGTCGCGCTGACGCGCGAGTGGACGCGGATCGGACGCAGCCTCGCAGCGGATGTGCGCTTCGACGACCCAACCGTCTCGCGCCGTCACGCGCTGATCGTGCGCCAGCCGGACGGCGTGCGCCTGCTCGATGACCGCAGCCTCAACGGGGTCTTCGTGAACGGTGCGCGCGTGGAGGGCAAGGCGCTGCAGGACGGCGACGAGATCATCGTCGGGCGCTACCGGCTGATGTTCGTGCGTCTCGGCGCAGAGGCCGCGGTCGCCTCCGGCGAGCGCTCGCTGCGAACGACCGGCTGAGGCCGATTCGCAGATCGCGGAGCCGCGACACCTGCGCGCGTGCGGGCGCGTAGTATCGAGTCGTATGCGCCACACGATCGCTGTCCTCTCGCAGAAGGGAGGCACCGGCAAGACGACCGCGGTGCGAACGCTCGCCGACGCGATGCGACGTAGCGGTGTGAGCACGCTGGCGATCGACCTCGACCCGCAGGGCAACCTCTCCGACTACTTCGACCTGCCCCCCGACGTCGAGCCGACCGTCGCCGACGTCCTCGCCGGGCGCGCGCAGGCGACGGATGCGATCCACGACGAGCTGATCCCCGCCAATCTGACGCTCGCCGAGACCGAGCTCATGCTCGGCGGGAAGATGGGCCGCGAGCTGACGCTCAGGCGTGCGCTCGCCGAGATCCCCGACGACTACGAGCTGATCCTGATCGACTGCCCGCCCTCGCTCGGGTTGCTGACGATCAACGCGCTCGTGGCGGCCGACCACGCGCTGATCACCGCCGAGGCGCAGTACTTCGCGCTGCAGGGCGTCGAGCAGGCGATGGAGGTCGTGGAACTGGCGCGCGACAGCCTCAACCCGCAGCTCACGCTGCTCGGCGTGCTGCTGAACCTCGCCGACATGCGCACCGTGCACTCGCGCGAGGCGCTCGCGTCGCTGAAGGAGCGCTTCGGAGAGCAGGTCTTCGACACGGTCATCCGCGCGTCGATCGCATACGCGGAATCCGCCGAGAGAGCGCGCTCGATCCTCGATCACCGTCCCGACCTCGGCGCCGACTACCTGGCGCTGGCGGGCGAGATGCTCGAGCGCCTACCCGGTCTCGGCGAGGCGCGCGAGCGCGTCTCGCAGCTCGCTCAGAGCTCCCCGACGTAGGCGCCCTGCGGCTCGAAGGAGGCCCGCAGCACCTCGGCCCAGCCCTCGATCTCGCCCGCGAGCGCCTCCGCGACCGATCCGGTCTGCTCGTAGAAGCACCACACGAGAACCGACGGGCCGGCGCCCGAGATCGTCGCGCCGAGCGCGCCCAGCTCGCGGGCACGACGGATGAGCTCGTAAGAGCGCGGGAACAGATGCGCGCGGCGCTCCTGGTGCAGCCGGTCATGCAGGCCGCGTGCGAGCAGGTCCCAGTCGGATCTGGCCAGGCCGAGCGTCAGCAGCGCCGCGTGGGCGACGTTGAACACGGCATCCTGCAACGGAACTTCGGCGGCGAGCGCGGCGCGCGCGGCGCGGGTGTGGACCGGGGTTCGTGGCACGACGGCGAGCGCCTCGAGCCCGGTGGGCGGCTCAAACCGGGTGGCGTGCCCGTCGGCGCACACGACGAAGCCGCCGTGCAGCGACGCCGCTGCGTTGTCCGGATGACCCTCCATCTCGCTCGCGTGAGCGAGCAGGTCGGCGTCGAGCTCGAACATGTGGTCGGCGGCCAGCAGGCCCGCGAGAATCGCCGCGGCGCTCGAGCCGAAGCCACCGGCGAGCGGGATCTGCGAGCGGATCCTGAAGGTGAATCCGTCGGCGGGGTGCAGACGCTCGAACGCGCGCACGCACAGGTTCTCGCGCCCCGTCGCGACGGGCAGCTCGGTCTCGACCGCGAACTCTCCGGTCTCGAGAACCTCGAGCTCGAGCCCAAGCGAGAGCGCGGCCGCCATGCAGTCGAAGCCGGGTCCCAGGTTCGCGGAGGAGCCCGGCACGCGCACGATCCGCCTACGGATCACCAAGCACCGCTTCCTCGATCGCGTCCGTCTCGGCGGCACAGCGGATGATCCGCCCGTCGTTGTTGGCGATCGCGGTGTCCGGATCCTTCAGGCCCCTGCCGGTCAGCACGCACACGATCTCGCGCGCGCCGCCTGCGCCGTACTTGAGCAGGCCCGCGACCGATGCCGCCGACGCGGGCTCGCAGAAGATGCCTTCCTTCGCGGCGAGCAGTCTGTAGGCGGAGAGGATCTCCTCGTCGCTGACCGCACGGATCGCCCCGCGCGACTCGGTCGTCGCCGCCATCGCATCCTCCCAGCGGACGGGGTTGCCGATGCGGATCGCGCTCGCGACCGTTTCGGGATTTGCGACCTGATGCCCGAGCACCAGCGGCGCGGCGCCCTCGGCCTGAAAGCCGTAGAGCACAGGTGCCGCACCGACCTCGCGGAAGCCGCGCCAGTAGGAGGTGATGTTGCCGGCGTTGCCGACCGGGATGCACAGCGCTTCGAGCTCGCCCGCGAGATCCTCGTGCAACTCGAACGCGGCGGTCTTCTGGCCTTCGAGGCGGAACTCGTTGACCGAGTTGACGAGCACGATCGGATGGGTGTCGGTGAGCTCGCGCACAAGCGTCAGCGCCTGGTCGAAGTTGCCCGCAAGCGAGATCACGCGCGCGCCGTGGATCAGGATCTGCGCCATCTTGCCCTGCGCGATCTTCCCGGCCGGAACGATCACGGCGCAGGTGATACTCGCGCGCGCCGCGTATGCGGCGGCGCTCGCGGCGGTGTTGCCGGTCGAGGCGCAGATCACGGCCTTGGCGCCGTCGCGGATCGCCGCCGAGACGGCGCAGGTCATTCCGCGGTCCTTGAACGAGCCGGTCGGGTTCGCGCCCTCGAGCTTCAGGCGCACGTGTGCGCCGAGCATCTGCGAGAGCACCGGCGCGAGCAGAAGCGGCGTGGAGCCCTCCTGCAGGGTGATCAGCGGGTCGCCCTCGGCGAACGGCAAGCGGTCGCGATGGCGTTCGATCAGCGGGACATGCGGGCGGCTCATGGGCAGCGCCATCGCTTACACGAACTCCTCTTCGATCACTCGTATCGTGCGCGGAGCCGAGCGCAGGAAGGCAAAGCGCCCGACCTGCTCGATCGCTGCGCGCAGGCTCGACTCGAGCACCGCGTGGGTGACCATCACCAAGCGCGCGTGCTCGCCCATTCCGCGCTGCACGACCGACTTGATCGAGACGCCGTGCTCTCCGAGCACCTGCGTGACCGACGCGAGCACGCCGGGGCGGTCGGCCACCTCCATATGCAGGTAGAAGGCGCTCTCGAAGTCTTCGACGAGCTCCATGCGCCGCATCGGTGCGGGCGGGGCGGCCGGCGGCAGCATCGCGCTGACGAGGTCGCCCAGCACCGCGCTCGCGGTCTCGCGGCCGCCGGCACCGGGACCGGACATCGTGATCTCGGTGATCGCCTCGGACTCGACGGTCACTGCGTTGAACGGCCCGGCGACCGACGCGAGCGGATGCCCGGCATACAGGAACGCCGGGTGGACCCGCACCGAGAGCCCCCCGTCCCTGCGCTCGGCGGTGCCGATCAGCTTGAGCCCGAGCCCGAGCTCGCGCGCGTACTGGAGATCATCGCCGTGCAGCTGCTCGATGCCCTCGTAGCGCACCTGCTCGAGACGCACCGGCGTGCCGAACGCCAGTCGCGCGAGAATCGCCATCTTCGCCGCTGCGTCCCTGCCGCTGACGTCGTCGCTCGGATCGGCCTCGGCGAAGCCCCTGCGCTGCGCGTCGGCGAGCGCCTGCGCATAGCTCGACCCGCGTGCCATCTCGGTGAGGATGAAGTTGGTCGTTCCGTTCACGATCCCATGAACGCGCTCGATGTGAGCGCCCGCGAGCGACTGTTCGAGCACCCGCACGACGGGCACGACGCCCGCGACGGCCGCCTCGAAGCGCAGCTGCACGGAGTTGGCGCGCGCGGCCTCGAAGAGCTCCTCGCCGTGCTGGGAGAGCAGCTGCTTGTTGGCGGTGACGACATGCTTGCCGGCCGCAAGCGCCGCGAGCACATAGCCCCTGGCCGGGTCGATCCCGCCGATCAGCTCGACCAGCAGATCGGCGCTCTCGAGAACCTCCTCGAAGCTCCCGCGCTCGCGCGTGAGCACGCCGGCGAGGACCGGCTCGCGCCTCGTCAGCCGCGCGATGTGCGGGGCGCGCTCGGCGAGCAGCTCTGCGAACGCCGATCCCACCGTGCCGAGGCCGAGCAGCCCGACCCTGAACGGCTCAGCGGACATCGCGCGCGGCCAGATCCTCGAAGCTCTCGCGTCTGACGACCATCCGCGCATCGCCGTGCGAGCAGAAGATCACCGGCGGCCTGGGCACGCCGTTGTAGTTGCTCGCCATCGCAAAGCCGTACGCGCCGGTCGCGGGCATCGCGATCACATCGCCCGGCCGCGGCTCGTCGAGCAGCGCCTCGCGCACGAGAACATCGCCGGACTCGCAGTGCTTGCCCACGAGCACGCACGCGTCGGCGCCGTCGAAGCGGTCCGCCACATTCGCCTCGTACGCGGCGCCGTAGAGCATCGGGCGCAGGTTGTCCGACATCCCTCCGTCGACGGCGACCCAGCGAGAGACGTTGCGCTTGACGCTCTCGACGGTGTAGAGCGTGACGCACGCGTTCGCGCATAGCGCTCTGCCGGGCTCGATCAGAAGCCGCCGCGCAGAGTGAGGGTGCTCGCGCGCGCCCTGCACGAGCGCTGCGACGTACTCCTCGATCGACGGCGGGGCGGGCTGCTCGCTCGTGTACTGCACGCCGAGGCCGCCGCCGAGGTCCCAAACGGGAAAGTCGCCGAGTCCCGCGAGCTCTTCGATCTCGCGCCGAAACGGATGCAGCTCGAGCAGCTGCGAGCCGATATGCGCGTGGAGACCCTCGAGCGAGAGCCCGGCCGCGGCTCGGAGCCGCGCGAGCGCGTCGCCGGCGTCGGCCATCGCAAAGCCGAACTTGGAGTCCGCCTGGCCCGTTGAGATCTTCTCGTGAGTCTCGCCGCGGACGTCAGGCGTGACGCGCACGAGCACGGGCTGTGAACCCTCACGCTCGCCCAGCTCTCCGTCGGCCACGAGACGCTCGAGGCGCTCGATCTCGTCGACGTTGTCAACGACTATCAACCCAACGCGGTGACGCAGCGCCATGCGCAGCTCCGCCTCGGACTTGGCGTTTCCGTGGAGAACGATCCGCTCGGGCGCGAAACCGGCGTGGAGCGCCAGATACAGCTCGCCGCCCGAAGCGACGTCGCACCACAACCCCTCCTGCGCGAACAGCGACAGCACGGCGGTGCAGGGGAACGCCTTCGAGGCGAACACGACATGGAAGTCCTGGTGGCCGGCGTCGCGTCCGGCCGCCGCGAAAGCGCGCGCTCGCGAGCGCAGGTCCTCCTCGGCCACAACGTAGGCGGGCGTGCCGAACTCGCGGGCGAGCTCGATCGTGTCGCAGCCGCCGACCTCGAGCCGGCCGCGCTCGTTCAACCGGCTGCCGAGGGGAAACACGCTTGAGAGGCTCGTGCCGGTCGCCATCGCCGGTGATTATCGCTCGCCGCTCAGGCACTCGTCGGGCGGAGCGCGCCCACGCCGCCGCGCCTGACCATGAGCGCGAGCCATCCGAGCCCGATCGCGAGCAGCCCGACGCTCTCGAGCTGCGGTGCGGTCAGACCCGCGAGAACCTCGTGGTTACGGCGGATGAACTCGACCAGCAGGCGCTCGAGGCCGCTGCCGACGAGATAAAGCGCGAACACGACGCCGGGTCGCACGCGGTCGCGCAGCCGCCACAGAAAGTAGGCCAGCAGGGCCATTGCGAGCGTCTCGTATATGGGCGTCGGCTGCACGCGCACTCCCGGCGGGGTGGGCACCGTTCCGTGGGGATAGCCCATCGCCCACGGCAGGTGCGAGCGGATCCCGTAGTCGCCGTCGCCGGAGACCTGGCAGCCGATGCGCCCGATCGCATAGCCGAGCGCGAGCGCGGTGGCGCACGCGTCGAGCAGCCTGAGCTCCAGCGCCCTGCGCCAGAGCATCCAGCCGATGACGCCGATCGCACCGCCGATCGCACCGCCGTACCAGACCAGGCCCGAGCCGGAGAAGACGCTTCCGATCAGATCGTGCTTCACCTGCGAGTAGTTCTGGATCAGGAAATAAGCGCGGGCGCCGAGGACGCCGCCGACGAGCGCTGCGAAGACGACCTCGTAGGCCCAGTCGACGGGCTTTCCAAGCTCACGCAACCTGCGCGCGAGCACCATGCCGCAGCAGAGGAAGCCGAGGGCGAACGTGACGCCGAACGTCTTGATCGAGATGCCGATGATTTCGATTTCGGGCTTCATGTGGGGGGCATGCGGCCCGGTGCGGCCTCGCGCCACTTTAGGGCACTCTGAACTGCGTCTGCGACAATCACGGCGATGGCCTCGCCACGTTCGAGCTTCGGGAAAGACACCGGCCTGCAGGCGCGGATGCTGCTGACGATATTCCTCCTCGGCCTCATCTACGTCGTGTTCGTCGGGGTGCTGTTCGCCGCCGGCGCGGGCGCTGGGCTGATCGTGGTGATCGCGGTCGTGCTGCTGGTGTTGCAGCTGTTCGCCTCCGACAAGATCGCGCTGGCGACGATGCGCGTCAAAGAGGTCTCCCCCGCCGAGGAGCCCGAGCTGCACGGGATCGTCGAGCGGCTGTGCGTCCAGGCTGACCTGCCCAAGCCGAAGGTGTGCGTGATGGAAACCTCGATGCCCAACGCGTTTGCGATGGGACGCTCGCGCAAGTCAACGGTCGTCTGTGCGACGCGCGGGATCCTCGAGCTGCTCTCGCCCGCTGAGCTCGAAGGCGTGATGGCGCACGAGCTCACGCACGTGATCAACCGCGACGTGCTCGTGATGACCTTCGCGAGCTTCTTCGCGGCGCTCGCGTCGATGATCCTCCAGTTCGCTTTCTTCTTCGGCGGCGGCGGAAACCGCGAAGAGGAGGAGGACGTGTTCATCGTGGTGATCGTCTCGATGGTCGTCTATGCGGTGTCGTTCCTGCTCCTGCGCGCGCTCTCGCGCTACCGCGAGTTCGCGGCCGACCGCGGCGGCGCGGTGCTCACCGGGCGCCCCAGTGCGCTCGCCTCGGCGCTGCTGAAGATAAGCGGCACGATCGAGCGCGTGCCGACGCAGGACCTGCGCCAGGCCGAAGGCATGAGCGCGTTCTTCATCATTCCCGCCCGCGCGAAGAAGTCACTCATGAACATCTTCGCCGACCACCCGCCGCTCGAGCAGCGGCTTGCGGCGCTCGAGCGCCTGGAGTCCCAGCTTCAGGGCGCGGCGTGAGCCTGCGCGACATCCTCACCGGCCGCCACGAGGTCAAGGGGCCGGCACCCGACCGTCTGTTCGCGATCTCCACGGCGTGGGTGACGCTGCAGTCCGAGCACGAGATCGAGCCGGCGGGGACCGCGGCGATCGTCTTCCAGGCGCTCGCGACGAGCGAGTTCGAAGCGACCCTGCGTGACATGGAAGAAGTCGTGAAGGCAACCGGCGGCGACAGCGGCACGAGCGTCTCGACCAAAGACGACAGCTACGGATACCGCTGGATGGTGCTGCGCAACCCCCCGCAGGCACCGAGCGTCGAAGATCTCGCGGTCGGCATCAACGCCGTCTCCGGCTCGATCGAGACCGCAGGTCACGGCGAGCGGCTGCTGTGCGCGGTGTTCGCGTTCCTCGACCCGCAGAAGCGGAGCATCTACTTCATCTACAACTACAAGCGCGGCTCCTGGTATCCGTTCGTGCCCGATCCCGCCGCCCCGCAGCAGCGGCTGACCGAGCGAGAGCTTCAACTGCGGGCGCAGATGGCGAGCGACCTGCCGCTGGAGCCAGAGCTCGAGCGCTGGTTCCCGCTCTGGGGAATCCCGATCTAGCCTCAGGACACTAGCCGCGCGTCCCGGCGCTCAGTCCGGGATCAGGCCCTCTCCTGTGAATTCGCGGCTGGCCTCCGCAAAGGACACGTCGGCGGGCGGCAGGATCACGTCGGAGGTCTCGAGCTCGTCGTCGCCGACGGGAGTCCCGCTCTTGCGCACATACTCGAGCAGCTCGCCGAACGCGTCGGAGAAGCCGTCCTCGGATCCGCTCTCGACGAGCGCAACGAGCGCGTTCTCGAGCTTGTTCAGCTGCTCTGCGTCACCGTCCGGCAGTCGGTACTGGTCCTCGCCGGAGATGCGGACGATCATGGCTGATCGCCCTCCTGCGGCTTCGTCGCCTGGCCCGTCGCGGCGCCGTCACCGCCGGCGGAGATCTGCGCGGCAGCGCCAGCGCCACCCTCGCCGAGTTCGCCCTTCATCTTCGCGAGCTCCTCGTCAACCGCGGGCTGGCTCGAGAGCTGCTTGAGCTGCCGGTCGATGTCGTCTTCGCCGCTGCCGAGCGCGGTGACGTCGTCGAAGGTGCCCGCGGATTCGAGCTCGGATACCGCGTCCGCGCGCGCGCGCATGTTTTCGGTCTTGTCGACGGCGCGCTGCATCGCCAGCCCGACATCCGCCATCTCCTCGCCGACACCGGTCGCCGCCTCGGAGATCCGCACCTGCGCCTCCGCGGCGGAGTACTGGGCCTTGATGACCTCCTTCTTGGTGCGAAACGATTCGATCTTCGCGCGCAGTTTCTGCTCTGAGTCGGTCAGCTTCTGCTGCTGGGCTTCCAGTTCGGTGACCTGGGTGTCGAGCGACTGCAGCTCGGTCTGCGCGACGTTCTTGCGTTCCAGCGCGGTGCGCGCGAGATCCTCGTGGCCACTCGAGAGCGCCTGGCGCGCCTGTGTGTCGAGCTTGACGACGCTCTGCTGCAGGGAGCTCTCCTGCATCTGCAGGCGCTTCTTGGCCGTGACCACGTCGGCGATGCCCTTCTTGACGTTCTGCAGCTGTTCGACCTGCCGCTGATAGCTGTAGTCGAGGGTCTCGCCGGGATCTTCGGCGCGGTCCAGCAGTTTCGAGACCTTCGCCTTCACGACGGTAGACATGCGCCCGGTCAAGCCGGCCATCTGATCCTCCTGGTGGGTTATTAGGGGCGGCCGCCGCGGTGAGCCGGCCGGCACCCTCAAGCGTAGCCGACTGGGCGCGCTCGGAGTCCATGCGGCAGCGAACGATCTCGCGCAGCGGCGCTCAGCGCCGAGCGATCGCGTCCCGGCGCGCGGCCTCAGCGGTCAGAGGCCGAGCGGGTGGCGAACGACGTAGCCGTCGTTGGCCTGGCGCAGCGGGCGCCAGCGCGGGCCCTGCTGGTTCGTGGGATCGTCCGCCGCGCTCGTGTCCAGGCGCAGGCCGGCGACCGTCATGTAGGCGTGACCCGGATTGGAGAAGATCGTCACCCAGCGTCCGATTCCGCGCGAGCTGAAGGCCTCGAGTTCGGAGGAGTCCTCCGGCGTGCTCAGCAGCCCGGCGCCGTGCAGCGCGAAGGAGACGGTGCCCGAGCAGTCGTAGCCGGACGCCGTGAACGAGGCATGCCCGCCGCCGAACACGTAGGGCAGGCCGATGATCTGATCGCCCGCCCAGATCATCTGCTGGACCGCCGCCGGCGCCGCCAGCGGCGCAGCCGCGATCCCGTTGACATACCTCGCGATCGAGCCGGGCACGAGCAGTTCCGGTTTGACATCCGCGATCGTCCCGACCGGGCTGCCGCCCGTGATTGCGCCCACCTGGCCCGCGGGCATGGGCGCCACGTAGGGGATCACCGCGCCGGTCGCGGCCTTCTGGAAGACGGGCCCGGTGTAGGCGATGCTCGTCGAGCGCGAGGTCACCGGCGCTGCACCCGGCGGAGCCGTCGGGGCCCGGTGGCGTTTGGCGGGCGCGGTGCGCGTCGGCGACACGCGCACCCTGGGCACCGACGCGCCGGCGGCGACACCGCCGGTTTCGCCGGCGACGGCGGGCGCGGCGAATGTGGCGCTTAACGCCACGCTGAGAACCACGGCACTCGGGAAGTGAACCCGCACGACGACAAAACCTCTTTCCTTGGCCTGCGGGGTTAGCTGACGGGCTAGCGCTGAAAGAGACTGCGCTTCCCATGGCCTCGCCATGGAATTCGCCCCAACAACCTGGTTCCCCCGCTCCGTGACACTGGTCACGGATTCGGCGTTCCGGGCGTGACGCTACCAAAGTGCAAGGACGGTTGCACCGATCGCAGCTCGTCCGGGCCTGTGCTGCGGCTGAAATTCCGCGCATTTACGGGGGTTCGCGGCGATCGCCGAGGTTCATCGATCATCGCTAGTGTGCGCGCAATGCGCATCGCCCGGCCTCGCCTGCTGCCCGCCGCGCTCGCAGCCGGCACGGCGATCGCGCTCGCGGGCTGCGGCCGCTCCCACCAACTCAGCGGCCCCAGCGCCCGGATCGCGCCGGTGGCGCCCCAGGGCGCGGTCGCCGTGACGACCCGTAACACGAGCCGCCTCGGCGGGGCCGACGCGGTCGCCGACGCGGCGGCTGTCGCGCGGACGGTGTACCCCGGCCTCACGCAGGCGACGAGCCCCGCGGCGGTCGTGGTGGTGGACAGGGCCAACTGGTCCGGCGCGCTCGCCGCCTCCGAGCTCGCGGGCGCGCCGCTGGCTGCGCCGCTGCTCTACGCCGAGGGCGGGAAGCTCGGCGCGTTGAGCGCGCAGACCCTGGCAGCGATGCACCCTCGCGGCGCGGGTGCGCTCGCGGGAGCGCAGGTGATCAGGGTCGCAACCTCCGCGCCGGTGCCCGGCGGCCTGCAGACGCGCACGCTCGCCGCGGGCGAACCGGCGGTGCAGGCGGCGGCGATCGAGGCGATCCTGCAGCGCGCACAGGGCGGCCGCGCTCCGCGGGCGGTCATCGTGCTCGCGGCAAACGCCGCGAGGTCGCTGCAGATGCCCGCTGCGGGGCTGGCGGCCGAGAGCGGCGCTCCGATCCTGTTCGTGAACTTCCAGCGCGTGCCGGTCGCGACCGCGTCGGTGCTCACTACCCTGCACCGTCCATCCATCTATGTGATCGGCGCCGCGGCGATCGGCGCGCGTACGCTCAGGACGCTGCGACGCTTTGGGGCGGTGACGAGGATCACCACCGGCGCTGCGAGCGCGGAAGGCGCGGTCTCCGATGCGATCGCGGTGGCGCGCTTCACCGACGGCGTCTTCGGCTGGGGGGTCAGAGAACCCGGCCACGGACTCGTCTTCGAGAACGCGGCGCGAGCGCTCGATGCTCCCGCCGCAGCGCTGCTGTCGGCGACCGGCGACTACGGACCCGTGCTGCTTCAGGCGCGCCCCGCGCCGGTGTCCTCCGTGCTGGCGAGCTACCTCGCCAACATCCAGCCGGCCTACACGGCCGCGCCGCAGTTCCGCCCGGTGCGCGGCGTCTACAATCACGGCTGGCTGATCGGCGATGAACGTGCGATCTCAGCGCTCACGCAGGCGGAAGTCGACGCGCTGCTCGAGATCAGCCCGCGCCGAGCCTCGTCAGAAGAACCGTCACTCTCGCCACCGGAATGATCGACCACGCGCGCATATGAGCCAGGCCGAGGATCCACGCCGGCTGGAGCGCAAGCGCGCCTCCCAGGAGGTCACCGTCGAGGACATCCGACAGCTGATGGGTGCGTCGACACCGCACTTCGCGCTGCAGCTGCGAAACCGCATCGCGAACCTGATCGCGGGGCTGGCGCCGGAGCACCCCGCGCGCGTCGAAGGCGAGCGCGAGATCGCGCGCCTGGAGCGGCTCGGGCTCGCGGGCGAGACGCGCGGCGAGGGAGCCGCCGAGGGCGAGCGCCCGCTGCCCTCGCTCGAGCTTCCCGCGCCGAACACCAGCAGCTGACGACGCCGCGCGCGCGAGCGTCAGTGCCGGCGCGCGAGCCTGCGCTCGCTGCGCGCGTCGAGAAAACGCCCGCGCAGCAGCTTGAACAGGAATGCGAACAGGGGCACGTCGACCGCAAGCGGCGCGAACACCGATGCGGTGGGCGCCACGTTGAGTGCGACGAGCGTGAGCGCGAGCACCGAGTGGACGACGAGCGTCGGCAGGAACGCGAGCAGGATCGTGTGCGAGCGGTAGCCGCCGAGGTGCTCGCGAACCGAGAACTCGAGCGTGCCGATCGCGACCGAGCCGATGCCCGCGAACAGGACCGGCTTGCCGGAGGCGCCCCGGCTGAAGCCGATGACCGTGCCGACGATGCCCACGAGGATCAAAAGCTCGGACAGCGGCCACGGATGCCACGGCGGTTGGGGACGCTCGCCCAGCGGCAGCAGATCCATCACCCCGCCGCCCAGCTGCTCCGCGCGCTGGCGCCGGGTATCCGAGCGCGCGCGCCGCGGGCGCCGCGCGGCGGATGCGTCGGCAGCGCTGTCGGCCACTGTGCCGCTTGCGGGCCGCTGCGGCGCTGCGATGCTCGCCTCCGCGGCCGGTCGGCGCTTGCGAGGGCGTCCGCGCCGGCCACTGTTGCGCTTGGCCACGGCGCTAGGTGCCGGCCGGGGATTTGCTGCGCCGCATCGACGTCGATCGTAGCGCCTATCCTGGTTGCGATGTCCACGTCCCCCACTGCCGGTACGCCTGCGGGCGCGGGCATCCCCGACAGCACGCTCGCGGGCCCGTTTCCGGTCGGCGAGTACGCCGCCGCACTGCGCCGGAGGCTGCGCGCGTTCGCGCGCGTGCAGGTGGTCGGAGAGCTCGTCAACCTGCGTTCGGCGCGAGCGCGCGTGTACTTCGAGCTGCGTGACGCCGCGGGCGCCGTCTCGTGCGGGGCCTGGCGGGCAGACTGGGAGGCGATGTGCGAGCGGGCCGGCGCGGTACCCACGGACGGGATGCAGATCGTGGTGGCGGGAGGTTGCGACTACTACCCCGGCAGCGCGACCTCCTCGCCCGGCTTCTCCTTCGCGGTGAGCGACATGCGAGTCGCGGGAGAGGGCGATCTGCTGGCGCGCATCGAGCGTCTGCGCAAGCAGCTCGACGCCGAGGGCCTGCTCGAGCCGCAGAAGAGCCTCCCGCGCCCGCTGCTGCCGCGCACGATCGGGGTGATCACCGCCGAGACCGGCAAGGCGCGCGACGACATCGTCGCGGGTCTCGCGCGCCGCGGCTGGCGCGGGCGCATCGTGTGGGGCTTCGCGCCCGTTCAGGATCGCAGCGCGGCGCCGAAGATAACCCGCGCGCTGAGCGATCTCGTCGCGGTGGGCGGCATCGAGCTGGTGATCATCGCGCGCGGCGGCGGTTCGCTGATGGACCTCCTGTGCTTCTGCGATGAGACGCTGTGCCGCACCGTCGCGCTGCTGCGCGTGCCGGTGATCGCCTCCGTCGGCCACCACACCGACCGAACGCTGCTCGACGACGTCGCTGCCGTCAGCTGCTCCACGCCGACGCACGCGGCCGAGGCCGCGGTGCGCATCGACTGCGACCGCGCGCGCGCCGATCTTTCGACCACGGCTGCGCGGCTCGGCGATCAAGCACGGCGCGCTGTGCTCACGCGAGCGCGCGCGCTCGCGGCCCTTTCGCGGGCGCCCGCCGCGCACATGGATCGCGAGCGCGGTCGCCTTCACCAGCGCCTGCGAGAGATGCGCGCCGGCTCGCGACGGCGGCTCGGCAGCGAGCACGCGCTCAGCGAGCGACGCGCCGTGGTGCTGGCGCGCAAGGCGTCCTCGTCGCTGCTCGACTGCCGCGAGCGGCGCCCGCGCGAGCTGGCGCGCCTGGAGCTCACGCTGGCCGCGCACGACCCCCAGCGCACGCTCGAGCGCGGCTACGTGCTGGTGAGCTCCCCCGACGGAGCGCCGACGGAGAGCGCGGCGCTCGCGCGCGAGCAGCGCGAGCTGAGCTTGAGATTCGTCGACGGCACGCTCGCCGCGAGAGTGCTCGAGCAATGACCGACCCGCTCGAGCCCCCAGCAGCGACCGACGCGCTTGCGCCGACCTACGAGCAGGCGGCGGCGCGGGTTGAGGAGATCATCCGCCGCCTCGACTCCGGCGAGGCCAGCCTGCAGGAGACGCTCGAGCTGCTCGGCGAGGGCAAGGCGCTGATCGAACGATGCGCGAGTGAGCTCGCGGCGGTCGGCGATGCGCTCGAGGAGCTGCGCCTGGATGAGCTGGTGGCGAAGCTCGAACAACAGGCCGGCGGATGAGCGCCTGGGAGCGCGTGGCGGATCTTGCGCTCGAGATCGAGGACTACGGCCTCGAGCCGCTGCAGGCGACCGTCTCGAGCGAGTTCGAGCGCAAGAGCACGATGATCCGCCTGCGCGGCGGCGGCGAGGAGGGAATCGGCGAGGACGTCACCTACGACGCGGTCGATCACGAGATCCTGCAGGCGGCGGGCCCGACGCTGCCGCTCGCCGGGAGCTTCACGCTCGCGTCCTTCTGTGAGCGCTTGGCAAAGTGCTCGCTGTTCGAGCGCCCGCCCAAGCGCGAGGTCTCACAGCGCTATCGAACCTGGGCGTATGAGTCGGCCGCGCTCGACCTCGCGCTGCGCCAGGCGCGCAGCGCGCTGCATCAGGCGCTCGCGCGCGATCCCGCGCCGGTGCGCTTCGTAGTCTCGTTGCGGCTCGGCGAGCCGCCGGCGATCGCGCCGCTGCAGAGCCGCCTGGAGCGCTATCCGGGCCTGCGCTTCAAGCTCGACCCGACGAGCTCCTGGGATCAGCGGCTGATCGCAGAGCTCGTCGCGACCGGTGCGGTGGACTCGGTGGACTTCAAGGGCTTCTACTCCGGCACGGTCGTGGATCAGCCGCCCGACGCGGCGCTCTACCGGCGCGTCGTCGAGGCGTTTCCGCAGGCGTGGATCGAGGACCCCGCGCTGACCCCAGAGACAGACGCGGTGCTCGCCGCCCATCGCGAGCGCTTCTCCTGGGACGCGCCGATCCATTCGATCGAGGACATTCTCGCGCTCCCGTATCCGCCGCGGATGGTCAACATCAAGCCGTCTCGCCTCGGCGGGGTGCGCAACCTGCTCGACGCGTATGACTACTGCGCGGCGAACGCGATCGGCAACTACGGCGGCGGCCAGTTCGAGCTCGGCGTGGGTCGCGGCCAGAACCAGTACCTCGCCTCGCTCTTCCACGCAGACGCACCGAACGACGTCGCGCCGAGCGCCTTCAACCTGCCCGAGACCCCTGCAGGGCTGCCGTCGAGCCCGCTGCAGCCGGCGCCCGCGGAGCTCGGATTCCGCTGGCAATCGCCCGGCACCTAGAGCGTCCCCAGGCGGCGCCGGCCGCGAGGCAGCGCAACTTCGCTGCCGACGCTAGGTTTGAAAGCGCGTAGCCGCTACCGTCGGCCTTCGCCGATCGGACGCGGGGGCTACCGGCAGCGGCAACTCGACTTCGGCTCGGAGGATCATGCAGGCGAGCACATGCGCGGACAGGCGATCTCAGTCTCTCGGCGCAGCGATGCTCACGTGCGTCCTGTTGCTCGCGTGCGCTGCGGTGCCGCAGGCGCGCGCCGCCGGCCCGGCCGGACCGGGTGGAACCGCGCCGGGCGCATCGCTCGGCGCCCCCAGCGCGCCTGCGAGCGCGCCGGCGGGCGGCGAAGCGGCGAGCAGGTCGAGCACGACGAGCCGCCACGTTCGTTCTGTGCGGATCGTTCGCGCCAGCTGCGTGCCGGCCGCGAGGTGCAGCTCCAACCCGCACCAGGTGACGGTCCACGGGACACTGCTGCTCAGCGGCGTCGGCCTGCGCAGCGGCATGGTCGTCGCGTTCCCCGCGCGCGCCGGCGCGCATATCTCGAGGGCCTCTCCCGCCGCGCGGCTGCGCCAGTCGAGCATCGGCCTGACGTTGACGGTTCCGATGTCCGCTCATTCGGGGCGTATCGGGCTGCTGCTCAGCGGCGGGCGCTACACGAGCTCGTTCGGGCCGATCTCGGTGTTTCACCATGGGCTTCACCCGCCGGCTCCGCCGCCACCCCCGGTGCCCGGCACGACCGGGGGCGCGGTCAGCGGCACCGCGTTCGACGGCCAGGGCATGTGGATCTGGTACGTCAGCCGCTCGAGCGCTGGCAGCGTCGCGGCGATCGTCGCGCAGGCGCATGCGGCTGCCGTGAGCACGGTGTTCGTGAAGAGCTCCGACGGTGCGAGTAACTACTGGAGCCAGTTCTCACCGCAGCTGGTCGCAGAACTGCACGCCAACGGGCTGAAAGTGTGTGCGTGGCAGTACGTGTACGGCAGCAACCCCGTCGGCGAGGCGACGCTCGGCGCGCGCGCGGTGGCAAACGGCGCCGACTGTCTGGTGATCGACGCGGAGGCCGAGTACGAAGGGCGCTACGCGGCCGCACAGAGCTACATCGCTGAACTGCGTGCCAAGATCGGGCCTGCATATCCGCTCGGCCTCGCGTCGTTCCCGTACGTCTCCTACCACGGCGCCTTCCCCTACTCGGTCTTTCTCGGCCCGGGCGCAGCGCAGTACAACGCGCCGCAGATGTACTGGAAGGACATCGGCGTCTCGGTCGACACGGTCTACGCCAACACGTACATCGCGAATCGGATCTATGGGCGTCCGATCTTTCCGTTGGGACAGACCTACGGCGGCGTGTCATCCGCCGACCTACTGCGCTTCCGTGAGGAGGCGGTCGACTACGGCGCGACCGGCGTGTCCTTCTGGGATTGGCAGGAAACCCCGGCGAGCGGCTGGCAAACGCTCGCTGCGCCGCTTGCGCCGCTGAGCAGCGTGACGCCCAACGGCGAATACCCGGAAGTGCACCGCGGCAGCAAGGGCGATCAGGTGCTGTGGCTGCAGGAGCATCTCGCAAGCGCGGCGGCCGCGCAGGAAACCACCGGCATCTTCGGCGCGCAGACCGTGACCAACCTGAGCGCGTTCCAGAGCGCTCACGGGATTCCCCCGAGCGGTGTCGCGGATCCCGCGACGTGGGCAGCGCTGCTGGCCCTGCCCCCCGTCGCGGTGAGCTGGACGGGGGGCGGGCCTAGCGGCTGACGCGCACGGCCGGCGGTCCTTCGGTCGGCTCAGACGCGCTGGATCAGCGTGGCGGTGCCGAGCCCGCCGCCGCAGCACATCGTCACGAAGCCGATCTCCTTGTCGGAGCGCTCGAGCTCATGCAGCAGCGTCGTGATCAGCCGCGCGCCGGTGGAGCCGAGCGGGTGCCCGAGCGCCATCGCGCCGCCGTTGACGTTGACGCGGTCCATGTCGGGGTCGAGCTCGCGTCGCCACGCGGCGACGACCGGCGCGAATGCCTCGTTGATCTCGATCAGGTCGATATCGCCGATGCTCATGCCGTTGCGCTCGAGGATTTTGCGCGTCGCGGGAATCGGGCCCTCGAGCATTTTCACCGGGTCGCAGCCGACGGTCGTCTGGTCGACGATCCGCGCGCGCGGCTTGAGCCCGAGCTCGGCGGCCTTCTCGGCGGACATCAGCAGGACCGCAGCGGCGCCGTCCGAGATCTGCGAGGCGTTGCCCGCCGTGATCTTGCCGTCGGGCTTGAACGCCGGCTTCAGCTGCGAGAGCGCCTCGAGGCTGGTGTCCGGGCGGATCCCCTGGTCGGTCACGAACGTGTCGCCGTTGACCGCCATCGGCACGATCTCGCGCTCGAAGCGGCCCTCCTCGGTTGCCTGGTGGGCGAGCCTGTGCGAGCGCACGGCGAGCTCGTCGAGCTCCGAGCGCGGGATCTCCCACTGGTCGGCGATCATCTCCGCGCCGAGCCCCTGGCCGACGATGTTGTGCTTGGCCATCAGCTCGGGTGTGAACGCGTAGCCGAAGTCCTCCTGCGTCTTCATGCCGGCCGCAAACGGAAGGTGACCCATGTGCTCGACGCCGGATCCGATCATCGCGTCGTGGACGCCCGCGGCGATCAGCGCAGCCGAGAAGTTGACCGCCTGCTGCGCGGAGCCGCACTGGCGATCGACCGTCGTCCCCGGGGTCTCGATCGGAAGGCCCGCCTGCAGCCACGCGTTGCGCGCGATGTTGAAGCCCTGCTCGCCGAACTGCTGTACGCAGCCCGCGATCACGTCCTCGACCTGCGCCGCGTCGACGCCGGAGCGCTCCACCACCTCCGTGTAGCACTTGGCGAGCAGCGTGTTGGGATGGGTGTCCTTGTAGTAGCCCTTCTCCTTGTGCCCGCGCCCGATCGGCGTGCGCACGGCCTCGATGATGACCACTTCGCGACCGTCTGGTTTCCTCATGTCAGGCATCCCTCCTACGGTGTGTAAGCAAGCGTTTTTGAATGAGGAACCCGAGCCACTCCGGGTGATCGTGGCGCGTTTGAGAAGATGCCCGAGACCCTGCATCCCTACTCTACCGCGTCACGAGTTCTGATTGACTGGTCAGTCAATCGTGGGCGCAACCGATCCGAAGGAGTGAGCATTCGACGTGGCCGAGCGTCTCGCGATAGCCGGAAGCGGCGCAATTGCATGCGGGATGGCGGCGACCGCCGCGCATCACGGGCCGGTGCTGCTGTACGCGCGCTCGGAGAGCGCGGCCGACCGCGCCCGCGCGAGCGTCGAGAAGACGCTCAGCCGCCTCGGCGCGGAGGTCGACCCCGAGCACGTGCAGATCGTCACCGACCCCAGTGAGCTCGACTCCGCGACATTTGCGGTGGAGGCGGTCGTCGAGGACCACGACGCGAAGGCGCGCCTGCTGGCGGAGCTCGACGGGGTCCTCGACGCGAACGCGATCCTCGCGAGCACGACCTCCTCGCTGTCGGTCGATCGCCTTGCGCAGGCGAGCGGGCGCCCACAGCGCTTTCTCGGCCTGCACGTGTTCAACCCCGTCACGAAGATGGAGCTGATCGAGCTGATCTTCCCGCTCACCGCCACCGCGGATACACGCGCACGCGCGCTCGAGCTGTGCGAGACGCTCGAGAAGACCCCCGTGGAGGTCCCCGACGTTCCCGGCTTCGTGGTCAACCGGCTGCTCTTCCCGTACCTGTTCAGCGCGGTGCGCCTGATGGAAGACACGGGCATCGATGCTGGCGCTGTCGACACCTGCATGCGGCTGGGAGCGGGCCATCCGATGGGGCCGCTGGCGTTGCTGGACCTCGTAGGCCTCGACGTGGCGAAGGCGATCGGCGAGGCGATCGGCGAGGCCGTGCCGGCCCGCGTCGAGGAGCTCCTCGCCGAAGGAGCGCTCGGACGCAAGAGCGCTCGCGGGTTCCACTCCTACTGAGCGAGGCCCATGCGCCGGTTCGCTGCCGGGACGAAACGGCCGGGCTGAAAAGATTTAGGCGCGCTCAGGCGACTTTTAACTGTCGTTCATCAAGATCGCGATACTGGTAACTGCGACATCAAGTCGCATCGCACACCCGCCTCCTCCCAGTGCACACAGTCCGGTCCGCTCCCCCCGCGGGCCGGACGTGTTTAAGCGTCCTTCTCGCGCAGCTCGCGCGCGCGGGGAGAGCGGCGTTCGCGGATGCGGACCGCCTCGATGCGGTTCTCCTTGACCGACTCGACACGGATCGAGTAGCCGTCCGCCGTCACCGTGTCGCCGCGGCGCGGCAGGCGTCCGAGCTCGGCGAAGACGAAGCCTCCGATCGAGTTGTACGCGTCGCTGTCGACGGGCAGCTTCAGCCCGTAGTCGGCGAGGTCCGTGATCGCGACGTGCCCGCGCACGAACCAGTCGCCGCTGGCGAGCTTGCGAATCTCGCCGGCCGCAGGGTCGGTCTCGTCGGTGATCTCGCCCACGACCTCCTCGATGATGTCCTCGACGGTCACGACGCCGACGACCCTGCCGTACTCGTCCACCACCACGGCCATCGACGTGCGCTGACGCTGAAGGTCGGCGAGCAGATCGTCGAGGGGCTTGGTCTCGGGGACGATGTGCGCGTCGTGCACGAGCGACTCGATCGGCGCGTGCGGCCCCTCCTGCATCATCTTGCGCACGAGCGCGCTGACGTGCACGAGGCCACGCACGCGGTCGCGGTCGTCCTCTTCGGTCACGAGCAGGCGCGTGTGGCCGCTCGAGATGCACAGCCGAAGCGCCGCCTCGACGTCCTGGGAGATATCGACCGTGACGACCGCGGGGCTCGGAGTCATCACCTGCCGCGCCTCCTGCTCGTGCAGGTGAAAGACACCGGTCAGCATGCCGGCCTCTCCCGGATCGATATGCCCGCCGGCATGCGACTCGGCGATCAGCAGCTTGAGCTCATCCGGGGAGCCGCCGCGCCGCTCGGCGCTCATGTCCACCCCGAGCAGGCGCAGGATGCGGTCGGAGACGGCGGTGAGCACGATGATCAGCGGCCGGAAGACGATGCTGACGTTGCGCAGCGTGCCCGCGACCCGCCGCGCGATCGCCTCCGCGCGGTCGATCGCATAGAACTTCGGCACCATCTCGCCGGCCACGAGCTGCGCGGAGGCGATCACGAGGAACGCGGCGATCGCGGTGAGCGCGGTCGCGACGCCGTGGCTGAGCGCGCCGCCGAGGGCGCTGCGGAGGAGCGCGGCGAGTGCGGGCTCGCCGAGGGCGCCGATCCCGATCGAGGTCATCGTCACGCCGATCTGCACCGCGGAGACGTACTCGTTGATGTTGGCCAGCTGCGTCAGTGCCAGGGCGGCTCCCTTCTCGCCGTGCTCACGCATCACTTCCAGCTGCGCGCGGCGAGAGCGCACGAGCGCGTACTCGGCGATCACGAAGAAAGCGTTGAGCGCGACCAGCAGCGCCGCGATGATGAGCTTGACGCCGTTCACGCGCGGCCGGCCATTCCCGACGCGCGCACGCGCGGCGAGCGGGAGCTACAGCCGTAGCGGCCATAGCGCGGAGGAGCCGCTACGCCACTACTTCGCGGAGGATCTTCTTCGTCGTTCATCGATTGCCGACAGGCGAACCGTAGCAAGGTGCTTGGTCGGAAGCCGGGCGGGCGCCGCCGCCGTCAGCCGGCACGGTCGATCTCGGCCGCGAGCGCGAAATCGGCAGCTGTGAGGCCACCCTCGGAGTGCGTCGAGAGCGTCAGGCGCACCTTGTTCCAGCCGTGGAGGAGGATGTCGGGATGGTGGTTGCGCGACTCGGCCAGCTCCGCGACGCGGTTGACGAACGCGATCGCCGCAGCGAAGTCCGCGAAGGTGAGCTCGCGCTCTATCTCCTCGCCGCCCGCGCGGCGCCAGCCGTCGAGCTGCGCCAGATGCTGCTCGATCTGTGCGTCGCTCAGCAAGGTCATCTGCCCCCGAGAGTACCCGGATTGCGAGCGCGCACACACCCAGGTTCCGTACAGTCACGGTGTGCGCGTCGTCAGCCTCGTGCCCCATGCAACCGAGCTGCTGTTCGCGCTCGGCGTGGGCCCGGAGATGGTCGCGGTGACGCACGAGTGCGACTATCCCGCGGCGGCGCTCGAGCTGCCGCGTGTGACCCGCGACGTGCTCGCACCCGGCCTCGACGCGGCGGAGGTGGACGCGGCGGTGCGCGAGCGAACTCTGGGCGGCGAGGCGATATACGAGCTCGACCGCGCGGCGCTCACAGCGCTCGAGCCCGAACTGATCGTCACGCAGGCGCTGTGTCCCGTGTGCGCCGTCTCATACGAGGAGGTGGCGGAGCTCGCGCGCGGCATGAGCCGGCGCCCGCAGGTGATCGCGCTCGACCCGAAGACGGTCGATGAGACGCTCGCGGACGTGGGCACGCTCGCCGAGGCGACCGCTCGCCGCGAGCGGGGCGCCGCGCTCGTGCGCGATGCCGCCGCGCGCATCGAGCGCGTGAAGCTCGCGGTGCGCGCCGCCGAGCGCCGCCCACGCGTCGCGGCACTCGAGTGGCTCGACCCCGTGTTCATCGCCGGACACTGGACGCCCGAGCTGATCGAGCTGGCGGGCGGCGAGGATGTGCTCGGCGTTGCGGGGGAGCCTTCCTCGACGGCATCCTGGGAGACGCTCGCGGCAGCCGCGCCCGAGGTCGTAGTGGCGATGCCCTGCGGCTATGACGCCGCTCGCGCGCGAGCCGAGGCGCAAGCGCATCGCAGCGAGCTCTCGCGTCTGAACTGCCGCGTGGTCGCGGTCGATGCCTCCGCTTACTTCTCGCGTCCGGGCCCGCGCTTGATCGACGGTCTCGAGCTGCTCGCAAAGGTGCTGCACCCGCAGCTCGCACCCGAGCCGCCGCCGGGAGTGCAGGCGCTCACGGTTCTGGACTGACGAGCCCGACGGGAGCGGAGACGCCCGGTTCCACCTTGCTCGAACTCGCGGCTGCGAGCGATCCGGCGACGGCCGCGGCTGCGATCAGCGCGCACACGGCGAGCGCTCCTCTGAGCATGCGGCGGCGCTCGCCCTGCGCAAGCACCCACGCGACGAGCGCGCCGCCGATCAGACCGCCGACGTGCCCGCCCCAGGAGATGCCGGGGATGCTGAAGCTGATCACGAGGTTGATGAGGATCAGCGTGCCGACGCCGCTCTGCATCAACGGGATCTGACGCGCGCGCATCTCCACGGCGGCGGCGCCCATCACGCCGAAGACCGCACCGGAGGCGCCGACGGTGATCGAATGCGGCGAGACGAGCAGCACACCCAGTGACCCGGTGAGCAGCGAGACGAAGTAGATCACCGCGAACCTGACCCTTCCGAGCGCGGGCTCGAGCATGCTGCCCAGGTAGTAGAGGACCCACATGTTGAACCCGATGTGCAGCAGGTTCTCGTGCAGGAAGCCGCCGCTGAGGATGCGCCACCACTGGCCGTGGGCGACGCCCTGGCCCGGCAGCAGTTCGCTCGAGCCGAGCAGCGCTCCTTTGCGCAGCAGCGACCCCGACGCTTCACCGGCGAAGCTGAGCCCGCCGCCCTCGGCGATGTAGGCGATGACGTTGACCACGATCAGCGCGACGGTGATCTGCGGTGCCGTTCCCACGTCGCGCATGCGCTTGACTTTCGTACGCTGGCGCGCGCACTCCGGGCAGCGCATGCCGACCGGCGTTGTGGTCATGCAGTCCGGGCAAATCGGCCGGCCGCAGTTCGAGCATGAGACCCCCGTCTCGCGCGAGGGATGGCGGTAGCAGGTGGCCATGTCCGGGATCTAGAGCCTAGCTTGAGCGCCCGCGGCAACCGTCACGTCGCGGGTCCGGCGTGAGCGCTGGCGCACGGTGCGCACGCGGGCGCTCAGCGGTCGCCGAGCAGCCTGCGAGTCTCGCGTCCGATCTCGCGGATCGCGCGCTCGGCGCCCGCGCGCGCGCCGCCGAGCGGCATCGGCGCGGCCTGTTGCGCACGCCTGCGCGCGCGCAACAGCACGAGCGCGGCGCCGGCGGCGCCGCCGGCCATGATCGCCGCGGCGGGGCGAGCCCAGTTGCGCGGGTCGCGCATCGCCGAGAGCTCCCATGCCTCGAGCTCATCGGCGGCCATCTCGGTGATGCTCAGCAGCGTGCTCTCCAGGCGCTCGACCATGTGCGCAGGAGGCTCGACGGGAGCGAGCGCTTCACGAAGGAGACCCTCGAAATTGGAGATCGCCTCACTCATCGGCTTTGCTCCCGCGCGCCGCACTGTGGGCGGCCGGCGAATCGAGCGCGCCATCGCCGTCGGCCGGCGCGGCAGGGGCGGGGGCGCCGCTGCGCTCGCCGACCAGCTGCTCGAGCTGCTTGATCGCCCTGTGGATGAGGACCTTGGTCGCGCCATCGGAGCGCCCGAGAGCGCGCGCGATCTCGCGATTGTCCATGCCGAGGGCAAAGCGCATGATCAGCGCCTCGCGCCTGTCGCCGGGAAGCATGCGCACCCCGTCGAGAATGCGGCTGAGCTCGTCTCGACCCTCCACCAGCTGCTCGGTGGTGTGCGGCGCGGCGAGCGTCGAGTTCTCGTCGATCGGCGACGCGGGCTTGCGCGAGCGGTCGCGATAGAGGTTCGCGGCGAGATTGTGTGCGATCCGGATCAGCCACGGCCGCAGCGGGCGCCCGTCGGATTCGCGCTGCGCGCGCTCGAAGTGCCGGTAGGCCTGCAGGAACGTCTGCTCGGTCAGATCCTCGGCGTCGTGATGATCGCCGACCCGGTAGTACGCGTAGCTGTACACGTCGCGCAGATGGGCGCGGTAGAGGTCGGAGAACTCCTCGTCGAGCTGCGCCTTCGGCTTGTGGCTGGTTGGCTCGCTCACTCATTGCACCCTAGCCCCCTATGCGCGAGCGCTCCTCAGGCGGCGCGCGAGAGCTCGCGCGGCGCCTTCTGCTCGGAGAGCTCCGCACGCGGCGCTTTCGCTCCGCCAAGCCAGTCCCACTGCAACGATACGCACGCCCACACGCGGTCGGTGACCGCCTTGGCGAGAGGCGGCGAGGACTGCTTGACGGTCGGGAACAGCAACGGGCGGCCCGCGCGAACGCGGATCCTGCGCGGACGTATGCGCCATCCCCTGCGAACCTCCTCGGAGCCGATCACTGCGATCGGTGCGACCGGCGCGCCGGTCTCGAGCGCCAGGCGCCCGACCCCGCGGCGGGGCTCGCCGAGCGGACCCGAGCGCACGCGCGTGCCCTCGGGAAAGACGACCACGCAGTCGCCGCGTTCGAGAATCGCGCGCGCGGTGTCCACCGCGTCGCTGTCGCCGGCGCCGCGGTCGACGGGAAACGCACCGAGCGCGCCCAGAATCCACGCCTGCCAGCGCCTTTCGAACAGCTCGCGCTTGGCCATGTAGTAGACCGGCCGGCGCACCAGCATGCCGATCACAAACGGGTCGAGGAAGCTGCGGTGGTTCGACGCGAGCAGCAGCGGGCCGCTGCGCGGAAGGTGCTCACGGCCGATCCGCTGCATGCGGAAGTACACCAGGAACGCCGGGATCAGGGTCGCGCGCAGCGGCCAGTAGAGGAAGGGGTTCACGCCGTGCTCGAGCGAACGTGCGCGCAAGCCGCGAAGCTTGCCCGCGACGCGCGCCCGATCCTCGCGTCGTTCAGCGCGTTGCGGGCGATTCTCAGTGCCTGATCGGCTCACCTATTTCAATACACCGTGCTCGAGCGCGCCGTTACAGCGCCGTCAGACCGCGCGCCGACGCTCATGACAGCGCCGGCTCGAGCCCCGCCGCGGATAGGGTCATCCGATCATGGCGAGATCGCGCTCGGCACAGGTGAAGCGCACAGCCAAGCACTGGCTCAGGCGTGGCGGGCTCGAAGTCGCTCGTGCCGGCAGAGGCCCGCGACGCTCGCTCGAGGACGTGCTCGCTCAGGCCCGCAAGCTCGGCGTTGCGCCTGCGACGGTCGTCGATGTGGGGGTTGCGGCGGGAACGCCGGAGCTCTACGAGGCGTTCCCGGAAGCCGAGCTGCTGCTGATCGAGCCGATGCAGGAGTGGCGCGCGCAGCTCGAGGCGATGAGCCGCCCCGCGCGCGTGCATGTGGAGATCGCTGCAGCGGGTCCGAGCGCGGGGGAGCTCACGCTCCACGTGCACCGGGTGCCCGCCTGCTCCTCTGTGCTCGGCGCCCGCGCATGGGACGGCGAGCAGCCACGAGCTCGCAGCGTTCCGGTGGCCGCGATCGACACGCTCGTCGAGCTGCACGGGTTCAAGGCGCCGTACCTCGTCAAGGTGGATGTCGAGGGCGCCGAGCTCGATGTGCTTGCGGGCGCGACCCGCACGCTCGAGCGGACGGACCTGCTGCTGCTCGAGGTCTCCCTCTTCCAGCTCGTTCCATCGGGCCCGCAGTTCGGCGAGGTCGTATGCGCGCTGCGCGAGCTCGGCTGGTCGGTCTACGACATCTACAACGGGCACCTGCGTCCGCTCGACGGTGCCCTCGCGCAGGTCGATCTCGCGTTCGCGCATGACGACGGACCGCTGCGCGCCCGCCACGACTACGCCACGCCGGAGCAGGCCGACCGCCTCTACCGCAGCTGGGGGCACTAGCACCGCGCAGGGCGTCGTCCTCCTGCGAGGAGCATCCGACCGACGCGCAGCGCGCTCGCAGAAGAGATGTGCCACGATCGTGACCGCGCCCCTCAGCGAAAGGAGAACGATGCCCGAGTACGCACCTGGAACCCCGTCCTGGGTCGAACTTTCCTCCCCGGACACCGATGCTGCAGCACAGTTCTATGGCGAGCTCATGGGCTGGAGCACGACCGAGCCGGGAGCGCCCGAGACCGGCGGGTACCGCATGTTTCAGCAGGACGGCAAGAGCGTCGGCGGGCTGATGGGCACCATGCAGGAGGGCCAGCCCACGGCCTGGGCCACGTACGTCAGCGTCGCCGACGCGCAGGAGAGCGCCGACAAGGTCGCCGGCTCCGGCGGCACGGTGCTGGTCGCGCCGATGGATGTGATGGACATCGGACGGATGGCGGTGTTCGCCGACCCCTCCGGCGCCGTGTTCGGCGTCTGGCAGCCGAAGACGTTCGCCGGCGCCGACCTCGTCAACGAGCCCAACTCGCTGTGCTGGAACGAGCTGCTCACCCGTGACACCGACGCCGGCAAGGCGTTCTACCCGGCCGTCTTCGGCTGGGTCGCGGGGCGCCCGGGATTCGAGGGCGCGCCCGAGACCTACACCGTCTGGGAGCTCGAGGGCAAACCCGTCGGCGGCATGATGCAGATGACCGAGGACTTCCCGCCCGAGGTCCCGCCGCATTGGGGCGTGTGCTTCGCGGTCGCCGACTGCGAAGCCACCACCGCCAAGGCCCGCGAGCTTGGCTCGACCGTCACCGTCGAGCCCGTGGACATGCCGATCGGACGCTTCGCCGGCTTCATCGACCCCCAGGGCGCGTCGTTCACCGTCATGCAGCCGGCGCCGCCTGCCTGAGCGGCTGCCGCAACCAAGCCACCGATCGGGCTCGAACCGATGACTTCCACTTTACAAGAGTGGCGCTCTACCAACTGAGCTACGGTGGCACGTTGAGCTGGTGCGTGAAGGGTAGCCGACGTGCAAGTCGGCCTCAGCCTCCGCCGGCACAGGCGCCGAGCGCGCGCAGCCGCCCGCGGTAGAGCTGCATGTCTGCGTGGTTGAAGTCGGAGTGCGTCTGCGAGCGCAGCGCCGCAACGTCCTCACGATGAAAGGCGCTCGAGCGGCTCTCGTTGTGTCCGATCACATTTGCGATGGCAATGTGAAATTTGCAGCGCAACCATCTCACCAGGCGCAGGCTCATAGCCATCTGCGCGCGCGTTTCGAGTATCTCGCGGTCGCTGTAGCCGACGTGCTCGATCCCGATGGCAGTCCAGTTCAAGCCGACCGTGTGGCGGCACATGATGCCCACGGGCACCAGCTGGTGGATGACTCCGCTGCGGTCGATCACGAAATGCGCGCACGTGTTCGGCAGCTCGTGCAGCTCAGGGTCGGGGTGGTCGGGCGCGAACGTGTTGTAGGTCGATTGAAAGTCCGGCGTTTCGGTGAAGTGAATGACGATCACCCGCGGATGCGCCAGGCGGTAGGTCGGCGCCATGAAGCTCGAGTAGTGACGAGCGGCGTAGGCGGTCATCTCGGCCTTGCGCCGAGCGCCAAACGGGATCGGATCCTGCACGACGCGGGGTGCGGGCACGCTCACCTGCGCGCTCGAGGAGGCATGCGAGACGTGCCGCCGACGCGACCGCGTCGCGCGAGCTCGGCCCGGTGCCGTCGAAGCCCGCGCGGCGGAAGCCGGGCTCGATGCGGTTGCCGCGACGCCTGCCGCGCCGCTTTCACCGCTGCCGCAGCCTACGAGCGCGAAAGCGAGCATGAGGAAGCCGGGCATTGCGCCAGATCGCGCGATCTCCCAAACCGTCCTGCTCATAGCGGCAACCCTACCCCTGGGGGACCGTCGGTTTGACCGGTTGGCTAGGATCGGCGTCCACGAAGAGGGACGGGTTTGAGAGGTTTCGAGGAGCTCAATGATTGGATCGGGGAGCAGGGCGGCGGCGCGCGGGCTCCGCTGCGTAGCAGACACATCCGCGCGGGGAGCGCGGTGAGCGGGCAGCGCAATCAGCAGCGCAGCGAGCAGGCCGAGCAGGCCGAGCAGCCGGTCGGCTTCGAGGTCCAGCACATCGTCAGCGCCGATCGCCACAGGTTGAGCCTGCGCGGCGAGCTCGACCTCGGGCCGGCGGCGGAGCTCGAAGGGATACTCGAGCGGATCTGCGTCGACGCGACGAGCGCGGTCGTGCTCGACCTGAGCAGGTTGACGTTCATGGGCTCGACGGGCCTACGGGTGATACTGCTCGCGCAGGAACTGTGTGAGCGCCACGACTGCGAGTTCCGAGTGGTTCCCGGCCCGCGCAACGTCCAGCGGATCTTCGAGCTCGCCGGCCTGCTCGAGGTGCTGCCGCTCGAGAGCGACGCCGATCCGCAGCGGCCATAGCGGGTCTTTCACGACCTGCCGGCGCTGCTTGCAAGCCAGCGCCCGCTGCCGCGTCGTTTATGCCGCAAACTGCGCCGTTGTTGTTTGCCTTTTCGTCCACTTTGCGGCTCGAACACTGACAATGTGGGTAGTTCGCCCTGCGTCCGGCTCGTAGCGCGTAACGCGCAAGCTCGTCTGCGAACCGCACCAGGGAGCGACCAATAGGAGGGAAGCATGTCGAAGGCCGACCTACTGACGAAACGGCAGATCCGCCGTATCGAGCAGCTCCCGCGCGGCCACAAGCTGGTAGGCACGCGCCAGGGCGCGCCGCTCGTTCGCCAGCCGAATGGGCGCCTCGTGCGCGTCCAGCGTGACGGGCGCCTGGCGAGCGCTTGGCCAGTGCAGCGCGTGCAGTCCTACCTCGACGTCTTCGGGTAGCGCGAGCACTCTCGCCTCGGCTCAGCCGTCTACGAGCAGGCTGTCGAGCGGTCCGAGCAGCGCCATCGAGCGGCGCGAGACCCCGGGAAGCTCGAGCAGGTGGTGGGTCGGCGGCTCGCGCCGGGCGCGGCGTTCGAGCTGCTCTCGCGCGATCGGGCGCCACAGCTCGTCGAAGACATGCGCGGGGTCGCCTGCGACCTCCTCTTCGGAGCGCTCGAGATGCTCCGCCCACAGCCGTATCCGCGTCGCTCGCGCCAGGCGCTCGTCGCAGGTCACGACGTTCATCTCGGTGTCGTTGAAGAGCGAGTGCTCGTTGAGGTTCGCCGAGCCGATCGTCAACCACGCATCGTCGACGATCCCGATCTTCGCGTGCACGTACAGAGGGCCGCTGAGCGCGCCGCTGTGCGCGCGCACGGTCGCGGCCAGGAAGCGCCCATGCCCATCGTCGGCGTCGAGCAGCATGCCGATCTGCCCGCGGGTGCTCTCGCCACCGTTGTTCGGCTTTTCCGGCAGGATCACGAGCACCCTGAAATCGTCGCTGGGCGGGTGGCGCAGCTTCTCGGCGAGGATCTCGACCAGCTGCAGCGACCACAAAAACTGGCTCTCGAGGTACACCAGCGATCGCGCGGAGCGCAGCGCGCGCACGTAGGACTCGAGCACGCGGAAGTCGCCGTGTGGGATCGAGTCATACACGCCCTCGGGCACCGTGCGCACGATCTGAAGTTCCAGCTCGCCGGCGGGCGGCGCGGGCGCGACCGCCAGCGGCTCGCCCGTGACCTCGCGCCAGCGCGTCGCAAAGTGCTCGCCGACGTCGGCCACCGCCGGCCCGCGCAGGCGGCTCGACGCATCGTGCCAGCCGCGCGGAGGGTGCGGCGGATGGGCGTTGGTGTCGAAGCGATCGCCCCCGAGCGAGGTGAGGTCGATGCCGCCGACGAACGCGACCTCGTCATCGACGATCACGAGCTTCTCGTGGTGGCAGTGCATCGGCCGCTCGTGCGCGTCGAGCGCGCACCGAACGCGGGTCCCCTCGACGAGCGCGCTTCGTACCTTGCGCACGGCGGGGCGCGCGGGCCTGAAGAGCGGCACCGGCGCGCCCGCCCAGAGCAGCACCCGCACGTCGATCCGCTCGGCGAGATCTCTAAGCAGCTCGCGCAGCGTCGCCGCTTCGCTCTCGCGCGTCAGCCTGAAGTCCGGCTCGAGGTGCCAGCCGGCGATGTGCACGTGCGAGCGCGCGCCCGCGAGCGCCTCTGCGATGCGCGGAAGCGCCTGCGCGCCGTCGATCAGGATCTCGAGCTCACAGCCCGCGCGCGGCGGCGGCTCGCCCGCAGCCCACGCCGCGGGCGCGGGCGGAGGATCAAGCTGCGCGTAGCGGCCGGCTGCGCGCAGCCGACGACGATGATGTGCGCGTATTGACGCCTCTATGCCGCGGCCGGCAAACGCGTCGAGACGCTCGAGCAGAGGCACGTCGCAACACGATACCCGCCGCAGCCTGCCGCTAGAACGTGAGCGCCGGGCGAGCACTCGTGCGTCAAGGACGCCGCGGAGGGCTGTGGCAGCGGAGAAAGGGGAGGCGGCGCGCCCCGATGGAGAGCGGAGCGCGCCGCAAGCCCAAAATGGGACCGCTTGCACCCGTACCCCCGAGGAGGCGGAAGGCTTGGGGTGCGGTCCCCCCATCACAGTGCCCACGAGAGGGGTACGCGAGCATCTGCTGAGTTGGTTCTACCCGCCTTTCGCGAGCCCAAACATGCTTTCAGCGAAATCCGTCGGCGCCCGCAGGCGCGCGGCGCGCCCGGGCATGAGAGGATCATGTGGATGCAGGGGGACCATGGACGTCGCGTAGCCGACAACGAGGCGCGCTTCCGCGAGGTCAACGAGGCAATCAGTCGCGGCAGCTGGCCGGGCGAGGACGACTCGGCGTTGGCCTTTCGCTGCGAGTGCGCAAGCCGGGACTGCAACCGGCTCGTGTCGATCACGCCACGCGAGTACGAGGGTGTGCGCGCGCATGCGCGGCGGTTTCTCGTGCTCCCCGGCCACGAGCAGCCGAGCGCGGAGACCGTCATTGCGAGCCACCCCGGCTATGTCGTGGTCGAAAAGCTTGGCCAGGCCGGCCGGCTAGCAGAAGCTAGCGACCCGCGCGCGTGAGCGCCAGAGCGCGGGCGTCGGCGCCTGCGTCCCGTCGGGGCGGTGAAGCTCGAACCGGAAGCACGCCTCCAGGCCGCCCGAAGCTCTCGCTCGCAGTGTGAGGCCGTCGCTGAGAGCGGCCATCCACCCAAGGCCCAATCCGAGCCCGTCGCTGCGCTTGCGCGCTCCCAGCCCGCATCCTTCGTCCGCCACCAGCACCCACAGCTCGCCGGCGGCGAGGTTCGCCGTCACCATGACCTCCCCGGGCTCCTCGTCGTAGGCGTGCTGCACGACGTTCGCCACGGCCTCGGAGACCAGCAGGCGAATATCCTCGATCTGCCGCTCGGAAGCGCCCGCGGTGGCGGCGAACGCTCCGACCGCCGCGCGCGCGAGCGGCACCGTCGCGGGCACCGCGGAGTAGGAGGAGCTCAGGCTGGCGACGCGGCTTGCAATCCTCATCGAAGCCGGAATACCCGCTTCGCAGCCTCCCGAATCATCCCGCGCCAGTTCAGGCAATGCGTGGGGAAGTGTTTGCGCGCTGAGCGGATGGGTAGTGACCAGCCAATCGTAGGGTCCCGTTTCCCCCTCTCGCGGACCCTGCGGTGAGGGGCTTCGCCAACGCGCTCCGTACCGCCTTCCCTTTACCGGGTTGGCGTGGGGCTTGCGGCGGCCCCCCGTTTCGGGCTTGCGGCGCGCCTGCCCCCACCCTCCGGGCGCGCCGCAACCCTGCATTCGTGCGCAGCGCCTGCAAGGCGCCGACCGCATCGTTCATCGCGTGCAGGGGTTTGTGCTCAAGGAACGTGGAGAGCGAGCTCTCCGGCGATTCGTCCCCCACAAGGAGAAGGAATATGCGTTTAGCGAACCTGCGCGCGGCCGTTCCGGCCACCGCGATCTTGACGGCGCTCACGCTGGCAGGCGCTCCTGCCGCCGGCGCGCAGCACCTGCAAGGAATCCACCAGCACGCAGCCGTGGCAGGCTGCCGCGTCTCGCTGTTCGCCGAACCGCACATGGTCGCGAGCGGCGAATCTGCCCAGCTGTTCGGAACGCTCAGCTGCCCCAGCCTCGCGAGCGCGACCAACCAGGCGGTCACGATCTACGAGCATTCGGCCGGCACCGGCGGCTTCAGGATCGCCGGCACAGCCACGAGCGGCGCGGGCGGCTTCTACTCGCTCGTCGCGCCGACGCTCTCCACCAACAGCGTCTTCTATGCGGTGAGCGCCGGCAAGCGCAGCCCCAGCAGGACTGTGAAGGTCGCACCGATCGTCACGCTTGCGGGCCCGTCCGAGCTCGCTCAGCTGCGCACCGGACCGAGCAACCGCGTGACCTTCACGGGGACGGTCACCCCCACCGACGCGGGCGCGATCCTCGTCCTGCAGCGCGAGAACGCCACCGCCCACGAAGAATGGGGCGCGATCGGCTTCGGCGTCGTCGGAGCAGGCGGCTCATTCTCGATCACGCACCGGTTCTCGATCCCGGGCGATGCGAACCTCCGTGTGATCGTGCGCCCGCACGGAAGGCTCACGCTGCGCGGGATCTCCAACACGCTCTCCTACGTGATCTCCCAGCGCCAGAACCCGCACCTGACGATCAACTCCTCGGCCGATCCGGCCGCGTACGGGCAGACGGTCACGCTCAGCGGCGTGCTCGCGGCCGGGGCCAACCAGAAAGTCAAGCTCTCCTCGCACCCGCGCGGAGGCGCGCCGTTCGCGCCTGTCGGCGAAACGACGACCAACTCGAGCGGCGAATACTCGTTCCCGGTGACGGCGCTGCGCAACACCGCCTACCAGGTGAGCGGCGCCGGCATCAAGTCGGCGGTGCTCTACGAGGGCGTGAAATACGTGCTCACCGCGACCGCGTCGACGAACACCATCCCGTCCGGGCAGGCGCTGACGTTCTCGGGCACGGCCACACCGAGCCACGCCGGGCATGTCGTGTATCTCGAGCGTGAAAACGCGTTCGGAGGCGGCTTCCACGTCGCCGACGTCGGCGTCGTCAGCCTCAACGGCACATACTCGATCAACCACTTCGTGTTCGGCTCGGGCAAGCAGGTCTTCCGGATCCACATTCCCGGCGACCCTGAAAACCAGGGCATCTCGAGCTCGACCTTCACCGTCGAACTCACGCCGCCGGCGCCTGGCTCGCTGCGACCGGTGCCGGGCTCGAGACAGCCGAGCGAAGGCAAGATCTAACCCGTAGGATCGGACACCCCGTCCGGCGCCGTGGCCGCCCCCTCCCCCCGGGGGCGGTCACATGCTGGATGGGGATTTAGGGCGATCCGGCCTGCAGGCCGGGGCCGCCTCGCCGCCCACTGGGGAGTCGGGGTGAAGCGGATATGCGCCAGGCCCGCGACGCGCGCGCGGCCGGGGATCCTCAGGCGGCCACCGCGCGCGCCTGCAGGTGCGCGCCCACCTTGCGCTTGACTCGCTGCAGCGCGTTGTCGACCGTCTTCGTGTCGCAGGTCAGGCGCTCGCCCACCTGCTCGTAGGAGTAGCCGTCGAGATACAGCGTCAGCACTCGGCTCTCGAGCTCTGAGAGAGCCGTCGAGAGGCAGCCCACGAGCGAGCGCAGCTCCTCTGAGGAGATCACCTGGTTGACCGGGTCGTGGACCGTCGGGCCGGGCAGCATCTGATCGAGCGTCGGCACGTCTTCACCGGAGCCGGCGGGCGTCGAGGAGAACGACACGTACTGATTCAGCGGCGTGTGCTTGTTGCGGGTGGCGGTCTTGACCGCGGTGATGATCTGGCGCGTGATACACAGCTCGGCGAAGTTGCGGAAGCTCGACTCGCGGTCGGTGCGGAAGTCGCGGATCGCCTTGTAGAGGCCCACCAGCCCCTCCTGGATGAGGTCGTCGGAGTCACCTCCGGCGAGGAAGTACGAGGACGCCTTCAGCCGCACGAAGCCGTGGTAGCGCTTCACGAGGCGCTCATAGGCGTTGCGGTCGCCCTGCTTCGCGAGGGCGATCAGGAACAGATCCTCGACCTTAGGTTCAGCGTTCGAGTACGGGGCGGTTCGGGCCACGAGCAGATCCTTTCGACGAGGCCATTACGGCCTCAAATTTGCTCAGTGGCGCACTCCTCCCCTGGCGCCAAAGCTATTTCACTAAGGCTTCTAAACCTTAGGTTCAGCGTTATGCAGGGCGAGCCTTACACAGTTATGAAGCGTTGTCAACCCCGCGCGAGCCGGCTCTGCAAGATCTCATACAGAATCGCGGCGGCCGCGGCGCCGACGCCGAGCGACTCGACGCGGCCGAGCAGTGGCAGCGCGATCAGCTGATCGCAGGCCTGCGCGACCCGCGGACGCAGGCCGCCGCCCTCGCTGCCGAGCACGAGCACGACGCCCGCGCCCGCGTAGTCGGGCTCGTCATACGCGACCGGCGCGCGCTTGGCGAGCGGGCTCTGCGCGCTCGCGCCGTAGCACCAGCAGCCCGCGCGACGCGCGTACGCGAGGAAGTCCGCGAGGTTGCGCACGCGCGCCACGCGCAGGTGCTCGACCGCGCCCGCGGAGGCCTTGCACACGGCCGGTGTCACCTCCGCGGCGCGGCGCTCGGGGATCACCACACCGCTCGCGCCCACGCACTCGGCGCTGCGGCAGATCGAGCCGAGGTTCTGCGGATCCTGAACCTGATCGAGCGCCACGAGCAGCGGGCTCTCCGCGGCGAGCAGCTCATCGGCGTCGGCGTAGGGAAACGCGCCGAGCTCCGCGCAGATGCCCTGGTGGGCGCTCGAGCCACAGCGCCGTTCGATCTCCTCGGCCGGCGTGAGCAGCACCGACGCGTGCTCGAGCCACTGCTCGCGCGCCGCGCCGGAGCTCGCCCAGACCTGGCGCACCGACGCTGCGCGCCGACCCCGCAGCGCCTCCCTGACGGGGTTGCGCCCGTAGACGATCACGAGTCCAGCGCGGGGATCAGCTCCGAGCCCTCCGGCCCGTCGCGTATCTCCCAGCCCCGCGCGCGCAGCTGCTCGCGCATGCGGTCGGCCTCCTCGAAGTCGCGCCGCGCGCGCGCCTGCTCGCGCCGCTTCAGGAGCTCCGTCGCCTCCGCATCCGCATCGGCACCGTCGCCGAGCGCCTCGAGCGCGGTCAGCTCGCCGAGCCCGAGCACGTCGAGCATCTCGCGAACATCGGCGTCGCCGACACCGCTGCCGCGGCGGTTGGCCTCGCGCAGCCACTCGAACAGCGAGGCGAGCGCGGTCGGCGTGTTGAAGTCGTTTGCGAGCGCGTCGAAGAACGCGCGCTTGAAGTGCGCCATGTCCGACGGGCTCGGCTCGCCCGCGTGCAGGCGCCGCAGCGCGTCGCGAATCCGCTGCACGCGCCGCTCGGCGTCCTCGAGCTCCGCGGGCGAGAACGCGAGCGGCTGGCGGTAGTGGCCGGAGACGAGATACATGACCACCGTCGCGGCGCGGTAGCGCTTGATCAGCTCGTGCACCAGCGCGGTGTTGCCGAGCGACTTCGCCATCTTCTCGCCGGTGAGCTGGATCATCCCGTTGTGCATCCACAGCCGCGCGAGCTCCGAGCCGCGCGCCGCGCGCGTCTGGGCCGCCTCGTTCTCGTGGTGGGGGAAGACGAGGTCCGAGCCGCCGCCGTGGATGTCGAAGCCGACACCGAGGAAGCGCTCGGCCATCGCAGAGCACTCGATGTGCCAGCCCGGGCGCCCGGGACCCCACGGCGCCTCCCAAACCGTGTCCTCGCCCTCCTTGTGCGCCTTCCAGAGAGCGAAGTCGAGCGGGTCCTCCTTGCGCGCGGCGCCCTCGAGACCCTCGCCCTGGTCCATGTTCTGCAGGCGCCGGTGCGACAGCGAGCCGTAGCGTGGGTCCGAGCGCACGCGGAAGTAAACATCGCCGTCCGCTGCGTAGGCGTGCGCGTTCTCGATCAGCACAGCGATGTACTCGACGATCTCGCCGATCGTCTCGGAGGCGAGCGGCTCGTGGTCGGGACGGCCGAGGCCGAGCGCGTCGGTGTCTGCGCGGTAAAGCTCTGTCATGCGCTGCGCGAGCTGCGCGCTGGCGCAGCCCTCCTCGTGCGCAGCGTCGTAGATCTTATCGTTCACGTCCGTGATGTTCACCACCAGGTTTACTGCGAGGCCCTCATGCTCGAGGAAGCGCTTGAGCAGGCTGAAGATCACGAACGGGCGCGCGTTGCCCACGTGGATACGGCTGTAGACGGTGGGGCCGCACGCGTAGATGCCCACACGACCCGGCTCGCGCGGGCTCAGCGTCTGTAGCTCGCCGCTGAGCGTGTCGTGAAGGACGATCTCACGCATCGCTGAGGCTCGCGACGGCGAGCGCGCCGACGCCCTCGCCACGGCCGACGAAGCCCATCCGCTCGCCGGTCGTCGCCTTGACGTTGACGCGGGCGTCATCGAGCGCGAGCGCGCCCGCCAGGCGCGCGCGGATCGCGTCGCGGTGCGGTGCGAGCTTGGGCGCCTCCATTACCACCGTGCAGTCGACGTTCTCGATCGCAAAGCCGGCGGCGGCGACCATCTCGACGACCGTCGCAAGCAGCACGATCGAGTCGGCATCGCGCCAGCGCTCGTCGGTGTCGGGGAAGTGCTCGCCGATGTCGCCGAGCGCGGCGGCGCCGAGCAGCGCGTCGATCACCGCGTGCGCGAGCACGTCGCTGTCGGAGTGGCCCTCGAGACCGCATTCGGCGGGGATCTCGACGCCGCCGAGCACGAGCCGCCTGCCGGGCGCGAGGCGATGGCAGTCATAGCCGATCCCCGCGCGTGTCATCGCCGCTCGCGCTCGCGCTCGCCGCCAACCTCGCCGGCGTCGGCGAGATCAGCTCCGAGGCGCTCGGGGGAGATCGGCTCGAGCCGGCGCAGGCGCCGCTCGAACACGCACAGCCGCTCGACGCCCATGCGCTCGAGCAGCTCGAGCGCCTGCTCGTAGTGGGAGCCGACCTCCTGTGGGCTGTGCGCGTCGCTGGAGAGCGCCACCGGTGCGCCGGCTTCCAGGCACATCTCCAGGAACGCGGGCGCCGGGTAGATCTCGCCCGCGCGCTTTCGCAGGCCGGCGGTGGAGACCTCGACCGCGATCCCCGACTGCGCGATCCCCTCGATCGCCAGCTCGTAGTAGCTGCGCAAGTCGCCTTCGGGCAGCGGCCGCTCGCGTCCCCAGAACTTGACGAGGTCGGGGTGCGCGAGCACGTCGAACAGGCCGCTCGCGGCGCTCTCGCCGATCGTCTGGAAGTAGCGCCGCCAGATCTGCTCGGGGCTGCGCCCGCTCGACCAGACGCTGTAGTCGTCCATGTCGAGCGCGCCGTCGCTGAGGAAGTGCACCGAGCCGACCACGTAGTCGAAGTCGCGCGCGGCGAGCATCTCCGCGGTGCGATCCTCTGCGCCCGGCACGAAGTCCGTCTCGATGCCCAGACGCAGGTTCGTCTGCTCGCGTACGAACGCGCAGTACTCGTCGAGGTCGTCGTGCGCGTAGCGCTCCCAGAACGGGTGGCGCCAGAGCTCGAGCGCCTGCGTGAAGCGGTAGATGTGCTCGGAGACGCCGAGCTCTGAGATGCCGAGCGCGTCGGCCGCGGCGCGGTAGCGCTCGAAGTTCGCGACGCTGAAATGCTCGCTCGCGCTCGCGGCGGGGTCGTCGCTTCGAAGATGCAGGTGGTAGTCGGTCAGCACGCGGAGGCGATTCAAGCACGATTCACGAGCCGCGCCCTCGCCGCGCAGCGATCAGCAGCTCGGCCACCTGGAGGTCCAGCGCGGTGGTCACCTTCAGGTTCTCGGCGCTTGACTCGACCACGATCACCCGGCCGCCCGCCTGCTCCACGAGCCACGCGTCATCGGTCGCGCGCGCGAGCTCCTCGGCGCTCGCGTCGAGCGCGCGCGCGAGCGCGGCGCGGCGGAAGACCTGCGGCGTCTGCACCGCGCGCAGGCGGTCGCGATCGAGCGTCTCGAGCACCGAGCCCGCCTCGTCAACGCGCTTGACCGTGTCGGTCACGCGCGTGGCGGCGATCGCAGCGTCGGCGTGCTCGTCGGCTGCGAGCGCGGCGAGCACGCTGCGCACGAGCGCGGGCGTGAGCAGCGGCCGCGCGGCGTCGTGCACGACGATCGGGTCACCGGCGCCCGCGGCGGCGAGCGCGCGGCGCACAGAGTCCGAGCGCACGGGGCCTCCCTCGACCGCGGTGACGCCCGTGGGCGCCTCGGCATCGGCGGGAAGCGCGAGCACGATTCGCTCGACCTCGGCGACCTCGCGCATCGCGTCGATGCTCCACTGCACGAGCGGGCGTCCGGCGAGCTCGACGAGCGCCTTCGGCCGGCCGGCGCCGAGGCGCTCGCCGCTGCCGGCGGCGACGATCAGGGCGACGGCCATCGGCGGAGGGGCGCTCGCGCACGCGGCAATGGCCCGGCTGGGCGCTGCCGCGTGCGCGAGAGCCTCGTTACTTGGCTCCTGCGACCGCCATCTGGCTGGTGGCCGAGTCGGCGAGCAGCTCGTCGAGGTAGTTCTCGGCCTCTTCCTCGTCCTTGTCGAGCGCGTACATCAGCTCGGAGGCGAGGATCTTCTTGGTGCGGGTGAACATCTGCTTCTCCCCCGTGGAGAGCCCCTTCTCGCTCTCGCGCAGCGACAGGTTGCGGACGACCTCGGCGAGCTCGTATATGTCACCGGTCTTGATCTTGTCGCGGTTGTGCTTGAAGCGCCGGTTCCAGTTCTTCGGCATCTCGGAGACTTCGTCGCGCAGCACGTCGAGCACCTTCTTGACGGTTTCCTCGTCGATCACCCTGCGCAGACCTGCGAGCGCGGCGTTCTCGGTGGGCACGCGCACGGTCATGTCGTTGTGCAGGATCTTGATCGTCAGATATTCGCGGCATTCGCCGAGAATCTCCATCTCTTCCTTCTTGATCACCTTTCCCGCACCGTGATGTGGATACACGACGTGGTCACCGAGCTCGAACTCGATGTACTCGACCTCGCGCGTGGCCTCGAGATGCTCGGTGAGGCTTGCGTCCTCGATTTGTTGTGCCGAAATGGTGTCCTCCTTTGTCGCGGGCCGGCGCTCTGCCGACCCTGGTTCAAGTCTGTAGGTAGCGATCGACCAGGTTGAGGTCCTGCAGCCGGCGCAGGCCCTCGCGGATGTCCTTCGCCCTGATCTCGCCGACTCCCTCGACCGCCTCGAGCTCCGCGTCGGAGGCGGCGAGCAGCTCTTCGAGACCGCCGAACTCGTTGACGATGTGCGCGACGACGAGCTTCGGCAGCCGCGGGATCCGTCCGAGCACGCGGTAACCGCGGGAGGCGACCGCATAGTCGAGCGTGTTCAGCTTGCGGTCGTAGCCGAGCAGCTCCGCCAGGCGGCCGAAGTCGAGCAGGTCCTGATGGGCGAGGCGCCCGACCTCCTCGAGCGCCGCTGCGAACGCCTCGTCGGAGTAGCTCGAGAGGTAGTCGCGCACGAGCGCGGCCTTCTCCGCGGCGGCGCCGACCATCGTCTCCTCGAGCTGCATCTCGATCAGGCGACCCTCGTTGCCGAGCTCGACGATGTAGCGCTCGATCTCCACGGCCATGCGCGTGACCAGCTCCGAGCGCTGCAGGACCGTGAGCACGTCGTGAAGCGTCGTGCCGCCCTCGAACTCGAGCGCGGTCAGGCGCGTGGAGACCTGGTCCAGGCGGGTGCGGAACTTGTCGAGTGTCGCGAGCGCCTGGTTGGCCTTCGCGAGCACGCTCGGGATTTCCTCGAGCGTGTACTTGACGCCGTCGACGTACACGGAGACGACCTCGCGCCGCTGGGAGATCGCGATCACGAGCGCGTCGGTCTGCTTGGACACGCGCTCTGCGGTGCGGTGGCGCGTGCCGGTCTCATGCGAGAGGATCGTCGGGTCGGGCATCAGCTGCACGTTGGCCATCGTGATCTTGGTGGCGTTCGCGTTGAGGATGATCGCGCCGTCCATCTTCGCGACCTGGTAGAGGAACGCGGGCGAGTAGTCGATGTCCAGCTTGATGCCGCCGGAGTTCAGAAAGCTGAGATCTTCGGGCTCCCCGATCACGATCAGCCCGCCGGTGCGCGCGTGCAGGATGCTCTCTATACCCTCGCGCAACGCGGTGCCGGGCGCGATCATCTCCAGCGCCCTCATGAGCCCCGGATCCGGTCTCAGTTCGTTTTCTGAATCTTCACCGGATCGATGGGCCACGCCCTCAATTCTAGGGCATTTAGCGTTCCTTTAGCGCCTCGCAAAACCACCGCAAACGCGGCTCCCAACGCGCTCACGCGGGCGTCGGCGCGGCCGTTCCGCTCGAGATCGCGTGGATGCGCGCGCCGGTCGGCCGCGGCAGCGCCGCCGCGAGCGCGTCACGCAGCGTCGCCGCCTCGCACGCCGCGGCTCCGCTCGCGCTGGGCGCTATGACCGCGCTCAGGCCGTGCCTGGAGGCCTCTTCCAGGCGCCGCTCCGGGTGCCCCACCCAGCGCAGCTCGCCGGTCAGTCCCAGCTCGCCGAAGCACGCGCGCGGCGAGCCCTCGAGCGCGACGCCGCGGCTCGCGCTGGCGACCGCGAGCGCGACCGCGAGATCGCAGCCGGGCTCATCCACGCGGACGCCGCCGACGACGTTGACGAACACGTCCGCGGCGCCGGTCGAGACGCGACCGTGGCGGGCGAGTATCGCGAGTACCAGCGCCAGCCGGTTGCGGTCGAGCCCCGAGACCACTCTGCGCGGCTGCTCGAGCTCCGACGGCGCGACCAGCGCCTGGACCTCGACGAGCAGCGGGCGAGAGCCCTCCATCGCCGCGAGCACCACGCTGCCGGGGGCGCGCGTCGCCTCCGCGACGAACCTCGCGGACGCGTCGAGCACCTCCACGAGCCCTCCCTGGCGCATCTCGAACAGCCCCGCCTCGTTGGTCGAGCCGAAGCGGTTCTTCAGGGCGCGCAGCTCGCGGTAGGGGCGCTCGCGCTCACCCTCGAACTGAAGCACGCAGTCGACGAGGTGCTCGAGCACGCGCGGCCCGGCGAGCGCGCCGTCCTTGGTGACGTGCCCGACGAGGATGACCGCGATCGCGCGCGCCTTCGCGAGCTCCATGATCCGCGCGGCGACCTCGCGCACCTGGCCGACCGAGCCCGGCGCGCCGGAGAGCTCGGCGCAGCGCAGGGTCTGGACCGAGTCGATGACGCACGCGTGCGGCGCCTCCTCGTCGAGCACCTCGAGGATGCGCTCGAGGTCCGTCTCGGCGAGCACCGGTACGCTCAGCGCGCCCGCGCCGAGCCTCTCCGCGCGCAGCCTCACCTGCTCGGCGGACTCCTCTGCGCTCACGTACAGCGTCCTGCGCCCTGCCTCGCACAGGTGCCCGAGCGCCATGTTGGTGAGCGTCGACTTGCCGATGCCGGGCGAGCCGCCGAGCAGCACGAGCGAGCCTGGGACGAGGCCCCCGCCGAGCACGCGGTCGAGCTCGCCGATGCCGCTCGACATCCGCTGCACGCACGCCGCGCCGACCTCGTTCAGCGGTCGTGGCGCGATGCGCGCGCCAGCGCCGGAGGCGCCACCGGCGCCGCGGCCCTCGCGCCGCGCGCCGGCGCGCGCGGGGCGCACGAGCTCCTCCGCGAGCGTGTTCCACGCAGAGCATCCTGGGCAGCGCCCATGCCACTTGGCCGAGCTGAAGCCGCACTCGGCGCAGACGTGAAGGGTCCTTGAGGCCATCGCGACAGGCTACGGCGCGACCCCGACGGCTCTGGAGCCGCGGCTGCTGGGAGCTAGGGCTAGGGCTCGCTCGGCGGCTCGTCGGCCTCGGGCTGGTGCTCGTCTGCGGGAAGCTCCTCCTCCGCAGCGGCGCCATCGCCTTCCGCGCCGACGCCGACAGGCGTCTTCTGCTTCTTGGGTTTGACGATCGAGAGGCGTACCTCGCCCGCTTCGCCCTCGCCGGTGGCGGGGTCGACGACGACGGTCGCGCCGGGTGTGAGCTCCTCGCGCAGGACGAAGTCGGCGAGCGGGTCCTCGATGTAGCGCTGGATCGCCCGGCGCAGCGGGCGCGCACCCATCGAGGGGTCCCAGCCCTTCTCGACGAGCAGGTCCTTCGCGGGCTCGGTCAGCTCGAGCTGCAGCTCGCGCTCGGCCATCGACTCGCGGATCCGCAGCAGCAGCAGCTCGACGATCTGCTTGATCTCCTCGCGCTGCAGCTTGTGGAAGACGATCACGTCGTCGATGCGGTTGAGGAACTCGGGACGGAAGACCTTCTTGAGCTCACCCATGATGCGGTTCTTCATGTCGTCGTATGTGATGCCGGTCTCGTCGTCGGAGACGGCGAAGCCGAGCGGCGTGTTGCGCGCGATCTCGGCGGCGCCGATGTTCGAGGTCATGATCACGATCGCGTGCCTGAAGTCGACGGTCCTGCCCTGGGCGTCGGTCAGGCGGCCGTCCTCGAGGATCTGCAGCAGGATGTTGAACACGTCGGGGTGGGCCTTCTCGATCTCGTCGAGCAGCAGCACGCTGTAGGGCTTGCGCCTTACGGCCTCCGTCAGCTGGCCGCCCTCGTCGTAGCCGATGTAGCCGGGGGGCGAGCCGACGAGGCGCGAGACCGCGTGCTTCTCCATGTACTCGGACATGTCGATCCTGATCAGCGCGTCCTCGTCGCCGAACAGGAATTCGGCGAGCGTGCGCGCGAGCTCGGTCTTGCCCACGCCCGAGGGCCCGAGGAAGATGAACGAGCCGGTCGGGCGCTTGGGGTCCTTCAGGCCGGCGCGCGAGCGCCGTATCGCCTTGGAGATCACCTCGATCGCGGGGTGCTGTCCGATCACGCGCTTGTGCAGTTCGTCCTCCATGCGCATCAGCTTCTGCGTCTCGGCCTCGGTCAGCTTGAACACCGGTATGCCGGTCCACATCGAGACGATGTCGGCGATCTCCTCCTCGCCGATCGAGGGGCGCTCGCCGGACTCGCCCGATTCCCAGGCCTGCTCGAGCTCGCGTTTCTTGTTGGTCAGCTTGCGCTCCTTGTCGCGCAGCGCTGCAGCCTTCTCGAACTCCTGCGCCTCGATCGCGGCCTCCTTTTCGCGGCGCGTGCTCTCGACGTCGCTCTCGAGCTCCCTGTTGGCTGGCGGCGAGGTCATCGACTTGATCCGCATGCGCGACGCGGCCTCGTCGATCAGGTCGATCGCCTTGTCCGGGAGGAAGCGGTCAGAGATGTAGCGGCTCGCGAGTTCGCCCGCGGCACGCAGCGCCTCGTCGGTGATCTGCACCTTGTGGTGCTGCTCGTAGCGGTCGCGCAGTCCCCTGAGGATCTCGACGGTCTGGTCGATCGTCGGCTCCTCCACGCGGATCTGCTGGAAGCGCCGCTCGAGCGCGGAGTCGCGCTCGAGGTACTTGCGGTACTCGTCGAGCGTCGTCGCGCCGATCGTCTGCAGCTCGCCCCTGGCGAGCGCCGGCTTGAGGATCGAGGCTGCGTCGATCGCGCCCTCGGCGGCGCCCGCGCCCACGAGGTTGTGGAGCTCGTCGATGAACAGGATGATGTCTCCGCGCTGGGTGATCTCCTTCATCACCTTCTTCAGCCGCTCCTCGAACTCGCCGCGGTACTTCGAGCCGGCGACGAGGGCAGCGAGGTCGAGCGTGTAGATCTGCTTGTTCTTGAGCAGCTCGGGGACGTCGGAGCTGGTGATGCGTTGCGCGAGGCCCTCGACGACGGCGGTCTTGCCAACGCCGGGCTCGCCGACGAGTACGGGGTTGTTCTTGGTGCGCCGCGAGAGGATCTGCATGATCCGCTCGATCTCGGTCTCGCGGCCCACGCACGGGTCGAGCTTGCCCTCGGCGGCGAGCTTGGTGAGGTTGCGCCCGAACTGGTCAAGCAGCTTCGAGGACTTCTTGCCCTCGCCCGGCGCTGCGCTCGAGCCCGCGCCCGCACCCGCGCCCTGTCCCTGGCGGCGGCCGCCGGGACCGGAGAGCATGCGGATCACCTCGTTGCGGATCTTCTCGGAGTCCGCGTCGAAGTCGAGCAGGATGCGCGCGGCGACACCCTCGTTCTCGCGCACGAGCCCCAGCAGGATGTGCTCGGTGCCGATGTAGTTGTGCCCGAGGCTGAGCGCCTCGCGCAGGGCGAGCTCGAGCACCTTCTTTGCGCGCGGCGTGAACGGGATCTGCCCGGAGGTGACCTCCTCGCCGGAACCGACGATGCGCACTACCTGTGCGCGCACGCGCTCGACGGTGATGTCGAGGCTCTCGAGCACGCGCGCAGCAAGGCCCTCCTCCTCGCGAAGCAGGCCGAGGAGGATGTGCTCGGTGCCGATGTAGTTGTGCTTGAGCGTCCGCGCCTCCTCCTGCGCGAGAACGACCACCTGTCGGGCCCGTTCTGTGAATCGCTCGAACATTGCGTGGTTCCTTCCTGCCGGGTGGTGTCCCGTGAACTCGACGGCCCAGGTGACGCCTCGTGGAGCAGTCTACCAACCGGTCATACGGCTCCATCGAGGTCATCGGCACGCCGGAGGCGGTGCTTGACCGGCGGGCGTGAGAGGCAATCATGATGCGGGCCTGACGGCCCGGTGGCGCGTGCTGGGAGTCAGTCGCGCATCGCGGGGAACAGCACGACCTCGCGGATCGACTCCTGTCCCGTCAGCACCATCACCAGCCGATCGATGCCCAGGCCGACGCCTCCTGCGGGCGGCATGCCCTGCTCGAGCGCGGCGAGGAACAGCTCGTCGAAGGGCTGGGCCTCCTGCTCGCCGAGGCTCGCGAGCCGGCGCTGGGCCTCGAAGCGCTCACGCTGAACGTCGGCGTCGATCAGCTCGCTGAACGCGTTGGCGATCTCGATGCCGCCAGCGAACGCCTCCCAGCGCTCGACGAGCCCCGGCTGCGAGCGGTGCTCGCGCGCGAACGGCGAGAGCTCGACGGGATAGTCCAGCACGAACGTCGGCTCGCGCAGCGAGGGCTCGACGAACTTCGACAGCAGCGCGTCGGCGAGCTGCTCCCAGCTGTGCCCCGCGACGTCCAGCTCGAGGCTGCGCTGCTCGATCGCGCGCCCCAGCTCGCCGGCGTCGCGGTGCGCGAGCACGTCGATCCCGGTGCGCTCGGCGATCGCCTGCTGGAAGCTGACCCGCGGCCACGGCCTGCGGAGCTCGAGCTCGCCCGCATAGGAGATAGCGCGCGCGGCGCGCTCGACGAGCTCTTCCAGCCGCGTCGCCTCGTCGGTGTAGTCGGCGTAGGCCTCGTAGAACTCGAGCACCGTGAACTCGGGGTTGTGCTTGGAGGAGACGCCCTCGTTGCGGAAGTCCTTGCCGAGCTCATACACGCGCTCGAGGCCGCCCACGAGCAGCCGCTTGAGGTACAGCTCGGTGGCGATGCGCAGGTAGAGCGTGCGCTCGAGCGCGTTGTGGTGGGTCGTGAAGGGGCGCGCGAGCGCCCCGCCGTAAAGCGGCTGCAGGACCGGCGTCTCGACCTCGAGGAACCCCTCCTGGTCGAGGTATGAGCGGATCGCGGAGATGATGCGCGCGCGATCGGCGAACAGCGCGTGCGCCTCCGGGCTTGCGATCAGGTCCAGCTCGCGCCGGCGATAGCGCGTCTGCACGTCGCTGAGGCCCCCGTGCTTGTCCGGCGGCGGGCGCAGGGCCTTGGCGAGCACGGTGAAGTCGTCCACGCGCAGCGAGATCTCGCCGCGACGGCTGCGCAGCGGCGCTCCGTCGACGCCGATCAGATCGCCGAGGTCGAGCGAGCTGATGCGCTCGAAGGCCTCGCGGCCGAGCACGTCCAGGCGCGCGTGCAGCTGGATCTTGCCCGTGCGGTCCACGAGGTCGATGAACGCGGCGCCGCCCGACCCGCGCCGCGCCGCGATCCTGCCGGCGACGCGGTGGCGATCCTCGGTCTCATCGCCGCTCTGCAGGCCCGCGTAGCTCTCCAGGATCGGCGCGATCGGCTCGGCGTTCGCGAACGCATACGGAAACGCCTCGGGATCCGCCTCCCGCAGCCGCTGCGCCTTGGCCCTGCGCTCTGCGATCAGCTCGGGAAGCCCGTGCCTCGAGGAACCCTCCTCGCCGGGGCCCTGCTCGCTTGCGCTCATCGCGTAGGCGAGCCTACTCGAGGCCGACGTCGATCTTGGTGATCTTGAGCTTGCGGGCAGGGCCGCGCGGGACCTTCACCGCGACGGTCTCGTTTCGCTTGCGGCCGATCAGCGCGCGGCCGACGGGCGACTCGTTGGAGAGCTTGTGCTGGTCGGGCTTGGCCTCGGCGGAGCCGACGATCGTGTACTTGACCGACTTGCCGGTCTTTTCGTCTTTGACGTGCACGACCGAGCCGACCTGCACGACGTCGGTCGAGAGGTCCTTCGCGGAGATCACGGTCGCCATGCGCAGCTTCTCCTGCAGCTGCGCGATGCGGCTCTCGACCATCGCCTGCTCGTTCTTCGCGTCGTCGTACTCGGCGTTCTCGGAGATGTCGCCGAACTCCCTCGCCTCCTTGATGCGTTCGGCCACCTCGCGACGCTTCTCGGTCGAGAGCAGCTCGAGCTCCTCGTTGAGCTTCTGAAGTCCTTCGGGAGTGAGGATGACGTCCTTCGGCATGCGACCCTCGATTGCGAGTTGGTGTTCGGCCGGCGAGGAGCGAACCTCGCTGCGAGCGGGCAGATTCAGGTCCCGGCGGCCTTGGCGAGCGCAGCAGTATAGCGGGGCGCAGATTGCGCAAGGACGCGTTCGGGAGGCCCCTGAGAGGGAGGCTGCGATGCGCGCAGGAGCGCTCGCGCGTGCCCGAGGGTGGCCGCGCTCTGCAGCGATTGCTGAAGCGTTCTCGCCTCGCTCCCGCCGAGCTCCAGGCGCGCGACATACCACGGATAGAACTTGCGCAGGTAGCGGCTTGCGCGCTGCTCGCCGAGGTGCTCGAGCGCGCGCTCGATGACCCATTCGAGCTCGAGCAGCACCTCCCGCGGCGTGGGGCGGCGTTCATGGCCCTCCAGCAGCTGGGAGAACAGCCAGGGGTTCCCGAGCGCTCCGCGGGCGAGCATCACCGCTTCCGCTCCGGTCGCCTCGAACGCCTCGCGCACGCGCCGCGCGTCGCTGAGGCCGCCGGTCAGGATCACCGGCGCTCGGAGCGAGCTGACCAGGCGCGCGGCCAGCTCGTAGTCGGGCGCGCCTTTGTGCTGGACCTCCGCCGAGCGCGGGTGAAAGCCGATCGCCGCGACGCCCGCCTCCTCGACGAGGCGGTGCGCCAGCTGAAAGCCGGCGCGATCCGAGCCGCGCAGGCCCGAGCGCAGCTTCACGGTCACCGGGACCGGAGCAGCGAGCGCGCCCTCGCGCGCGCCCTCGACCGCCGCCCGCGCGAGCGCGACGGCGCGGTCGGGGTCCGCGAGCAGCGCGGCGCCAGCGCCGGTCTTGCAGACCTTGGAGACCGGACAGCCCATGTTGATGTCGATCGCATCCGCTCCGGCACGCGCGACGTGAGCGGCAGCGGAGCGCATCATCGCGGGGTCTTCTCCGAACAGCTGCATCGAGACGGGGCCGCCCGCGCGCTCGCGTGGGTCGATCCGCAGCATCTCGCCGCAGGTCCTCTGGTTGCGATGGTGGATCGCGTGCGAGGAGAGCATCTCCGAGACGGCCATCCCCGCGCCGAAGCGCTTCGCCTGCAGGCGCACGAACCAGTTGCCGATGCCGGCGAGCGGCGCGAGCATCACCCGGTTGGGCACGTGCAGGCAGCCGAGCTTCCAGGGGTCGCTCAGGGAGCGCTGATTGGCCATGGTGCCATTCTTGCGGGTTTGCAAGCGCGCGCCGGTGGCTCAGCTGTTGCGTTCGTGCAGCAGCCGCAGCCCGGTGAGCGTCAGCAGATCGTCGACCTCCTCGATCTCCTCGCAGTAGGGCACCACCAGCCCCGCGAGGCCGCCGGTCGCGACGACGTCGGGGCGCTCGCCGAGCTCGTCGTACATGCGCCGCATGATCGCGTCGATCGCGCCGGCGTAGCCGAAGACGACGCCTGAGCGGATCGCGTCGATCGTGTTCTTGCCGATCACGCTGCGCGGCGGGGCGAGCTCGATCTTGGGCAGGCGCGCGCCGCGCTCGGACAGCGCTTCAAGCGAGACCTCGATCCCGGTCATCAGCGAGCCGCCGAGGTACTCGCCGTCGTGGGAGACGACGTCGAAGGTCGTGGCGGTGCCGAAGTCGACGCACACCGCTGCTCCCGCGAAGCGGTCGCGCATCGCCACCGCGTTGACCAGCCGGTCGGCGCCGATCTCGCGCGGGTTGTCATAGCGCAGCGCCATCCCCGTCTTCAGGCCCGGGCCGACGACGAGCATCTCGTGGGCGAGGTAGCGACTGGCCACCGCGGTCCACTCCGGCTCGAGCTGCGGCACCGTCGAGGAGACGATCGAGGTGTCGAGGTCGGCGAACCCGTGTCCGCGCAGCTCCAGCAGGCTGCGCAGCGCCGCACCCAGCTGGTCGGCGGTCGACTGGCGCACGGTCGCGAAGCGCCAGTGCTCGAGCAGCTGCTCGCCGCTGAAGATCCCGAAGTGGGTCTGCGTGTTGCCAACATCCACGACCAGCAGCATCGGCGAGCATTATGCTCACGTGCGGATGGCCTCGCGCGCACCCAAGCTGTACGTGCTTCCGGGCTCGCACCCGTGCGCCGCGGTCGAAGCTGCGCTCGAGCTCAAGTCGATCGACTATGAGCGCGTCGATCTGCTGCCGATGAGCCAGCTGATGGTCGGGCCGCTGCGCTGGGGCGGGCGCACCGTACCGGGGATGCGCGTGGACGGCGAGCGGATCGTCGGCTCGCGCGCGATCATGCGCCGCCTGGACTCGATCGCGCCGGAGCCGCCGCTGCTGCCGGCGCCCGGGGAGAGCACCTACGCGCAGGTGCTCGAGGCGGAGCGTTGGGGCGATGAGACCCTGCAGAGCGTGCCGCGGCGACTCATCGACGTGGCCTTCCTGCGCCGGCCCGAGGCAATGGAGAGCTACGCGGGCGACACGAAGCTTCCGCTCCCGCGCTCGATGCTGCGCCCGGCGCTGCCGCTGACGGCGCGCATGATGGCGAAGCTCAACAAGGCGAGCGACGAGGCCGCGCGCGCGGATCTGCTGGCGCTCGGGGCGCAGCTGACGCGGATCGACGGCTGGATCGAGGACGGCCTGCTCGGGGGCGAGCAGCCGAACGCGGCGGATCTTCAGATCGGCGCGACGATCCGGCTGCTGATGAGCATCGGCGATGTGCGCCCGCTGATCGAGAGCCGCCCGTCGGCGCGGCTCGCGCGCTACTTCCCGCCGCTCGCCGGCGAGATACCGCCGGGCGTGCTGCCGGCCGAGTGGCTGGCGCAAGCGTCGCCGGCCTAGCATTCGCGCGCGAAGGATGCGTTAGCGGCGCAACAGTACGCCGCGCGTGACCGTCACGGCGGCGGAGCTCGGGCCTGCGAGCGCGACCCTGACCTCGAGCTTGAGCCGACCGCTTCGCTTCAATGCGGCGCGCGCTCGTGCGCTCAGCGCCACCGCGAAGGACACCCTCCCGGGCGCGAGCGCCGAGCGCAGCACGTGGCCGGCTTCGACGAGGCCCTTGCCGGGGGTGGCAAGCGCGGCTCGGGCGGCGAGCAGCTCCACGCGCAGGCGTCCGCCTGACCCTGCGCTTGATACTTCGACGGAGCCGCGCACCACCCGGCCGCGCTGCCTTGGGGGGATCTTGATCGCCGTCGCGGCGACGCCCGCGAGCGGCGAGGACGACGCTCCCGGGAAGGGGGTCATCGCGGTCGGCGTTTCGCCCGCACCGGCGCTACCTGGCGCCGGTGGGCCGCCCGCCGGGGTCGTGCTCGTGGGGGTCGTCGCCGTACTGGTCGTGGTGGTGGTCGTGCCTGTGGAGCTGACGGTGACGGTCCCGGTCATTTCTGCGTGATGGACGGTGCAGTAGAAGGTGTAGGTCCCGGGCGTCGAGAACGTGCACGTGCCGCTCCATTTGGCGGCGGAGGCGGCTTCGCTTGTGCCGACCGGCACGCCGGTGCATTTGGGCGTTTCGGGCGGGCTGCCGACCCATTCGACGCCGTGTGGCACCGCGGTGGGATTGCTCAGCGCGACGACACCTCCGGCGCTCACGGTGGCGCTCGAGGGAGACCAGTAGTGGTAGTAGATGCCGTTGTTGACGGCGGTGATCGCGGGGCTTTCCGAGGCGGCGATCGCGGGCAGCACCGCCGCGGCCGCGCCGAGCACCGCGGCGGCGGCGACGAGCACCAGGCGTTTGCGCAGTCTCACGTCTTTCATGGCCCTCTCTGCCGGCTCTTCGGACGCGCCGGCGCACTGCTGCGGGTGCGGTTCAAATGTGAGGACGCCCGCGTGCGCGAATCCTTCCCGCATCTCGCACGCGCTACGCAGCGGCGCTACAGTCGCTGCAATGGACGGAGGCGCCGGCCGGCGCAAGCCGCACCTGTCTGCTAATGCGCATCCTCGATCCCCAGTCGCTGAGCCAGCACACCGACCGCCTCTATCGCGCCGCGTGGGGCCTGTGCGGCTCGCGCGAGGACGCGGAGGATCTCGTTCAGGAGACCTTCGTGCGCGTGCTCGCGCGTCCGCGGGTGCTGCATGGAGACGCGGAGCTCTATTACCTGATGCGCGTGCTGCGCAACACCTTCCTCACCTCCCGGCGCACCGCCGCGCGGCGCCCGGCGACGGTGGCGACCCTTGAGGGCGTGGTCGCCGAGGACCCGCGCCCGACGGGCCGGCCTGAGCAGGCGCTCGAGGTCAGCGAGGTGTACGCGACGATCGCGCAGCTGCCCGAGGACTTCCGCATGGCGCTCGTGGCGGTGGACGTGCTCGGCCTGTCCTATCGCGAAGCCGCACGCGCGCTCAAGGTGCGCGAGGCGACGATCACCACGCGCCTGTTTCGCGCGCGCAGGCAGATCACTGCGACGCTGAGCGAGCCGCAGGCTCCGCAGGAGAGCAGCCGCGCCGTGAGCGGGCGGCTGGCACCACCGCGCGCAGCGGCCGACGAGCAGGCCGGCGGCCGGGAACAAATGCCCTTCGGCGGGGTCATACCTACAGACACTCAATGACCGAACGACGCCCATCCACAGAATCAGAGCTGGTCGAGTTCGTGCGCTCGATCGACGCGCAGGCTCCGCAGTCGCTTCATCGCCGCGTCGAGGCGCTGATCGACGCCAAGGGTCGCGCGGGCGAGGAGCGCCAAGGCGCACGACGCTACCTCAGACCGAGGGTGGCTGCGGCGGGCGCGCTGGCCGCTGCGATCGCGGCGGTGGCGGTCGCGGTGGGCCTCGGCGGCGGCTCCTCCGCGCGCCTGACGGTGAGCGAGGCGGCGGCGCTGACATTACGCCCGGCTACCCACGCTGCGCCGCGCGAGAGCGCGAGCAAGCACTCACAGCTGATGGCAGCGGTGGACGGCGTCTCCTTCCCCTACTGGAACGCGCGCTTCGGCTGGCGTGCGAGCGGCGAGCGAACCGACCGGATTGCGGGACGCGCGGTCACGACCGTCTTCTACAGCGACGCGCGCGGACGTCGAATCGGGTATGCGATAGTCGCCGGCCTGCCGGCCCCCGGCGCGAGCGGCGGCGTGGTCGCATGGGATCGCGGCACCCCGTACAGGATGCTGCGCTACAACGGCATCGCGGTCATCACATGGGTACGCGCGGGGCGCCTGTGCGTCGTCAGCGGGCGGGACCTCGGCACGAGCACGCTGCTGCATCTCGCGCGCTGGGACGGCAGCCACGGCGCGTCGTCTTCGACGGCCGCGTGAGCGCGCGGGAAGGACATCCGCGCGTCGGCGTCTTAGCTTGGAAGGACCCATCGAGACCGAAAGGAGCGCAGCGATGATCAAGCGAAAGACGCTCGGACTGTTGGCGCTGGCTACAGCGGCGAGCGCGCTCGTCGCGATTCCCGCGGGCGCGCTGGGCGGCGCTTCGGCGGCCTCCACACACACGGTGACGCTCAGCGGCTTCAGGTTTCACCCCTCGACGCTGAAGATCAATCGTGGCGATCGCGTGACGTGGCTGTGGCGCCAGAGCGGGGTGGAACACAACGTCACCTTCCACAGCGTCCACTCGCACACGCAGGTAACTGGGTCCTACACGGTCCGCTTCACCCGCGCAGGCACCTACAACTACCGCTGCACGATCCACGCCGAAGAAGGCATGCGCGCCAAGATCATCGTCCACTGAGCCTGCGCGCGCTCACGCGCCGGGGACCCGCAGCGGCGGCCCCGCCCAGCGCACGCCCTCATCGACTCCCAGCGCTGCGAGCGCGTCCGCGAGGCGCGTGCCGTCGGGCGCGGTCTGCTCGAAGTCGAGCTCCAGCGCGGGGATCAGCACGAAGCGACGCTTGAGCAGCTGCTCGTGCGGAAGCGACATGCGCTCGTGGCGCAGCTGCTGCTCGCCGAGCATCAGCACGTCTATGTCGATCACGCGAGGCGCGTGGCGCGTGACGCGCGCGTCGCGGCCCAGATCGCGCTCGATGCGCTTGACCGCGTCGAGCAGCTCGAGCGGCGCGAGCGCGGTCTCGATGCGCACGCAGGCGTTCAGGAAGCTCGGCTGATCGAGCACCTCGCCGACCGGGTCGGTGTCGTAGGTCGAGGAGCTCGCGAGCACGCGAAGCCCAGCGGCGGCGAGCGCGTCGACCGCCGCCTGCAGGCGCTCGCGGCGGTCGCCGACGTTGGAGCCCAGCCCGAGCAGTCCCTCCTCGCTCACGCCGCGAGCGTAGCGTCCGCTGCGCTCAGCTGCGCGTCGTCTGCACGCCGGCGGCGGCCGCCTTCTGGCCCATCGCCTCGGCGAAGGGCAAGAGCCCGGAGAGCGGTCGCAGCATCACGGTGAAATCGGCGATCAGCCCATCGCCGTCGAGCCGCAGCAGGTCGATGCCCTCGATCTCGCGGCCACCGACGCTGGTGGCGAAGATCAGGCCGTGCGCGCCGTCCGCGTGCAGCTCGCCGGTGTAGCGGAACTCCTCGAAGGTCTGCGCGACGAGCGAGAGCAGCGCGGTGACGGTGTCACGGCCGACGAACGGGTGAAAGGTGACGGGGCTGTGAAAGACGATCTCGGGCGCGAGCAGCTCGCCGACCGCCCCGACGTCACCGCTCTCGACAGCTGCGCGGAAGCGAGCCGCGGTGCTCGTGGGATCGGCGCGGTCACCCCTGGGCTTCACGCCACACCTCCACCGAGACCTCGTCGACCATCAGCGGTATCGGCGGCTCGGGCTTGGTCGCCTTGACCCACACGCCCTCGAGCTCGTAGTCGCCGATCAGGCGGTCGGCGATCGTGCTGCAGAGTCGCTCGAGCGTCTTGTGCGAACGCTGCTGGGCGATCAGCGCGACGAGCTGGCAGACCTCCGCGTAGTCGACGGTGTCGGCGATCGAGTCGGTGACGGTCGCGTCGGTGTCGCCGACGTCGAGTCGCAGATCGAGGACGAGGCGCTGGCCGACCTCGCGCTCGGCGTCGCTTACGCCATGGTGCGTGTACAGCGAGAGGCCGGTGATCTCGATCGTCACCGACTCCGGTGGCTGCTCGCGCTCGTCGTCGAGGTCGCTGGAGTCCTCGTCGTCTAGCTCGCCAGCGTCGTCCCCGTGCTCTTCGCTGTCCATCGCTCGCCCAACGTAGCAGCAGCCACGGCGAGCGCCTCGCGCACGGGAGCGACGTCGTGCACGCGAAAGACGCTCGCGCCGCGCTCGTATGCGAGCACGTTGGAGGCGATCGTCCCCGCGAGGCGCTGCTGGGAGCCCGCGGGCTCCTCACCGCCTGCGGCGCGCGCGGCGATCCTGCCGAGAAAGCCCTTGCGCGAGGTGCCGATCGCGATCGGCGCGCCGAGCTCGAGCAGCTCTCGCAGGCGCCGCAGCAGCTCGAGGTTGTGCGCCTCGGTCTTGCCGAAGCCGATGCCCGGGTCGAGCAGGATCCGCTCGCGCGCGACGCCCGCGGCGAGCGCGAACTCCAGGCGCTCGCGCAGGAACACGCGCACGTCGGCGACGACGTCCTCGTAGCGCGGATCGTCCTGCATCGTGCGCGGCTCGCCGCGCATGTGCATGAGGCAGCAGTCGGCGCCGCTGCGCGCGAGGAGCGCGGCCATCGCCGGATCGAAGCGAAATGCGCTGACGTCGTTGACGAGGGTCGCGCCGGCCCCGAGCGCGGCTTCTGCGACGGCGGCCTTGTAGGTGTCGATCGAGATCTGCACGCCCGTCTGAAGTGCCGCGATCCCCTCGATCACCGGGATCACGCGCGCAAGCTCCTGCTCGGCCCCGACCGGCTCGGCTCCCGGGCGCGTTGACTCGCCGCCGACGTCCACGATGTCGGCGCCTGCTGCGATCAGCTCACGCGCGCGCGCGATCGCGGCGCCGGGCGCGAGGAAGCGCCCGCCGTCGGAGAACGAGTCCGGCGTCACGTTGAGGATGCCCATCAGGCGCACCCGACGCGGCTGCTCGGCTTGTGTGCTCAAACGGTGAGGCGGTGCTCGTGCGAGCGGGCCGAGCGCATCGGCGCGGCCATCTAGGTGAGCTCGGGACGCTCTTTGTCGCTCGCGCGCAGCTCCGCGGTGCCGCCGGCGAGCCCCGGCCTGGGGATCGTGCGCGGCGCTTCGCGCTCGGCGCGCTCGGGCGCGGCGGGCGGCGCGGGAAGCTCGGGCTTCGCGGGCTCCTCGACGCCGAAGACCTCCTCCTCGCTCTTGCCCGCGAGCAGCGCGAGGAACTCCTCCTTCTCGATCGTCTCGCGTTTGACGAGGATCACGGACATCTTGGTGAGGTCGTGCTGATGCTCGGTGAGGATGCTCGTCGCCGCCTGATGCGCTGCTTCGATGATGCGCCTGACCTCGTCGTCGATCTCGCGCGCGATCTCGTCGGAGTAGTCGGGCTCGGTCGAGAACTCGCGCCCGAGGAAAGGCTGGCCGTGGTCGTGGCCGAACACGCGCGGGCCGAGTTTGTCGCTCATGCCGAAGCGCATCACCATCTGCTTGGCCGTCTGCGTGACCTTCTCGATGTCGTTGGAGGCACCCGTGGTGATCTCACTGAAGACGATCTCCTCCGCTGCGCGACCCCCGAGGGTCATCGCCATCGCGTCCTCGAGCTCCGCGCGCGTCGTCAGGAAGCGGTCCTCCTGCGGCATCGAGATCGTGTAGCCGAGCGCCTGGCCGCGGGAGATAACCGAGATCTTGTGCACGGGATCGGAGTGCTCGAGGAAGTGCCCGACGATCGCGTGACCCATCTCGTGGTAGGCGGTGATCAGCCGCTCTTTCTCGCTCATCACGCGCGTCTTCTTCTCCGGCCCGGCGATCACGCGCATGATCCCCTCCTCGAGCTCGTCCTGGCCGATCTCGCGCTTGCCTGTGCGCGCCGAGAGCAGCGCCGCCTCGTTGATCAGGTTGGACAGATCCGCGCCGGTGAAGCCGGGGGTCTGCCCGGCGAGCGCGTCGATGTCGATGACCTTCGCGAGCGGCTTGCCGCGCGTGTGCACCTCGAGGATCTTCGCGCGCCCCTTGCGGTCCGGTCGATCGACCGCGATCTGGCGGTCGAAGCGGCCCGGTCGCAGAAGCGCAGGATCGAGGATGTCCGGACGGTTGGTCGCGGCGATCATGATGATGTTGTCCTTCGCCTCGAAGCCGTCCATCTCGACGAGCAGCTGGTTGAGCGTCTGCTCGCGCTCGTCGTGGCCACCGCCGAGACCCGCGCCGCGGTGACGCCCGACGGCGTCGATCTCGTCCATGAAGATGATGCAGGGGCTGTTCTGCTTGGCCTGCTCGAACAGGTCGCGCACGCGCGAGGCGCCGACGCCGACGAACATCTCGACGAAGTCCGACCCCGAGATCGAGAAGAAGGGGACGCCCGCCTCGCCGGCGACGGCTCGTGCGAGCAGCGTCTTGCCGGTTCCAGGCGGCCCGTACAGCAGCACGCCGGTCGGTATTCGCGCGCCCAGCGCTTGGAACTTCTTCGGGTTCTCGAGGAATTCCTTGATCTCGTGAAGCTCCTCGACGGCCTCGTCCACGCCTGCGACGTCACGGAAGGTGATCTTCGGCGAGTCCGCGGACATGCGCTTCGCGCGCGACTTGCCGAACGACATCACTTTCGAGCCGCCGCCCTGGACCTGGTTCATCAAGAAGATCCAGAAGCCGAAGAACAGGACGAACGGAATGATGTAGGTGAGCAGGCTCAACAGCGCGCTGCTCTTTTCCGATTCGACGTTGTAGCTGACGCCGGCGCTGCGCAGTTCGCGGATCAGTTCCGGAGCGGCCTGATCGATGTAGCCGACTTCGTAGCCTTCTTTGTTCTTCAGCTTGACTTCGAGCGCTTTGCCCTTGTTCTTGAACTGGACAGAGCTGACTTCACCGCGCGGAAGCTCAGCGCCGACAAGCGTCTGGTAGCTGTGCTTGCGGTGGTTCGGCGAGCCCGGGTTGACCAGTTTGACCGCGACGAACGCGAGCACGACAACGATCAGGATCGGGAAGGCGGCGCTCTTGAAGAAACGGCTCATGGATAGATCCTGAGGGTCCTGACACGATCTGAGGTCGCGACCACCGGTTCCCTAGCGTACCATGGGCAATCGGGCTTTCCGCCGCATGAACGGGCTCGCTTGGCGGCGCGTATAGGTAGCTTCTCAGTTGCTCAGCACGGCCACGAACGGCAGATTGCGATGCCGCTCGGCGTAGTCGAGCCCGTATCCGATGACGAAGCGGTCGGGGATCTCGAAGCCGACGTAGCGGGTCGGGAGATCCACCTTGCGCCGCGCGGGCTTGGTGAGCAGCGCGCACACCTCGAGCGTGCGCGGATTGCGCGAGCCGAGGTTGCGCAGCAGGTACTGCAGCGTGAGACCCGAATCGACGATGTCCTCCACGATCAGCACGTCGCGGTCTTCGATCGCGATGTCGAGGTCCTTGAGGATCCGCACCACGCCCGAGGAGTCGGTCGCCGAGCCATATGAGGCGACCGCCATGAAGTCGACCTCCACCGGGATGTCGATGAAGCGCATCAAGTCGCTCAGGAAGAACACCGCGCCCTTGAGCACGCCCACCAGCAGCAGCGAACGCCCGGCGTAGTCGCGCGAGATCTGCTTGCCGAGCTCTGCGACGCGTCGCTGCAGATCCACGGCCGTGACGAGCACCTCGCCCACATCGGACTCGACTTCGAGGCGCTCGGGCGTGGCCACGTAAGCAGTCTAGTGCTCCGGCGGGCGCTCTCCGCGCGGGGCAAGCTTGACCATCTCGAGCACGCCGTCGTGCACGACCGCGGCGGCGAGCCCGCCCACGTGCAGCTGGACTGACCCGGGCCGGCTGCCGAGCGCGAGGATCTCGCCGACGCGATCACCCGCCTGCGGGATGTAGCCGCCGGCGGCGCGCTCGGCGAGTCCCACGACGACGAGCCGGGCGAGCGCGGGCGCCATCTCCGCGAGTCGCGCGAGCTCCACGCGCGGGCCGCCCGCCTGCAGCTCGCGCGCGACGAGCTCCTCGAGCAGCTGGGTCTCCTCGCGCAACAGCTCCGCGGTCCTCAGCACGTTGGACTCCGCCGCCGGGTGTACCGCGCGCAACGCCTCGAGCAGACCGTGACGCACGCGCGTGCGCGCGTAGCGCTCGTCGAGATTGCTCTCGTCCTCGCGCCAGCGCAGGCCCCGCGCTTCGCAGTAGGCGGTGCTCTGCTCGCGCGTGACGCCGAGCAGCGGGCGCACCAGCCGCCCCTCGGCGGCGGGCATCCCGAGCAGCGCGCGCCGGCCGGGCGAGGCAGCGAGGCGGTAGAGAATCGTCTCCACCTGGTCGCTCGCGGTGTGCCCGGTGGCGATCAGCGCGTCGAGCGGCGCGGCGATGCGCTCGGCCGCCTCGTAGCGGACCTCGCGCGCCCAAGCCTGGAGGTTTCCCTGCGAGCCGGCGAGTGCCGGCTCGCGCTCGGCGCGCATCACCTCGAGCTCCACCGCAAGCCCACGGCACAGAGCTCGGCAGTGGCGCTCGTCGGCGTCCGCGGACTCGCGCAGTCCGTAGTTGACGTGCAGCGCGCTCACCTGCGCTGCGCCGCACAGCGCCACCGCGAGGTCGAGCAGGCATGTCGAGTCGCGCCCGCCCGAGAGCATCACCAGCACGCGCCGTCCGGGCGCGAGCAGGCCGCCCGCCCGGATCTCCTCGCGAAGCTCCGCGGCGGCCATCGCGCTACTGCTTGCGCGAGGCGATGAACAGCTCCGTCGGCTCGGAGAAGCCCTTGAGCGTCACGTCGCCGATGCGCTCGAAGGCAACGCCGTCCATGCCCGCGGCCTGCTCGACCACCGGCCGTGTCACGAGCACCTCGCCGCCGCCGGCCCGCGCGACGACGCGCGCCGCCTGGTTGACATCGCGCCCGAAGTAGTCGCCGTCGCGGTAGAGCACCTCGCCGTAGTGCAGGCCGATGCGTGGCTGGGGCTCGGCGGGCTTGGTCTGAGACGCGAGGCTAACGGCCCACTCCGTCAGCGCCGCGGGATCTGAGCCGACCACCATGACCTCGTCGCCGAGGGTCTTGATCACGCGCGCCTCCGCGGGGAGCGTCTGCGCGACGGCGTCTACGAACCGCTCGACCGTGTTCAAAGCGACCTCGTCTCCGTGCTCGACCGTCAGCCGCGCGTAGCCTGCGAGATCGGCGAACGCGATCGCGACTCGCAGCCGGCCGACCTCGGGCGCCTCGGCACCCACGCCGGCCTCGACGTGGCCGATGATGTCCTGCTCGACGAAGTGCGCGAGCAGGCGTCCGTGCAGGTAGTTCATGAACGGCGCCGCGAACGGCAGGACCTCGCGCGTGAGGCCCTCCATCTCCTCGGCTATCTCGACGCTGGAGACGCCGGCGCGCATCAGCGGCTCGTGGACGTAGAGGTGAACGAGGCGCACCTCCGCGTCGGCGATCCGCGCGATCACCTGTCCATAGACGCGCATCAGCTGAAGGAACGCCGGCAGCGGGATCCCGGCCTCGAGCACGGCGGCGACGTAGCGCATGATCTGCACGTCTTCCTCGGTGATCGCCTCGAGCGACTCCGGGCTGAGCCCCATCGTCGCGTAGATGCGCCGGATCAGCGCGGAGTCGAGGCCGCTCGCACGCGAGGCCTGCTTGAGCGAGTAGCGCGGCCCGGATGCGGCCAGCAGGTTCTCGATCGGCCCGATCGCAAGCTGGCCGTTGTCGCTCGCCGTCTTGATGTCCGCGAGCGCGTGACCGCGCACGCGCAGCCGCGCGACAACCCGCACATACGCGGTCGCAGCCGGCGTCCAGTGACCGTCATATCCGGGGACCAGGCCCATCTGCACCCAACGCCTGACGGTCGCCGCGGTCACCCCGGCGCTCGCGGCAACCTGTGCGAGCGTCAGCTCAACCGGCTCGCTCGAATCGGCTTCGGGCTCGTCACTCACAGATCGCACGCGACGGGCAGTCCCATGGCGGGAAGTCTAAAGTCGCCGCCGTTGCCGCACAGTCCCGCCATCCATCTGCGCCCGACCGCGCCCCTCGCCGAGCGCGTGCTGCTGCCCGGCGATCCGGGCCGCGCGCTCGCACTCGCTCAGCTGCTGCTCACAGAGCCGCGCATGTTCAACCATCATCGCGGCCTCTGGGGATACACGGGAGCCGCGGCGGATGGCCATCCGCTGACGATCCAGGCCACCGGCATGGGCGGCCCCTCCGCGGCGATCGTGCTCACCGAGCTGATCGCGCTGGGCGCCGCGCGCGCGATACGCGTCGGCACCTGCGGTGCGCTCGCACCCGACCTCGCGCTCGGCGAGCTCGTGATCGCGACCGAGGCGATCTGCGCGGACGGGACCTCCAAGGCGCTCGGCGCGGGCGAGCGCGCGGCCGCCGACCGGCCGCTGACCGAAGCGTTGGGCGCCCGCGCGCCCGGCGCGCGCGCGGGCGCGATCGTCAGCGTCGACCTCTTCTACGACGAGCGCCCGCCTGACGCGCCCGGGGCGCTCGCGGTCGAGATGGAGGCCGCGGCGCTGTTCGCGGTGGGGAGCGCCGCGGCGGTGCCCGTCGCCTGCCTGCTCGCGGTCTCCGACACCTTCGATGCGGATGGCGTGCGCTCTCGCATCGAGGACCAAGCGCTGCTCGCCGCCGCGGAGACGATGGGCGCCGCGGCGATCGCCGCCCTCGCCGCCTGAGCCGCTCAGGCCTTCTTCGGCCTGCGCGACGGCGCGGCGCGAGACGCTTTCTTGGTGCGCTTGGCGGCTCCAGCGCCCGCCGGCGCGCTCGCCGCCGGCTGCTGCGCGCGGTCGAGCTTCACGATCACCGTCGCGAGCTGGCGCTCGATCGACGCGAGCCGCTGCTCGAACCCTGCGAGCTCCATCGCGTTCGAGGGGACCGCGCGGTCGAGGCGAGCGACGCCGTCCTCGATGCCCTCGAGTCGTTGCGAGACCGAGCGCAGGCGGCGGGTCAGGCGTTCGATGTCGGCCGCCGAGGGCAGGTTCAGAGCGCCGAGCGCGGCCTCCTGCGCCTGTGCGGCCTTCTCGCGCGCGTCGAATGCACGGCCGAGCGCGCCCGTCAGCAGGGGGCTTTCGAGCAGTTCGCCGAGCGCCTTGCCGAGCCGATCCTCGGCGCTGCCGCTCAAGCGGTCGCGCAGGTTCCTGGGGGGGTTGCTCGGATCGGACATGCTCTGCTCCCGGGGAGTGGGTCAACGCACGCCGGCTTCACGCCGGCGCACGCGCCGGCTGGTCGGTCCGCGGCGTCGAGGAAGGATACGGTGAACCGGTGCCCGAGCGGCTGTTCATCTTCATCCAGATGGAGTTCCCGTGGGCGCTCGGGCCTCCCGACGGTCGCTACCTGCTGCGCTCGCGCGATCATGCGACACCCGAGCACGTGGTCGTGCTCGGCACGCTCGGCGCTGCGCGCGCCGCGGACGGCCGCCGCCAGGCGGCGTCACAGCCTGCGTCGCTGTGGGAGCGGCTTCGCTCGCGCGGCCGAGCGCGCGCGGCTACGCCGACGCCAGCGGCAGTCGCGACGAGCCGCGTCACGGTGATCGACCCGGTTCCCCTCTCGGCCGAGCAGCAGGCGCGCGCATGGCTCTCGGAAGTCGATCGCGATCGCGACGTGCGCGCGACCGTGGCGGTCCTCAACAGGGTCCTTCACCTGCACCGCATCGCCTCTGCGGACCCTTACATACACGAGGTCTCGCCCGCGCAGGCGCTCGTGATCAGAGCTGGTTGGGGCGCGGGCGAGCAGGTCGCGGACGGACGCTGGCTGCACGCACGCGAGCTGCCGTGGACCCCCGAGCGTGGATCACGGGGCACGCGGCGCATGCTCGCCGGGCGCACGGCCGCGATGCGCCCGCTCGAGCGTCTCGCCGCGATGCTCGGCGCGCGCGGCGCGAGCCTGCTGTGCGAGGAGTTCGCGCTGCGCGCGCGCCTGGACCTCGACGAGGGCCGCCTGCGGCACGCGGCGCTCGAGCTGCAGGCCGCCTATGCGGCCGCGATCGCGGAGCTTCGCGACGAGGGGCGCGAGCACCTCGCGCTGCGAATCTCCGAGCTCGAGAAGCTCAATGCCGGCGTGCGCGAGCAGGCGCAGGCGGCAATGCCGGGGCAGGCGCGCGAGGGCGCAGAGCCCGACGAGGACATCCTCGAGCATGCGCTCGCGCGCCTGCAGGCGGCGCTACGCGCGCGCAGCGCGGCGTCTACGCTGCAACGATGATGGATCCCACGAGCACCGCGGTGGGAACCTGGAGCGGCGGGCGCTTCATGCACTTCGGCGAGCCCCTCGATGATCGGCGGCTGAGCGCGCTGCTGCGCCCCGGAGCGGGCATCGACACGGTGATCACCGCCGACGTCTACGGCTCGGGCGCGGCCGACGAGGCGCTCGGCAGGGCGCTCGCTCCGATCGAGCGCGAGAGCTATTGCCTGGTAGGCGCGATCGGACACGACTTCTACGAGGGCGAGCGCGACGGGGCGAAGGGCTTTCCGCGCTTCACCGATCCGCGCCTGCGCGGCGAGCGCGAGTACGCCTCCTACATCCGCATGGCCACCGAGCGCAGCCTCGAGCGCTGCGGGGCTGAGCGCTTCGATCTGCTGCTGCTGCACAATCCGGACCGGATCGGCTACCGCAGCCCGGCCGTGTGGGAGGGCATGGCCGCGGTGCGCGACGCGGGCCTGACGCGAGCGCTCGGCGTCGCCCCCGGCCCCGCGAACGGCTTCACGCTCGATCTGATCGCCTGCCTGGAGCGCTTCGCGGAGCTGATCGACTGGGCGATGGTCATCTTCGGCCCGCTCGAGCCGTGGCCGGGCGAGCTGGTGCTCGACGCCGCTGGCGCGAGCGGCGTGAGCCTGATAACGCGGGTCGTCGACTATGGCGGCCTGTTCCACGACGACGTCGAGCCAGGGCACTCGTTCGCAGAGCATGACCACCGCAAGTTCCGCCCCGCGGGGTGGGTGCAGGAGGGCCGCGAGAAGCTCGAGCTGATGCGCCCGTTCGCCGAGCGTCACGGGCTCACGCTGCTGCAGCTCGCGTGCGCATGGAACCTCGCGCATCCGCAGGTGCGCTGCGTCGCTCCGACCCTGATCCAGGAGAGCGGGCCCTCGGCCAGGCCGATCGAGGACAAGCGCGCCGAGCTCGCGGCGCTGGACGCCCGCGCGACGCTGTCGGATGAGGAGGTCGCTGCGATCAGGGCGATCGGAGAGAACACCGGCTGCATGACGCTGAAGGGCGCGAGTCTCGAATACGAGGGGCCGCCGCTGAGCGACCGCTGGGAGCTGGACCGCGAGCTCGCCGCGATCGCCCGGCGCTGGGACATCGACCCCGAGCGCGACATGCTCGCGGGCGCGAGCGCGAAGCTCGAACGCTAAGGACGGGGAGCGGCGGGCTCTGCGCTCGAGCCGCGGGGGCGCTCCGAGCGGCCGCCGTCGAGGCCCAATGCGCGCGTGAGCGCGCTCAGCTCCTGCACGACGTCGCCGCTGAGGCGCACGCTCGCCAGCTCCTCCAGCGGCGTGGCCCCCTGGGTGAGGATCGCGACGGCTCCGCCGGCGGCGGCGGTGAGCGCCGGCAGGCCGGCGACCGGATGGACCTCGAGCGATGAGCCGATGCACATGAGCAGATCGGCTCCCGCGCACAGCTCGCGTGCACGCGCGATCGCGGGCTCGGGGAGGAACTCGCCGAAGAGCACCACCCCGGGCTTCAGCACACCGGCGCAGCGCTCGCAGCGCGGCACGCCGTGCGGATCGCAGCGCAGGCGCGCGCGGACCTCCGCCAGCGCGACAGCACCCCCGCACGCCGGGCACGAGCAGGAGGCGATGCTGCCGTGCACCTCGATCAGCTCGCGCGTGCCGGCCATGCGGTGAAGCATGTCGACGTTCTGGGTGATGACCGCGTCGAGCAGGCCGTTTGCCTCCATCTCCACGAGCGCGCGATGGGCGCCGTTGGGCTGCTTGGAAGCGACCATCGCGAAGCGCTCGCCGTAGAAGCTCCAGAAGCGGACCGGGTCGCTGCGGAAGACATCGATGTGGGCGACCTCCATCGGGTCCACGGTCTCCCACAGGCCGGTGCCGGGCGAGCGAAAGTCGGGGATGCCGGAGGGCACCGAGATGCCGGCGCCGGTCAGCGCGACCACCGAGCGCGCGCCGCGGATGAGCTCGGCCAGCTCGGCGAGCGCCGCGCTCGCCGAGGTCGCTCCGGAGGCGATCGAGCTCAGCTCCCGCGGAAGCTCGGCGCGCGTTTGTCCAGGAATGCCGCGATCCCCTCCTTCGCGTCGTCGCTGGTGAACACCGACGCGAACGAGCGCTTCTCCGCCTCGATGCCCTCGTCGAGGTCCCCGGCGGCGGAGATGGCCTTGATCTCGCGCAGCGCGCGCGGCGCCTGCGCTGCGAGCTTGCGCGCCCACGCGAGCGCCGTGTCGAGCAGTTCATGATCCTCGACGAGCCGATTGGCGAGGCCCAGCTCGAACGCTTCGTCGGCGAGGATCGGATCGCCGACGAGGTTCATCTCGAGCGCCTTGCTCACGCCGACCAGCCGCGCCAGGCGCTGGGTGCCGCCGAAGCCGGGGATGATCCCGAGCTTGATCTCGGGCTGGCCGAACAGCGCAGCGCGCGCCGCGATCCGCATGTCGCAGGCCATCGCCAGCTCGCAGCCACCCCCGAAGGCCAGGCCGTTGACCGCGGCGATCGTCGCGATGCCCTCCGAGCCGAGTTCCCGAAACAACGCATGCGCCGCGTCGATCAGCTGCGCGCCGGAGGCTTCGTCCATCGTCGTGAACGCCTTGATGTCCGCGCCGGCCGAGAACAGGAAAGGGTTCGAGGAGGCGATCACGAGCGCACGCACGCCGGAGTCCTTGGCGCTGCGCCACACCTTCTCGAGGTCTGAAACCACCTGCGGGGAGATCGAGTTCATCTGCCCGTTCGCGAGCCATGCGATCGCGACGCCCTCGCCGCGCGTCTCCAGCTTGATCACCTCCGCCGGCTGCTCGGCATCCGGCTGCGGATACGGGTAGAAGCCCTGGCCGCTCTTCTGCCCGAGACGCCCCTGTGCGACGAGGCGCTTCAGGATCGTGGGCGGCGCGAAGCGCTCGCCGTGGCGCTCGCGCGCGCTCTCCATCCGCTCGAGCACCGTATCGAGGCCCTCGCTGTCGGCGCGCATGAAGGGCGGCAAAAGGCCCCGCCGCGGGTCGAGCCCGGCGCCGGCCATCATGCCGAAGTCGATGTCGCGGTGGGTGGCCACGCCCTCCTCGAGCACCAGGCACGCCTCGAGCAGCGTCTTCAGCGAAAGCAGCTCGACGAGCTCGGAGACATCAGGCTCCGCCTCGCCCGGGATGTTGGCCTCGCCCTGCGGGTCATAGAAGCCGTCGCCTCCGGTCTTCGCGCCCAGCTTGCGCTCGGAGACGAGCTTCTGCATGCCCTTGGGGACGTAGAAGCGTTCCTCGCCGTATGACTCGACGAGGTGCTCGGCGACGTGGAGCACGGTGTCGAGGCCGAGCAGGTTCACGAGGTAGTAGGGGCCGACCGGGACGACGCCCGCGCTGCCCATGCCCTCGTCGATCTTCTTTATCGACAGCCCCTTCTGCTCCTGCTCGCGCCACACCTCGGAGATCCCCGAGTTGAGAATCCGGTTCACGACGAAGCCGGGCACCTCGGCGCAGGTGATCGGCTGCTTGCGGATCGTCTGGGCGAACGTGAGAGTCGCGGCGCTGGTCTCGGCGGAGGTCTCCTCGCCCTCGACGATCTCGATCAGCGGCATCACCGAAGCGGGATAGAAGTAGTGGAAGCCGATCACCTTCTCCGGGCGCAGCGTCGCTTCGGCGATCTCGGTGATCGACAGCGAGGAGGTGTTCGACGCGAGGATCGCGTGGCCGGGCGTGGCGGCATCTAGCTCGGCGAACACCGCCTGCTTGATCTCCATCCGCTCCGGAACCGCCTCGATCACGAAATCGACATCGCCGAACCCGGAGTATGAGGTGACGCCCTCGATCCGCTCGAGGATCTCCGCGATCCTCTCCTGCGCCTGCTCGGCGGTGATCTTGCCCCGCTCGGCGAGCTTTCCGACCTGCCCGCGCGTGACGTTGGCGGCCTCCTCGAGGCCGGCCTGCACGAGCGCCTCGTCGATGTCCTTGAGCACCACTGGGATGCCGGCGGCTGCGACCGTCTGAGCGATCTGGCCGCCCATCGTCCCTGCGCCTACGACTGCCGCCTTGAACACGAACATACTTTCAGTCTCCTGTTCTGCTGGGGTTGCGGGAGCCTAGCGCGAGCGCGTGGGCCGCACCTCCTGCCCGTCGGGCGGGTTTGAGCGGGCGAGTACTCAATACATAGCCGGGAGCTTGGAGGCGAATATGAGGTCATTGACAGCGGTTGACGGGCGGCGCAGCGGCGCCCAGGGCAGGGCGCGCGGGCCGGTCGCGCGCGCGGCGGTGATCGCCGCGGTGGCTGCATGCGCAGCCGTGGCGAGTTCCCCGGCGATCGCGCAGGCGGCGAGCAACGCAACCGTCACGACGGGCCCGGCGAAGGAAGTGGGCGACGCGACGGCGGTCCTCACCGGCGCGGTAAATCCGAACGGCAGCGACACGTCCTACTACTTCCAGTACGGGCCGACGAGGACCTACGGCTTGCAGAGCACGATCGTCGGCGCGGGCGCGGGCACGCGCGCGGTGCCGGTGCGGCTCACCGTCAGCGGCCTCGCGCCCATCACCCAATACCACTACCGGCTCGTGGCCGTCAACGGCGCGGGTGCGGCGGCCGGCAAGGACCAGGCCTTCCTGACGAAGAAGGTACCGCTCTCGCTGGGCATCCTCACCTCCCCCAACCCGGTGCTGTTCGGCGGCACGGTCCTCATCCAGGGCACGCTCGCGGGCACCGGCAACGCAGGCCAGCCGGTGGTCCTGCAGGCCAACGCGTTCCCGTTCACCGCGGGCTTTCAGAACGTGGGCAATGCCGAGCTGACGAGCGCGACCGGCACCTTCTCCTTCGCGGTGCCTGCGATGAGCGTCGTGACCCAGTTCCGGGTGAGGACGGTCGCCAAGGCGGTGCTCAGCCTGGTCGCCACCGAGAGCGTCGCCGTGCGCGTCTCAAGCCACATCGGCCACGCTCGCCGGCGCCACTTCGCGCGCTTCTACGGAACCGTGGTGCCCGCCGAGGACGGCGCACACATAGCGATCCTGAGAATCGTCCACGGCCATAACGTGCTCGTCGCCGGCACGACGCTGCGTCATCGCAACGCCACCAGCTCGCAGTTCAGCCGCACGGTGCGCGTGCGGGCGGGCGTCTACCACGTGCTCGTCGTCGTCACCAGCGGCGCGCAGACCTCCAACTACGGTCCGCGGCTGAAGATCGGCTGAGCGCAAGCTGAGCGCGCCGGGCCGGCGGCGACGGACGCCGGCCCGCTGCGCTCGTCAGACTGCGACCGTCGCGGGCTCCTCGACGCGGCGCGGGAGCAGCGTTTCGCGCGCGATCACCAGGCGCTGGATCTGGGAGGTGCCCTCGTAGAGCTGCATGATCTTGGCGTCGCGGAAGAGCTTCTCGACGGGGTACTCCTTGATGAAGCCGTAGCCGCCGTAGACCTGCACCGCGTCGGTTGCGACTTTCATCGCGGTGTCGGCCGCGAAGCGCTTCGCGTGCGAGGAGATCAGCGTGTTGCGTTCGCCGCTGTCGAGCATCGTCGCCGACTTCCACGTGAGCAGCCGCGCGGCTTCGATTTCGGTGGCCATGTCGGCGATCATGAACTGGATCGCCTGGTGCATCGCAATCGGCACGCCGAACTGGACCCGTTCGCGCGCGTAGTCGGTCGCGAACTCGAACGCGGCGCGAGCGATCCCAACGGCCATCGCCGCAACCCCCGGGCGCGTGCGGTCGAGGGTCATCATCGCGAGCTTGAAGCCCTTGTTTTCCTCGCCGAGCAGGTTCTCCGCCGGGACCTCCACGTCGTTGAAGGAGATCGTTGCGGTGTTCGACGCACGCTGACCGAGCTTGTCCTCCTTCTTGTCCACCACGACGCCCCAGTCGCGCTCGACCACGAACGCGGATATGCCGCGGTGCCCCGCATCCTTGTCGGTCTTTGCGTAGACCGTGTAGTAGTCGGCGTAGCCGCCGTTGGTGATGAAGCACTTCGAGCCGTTGATGACGTACTTGTCGCCCTTCTTGACGGCGGTCGTGCGCATGCCCGAGACATCCGAGCCTGCGTCGGGCTCCGTCAGGCAGAACGAGGCGAGCTTGGGCGCTTCGGTGAGCATGCCGAGGTACTTCTTCTTGATCTCCTCGGAGCCGCCCAGCGCGATCGGCGCGGTGGCGAGCCCGTTGCACCCGAGCGATGTCTGAATGCCGGAGCAGCCCCACGAGAGCTCCTCCTCGATCAGGCAGCCCTCGAGATAGCTTGCGCCGGCGCCGCCGTACTCCTCCTCGATGTGGCTGTTCATCAAGCCGACCTCCCACGCCTTCTTGATGATCTCCGCGGGCCAGGTTCCGTCGATGTCGTACTCCCAGGCGACGGGACGTATCTCCTTTACGGCGAAGTCGTGCGCCATCTCGCGCAGGTTCTTCTGCTCGTCGGTGAGCGTGAAATCGACCATTCTCGGATCTCCTAGAGGAAGGTGGCGCCCAAACTAGATTGACTGGTCAGTCAACCGTTGTTTGCCAGGGTAGCGGAGAGCTCGGCGATCGGCAACAATCCGGGTGTGCAGAGCGCCCTCTCGACCGCCGTGCCCGCGATCGCCGAGAATGGCCTCAACTTCGTGGTGTTCGGAACGGTCGCGTTCTCGATCGTGATCTCGCTGCTGTTCCTCGTCACGCGCGGGAGCGACAGCATGTACGACCACATCGGGCGCGGAGGCATCTCGCGCGAGGGCGACTACGGCGGCACCCCCGCCCCGGCGCCGGAAAGCGCGGCGGGACGCGCCGAGCGCGAGCAGGAGATACGCCAGATGCTCGGCGCGCGCAGCGAGCGGCTCGTGCGCCGAGGGCTGCCGGCGCTCGACATCGATGCGGAGCTCGCGCGGCTCTTGAGCCCGCCCGGCGAGCCCGAGCAGCCGGACGCGGCGCTGCGCGAAGAGGTCCACCAGCTCGTGGTGGCGCGCAACGAGCGCCGCGTCCGCCACGGCCTCGAGCCGCTCGACGTCGACGCCGAGATCCAGCGCACGCTCGCGGAGCTCGCGCCTTGAGCACGCACGCTGGCCGGTCGGGTATAAACGCGCGATGAGCAAGCCGCGACGCTTCGGGCTGGATGAGATAACGCTGCGACCGGGTACCTACTTCAACCCGCAGACCGAGATCCTGATCGTCGTCGACGACTCGCCCGAGGTCACCCACGAGATCTTCGAGGGAGACGAGTTCGACGGCGCCGAGTGGGTGATGATCGCCGAGGAGACTCCGCTCGACGAGCACCGCCGCGACGATCTGATCGAGAGCTTTCAGCTGACCCATCAGGCGGGCGGGGAGCTCGCGGGCGACGATCTCGACGACGACGAGGACGACGACGAGGAGGAGGACGAGCTCGAGGGCGTCGAGCTCGAGGGCGTCGAGGACCTGGAGCCCGGCCGCGAATGAGTGTCCGGCGCGCCCGCGCCGCGAGCACCGAAACCAGAGCGCGCCGGCATGTGTTCGGGAGGTGTGCTCTCGATTCACTGGCGTCGCGCATCCGGCGACCGCGCGGCGCTCGCGCGTAGCATCAGAGGCGTGCGCAGGACCCCCATCTCGGCGCTCGCGTGCGCAGCGCTCGTGCTCGGCGCGGGTGCCGGCCCCGTCTATGCCGGTGGGCGAGCGCTGAGCCTCGAGCCCCTGGGGAGACATGCGCCCGCACGCATCGCTGCACATCGCGGCCCGAGCGTGAGCGCGGTGCTGCTGTCGCTGGAGCGCAGCGGATCGATCCCAGAAGCTGCGCACGCTCAGTACTACTCGGCCTACGTGACGGCGAAACACTCGCTCGCGAGGCTGCGGGGCACGCGCGCCGTCGAGCTCGGAGCGGTGCTCTCAAACGTTCAGATGATGGCGTCGACCGGCCAGTTGAGCGCCTCGCGGCTGCCGGCGGTGTTCCTGACGCTCGAACGCAACACGCAGTGGTGGACGAGCGAACCGCTGCTCTCGAGCAGTGAGCGCCTGAGCTTTCCCTCGAGCAAGCTCGTCTGGGAGTACTACCCCGGGCAGGGAATCGAGATCCAGTGGCTCGCGACGTTCGGCCGCGCAAACGGCTTCTTCCTGTCGGGTCACGAAAACGCCAACCTGCGCCAGCTGCTCGGCGAAGCGATACCGCTCGCGAGCAAGCGCGCCGGCGGCATCGCGTGGGAGTACCTCTTCCGCTTCGACGGCGGCGTGCCGCCGTGGACGAGCGGCCTCTCGCAGGGCACCGGGCTGCAGGTGCTCGCGCGCGCATGGCAGCGCTTCAAGGAACCCGTCTATCTCACCGCCGCGCAGCAGGCGCTGGGCGTCTTTCAGACGCCACCCGCGCAGGGCGTGCGCGTGGGCACCGCGGCGCGCGCGATGTATGCCGAGTACACCTACGCGCCACGCGACAGGATCCTCAACGGCTTCATCCAGGCGCTCGTGGGCCTCTACGACTACGCGGCGATCACCAAGGACCCGCTGGGTCTGCAGCTGTTCGAAGCGGGCGACGCGCAGGCGCGCGCGGAAGTCCCCCACTTCGACACCGGCGCGTGGTCGCTGTATGACCAGTTCGGGGAATCGAACCTGAACTACCACGAACTGCTCGCGGAATTCCTCCAGCACCTGTGCGAACGCACCGGCAAAGGACTGCCGTTCACGCCCGCGAGCTCCCCACCACCGCCGCCGGCGACCACCACCGCGCCAGCGCCCGCGGGCGGAACCCCTGGGAGCGGCGGCGCGCCTGCCGCGGTCACGACCGGCGCCACGCCGCTGCCGCCGACGAGCCCGGCGATCGCGGCCGATCTCATCTACTGCACGACCGCGCAGCGTTTCAGCGCCGATCTGCACACGCCGCCGGCGATCGCGCTGCTCTCGAAGACACTGCGCGGCGGCAGCCGCGCCGGCGTGCAGGTGTCGCTGTCGAAGATCTCCACGGTGGGACTGACGATTAGGAAGGGCACGCGCGTGGTGTGGACGAACAGAGCGACGGTCGCCGCCGGCAAGCCGAAGCTGCTGTGGGTCACACCGGCAGCGGGCGGCACCTTCTCGGTGACCCTGAGCGCGGCCGATCTCGCCGGCAACTTCTCGACCGCGATCGGCACGATCGTCGTCACGCGCCATTAGCCCCGGCGAGCGCGCCTAGACTCTAGGCACGAGCGACCGGTGACCCGGGCATGAGATGACAGGGAGAGGAGAGCAGCCGTGACGCGGCTCGCGCACACGTGGCGCGCGATGGGATCTGAGCAGCGCGCCGCCGCGATCGCTGCACTGTCGCTGCTCGTGACGATGTTCTTCCCCTGGTATGGGCTGCAGAGCCTCAAGAGCGGCGGCATCTACTCGCACAAGATCAACGCGTTCGGCGACGTCTCCTTCGTGGAGGCCGCGATCTTCCTGGTCGCAGCGGGCGTGCTCGCGATGGTGATCGCGCGCAGCGAGGGCCGTGAGTTTCACCTGCCGGGCGGCGACGGGACGATCGTGGCGATCGCCGGCGGCTGGGCGGCGCTCCTGATCTTCTACCGCGTCTTCGACAGGCCCGCCGGCCATGGCTACCCGGTGGGCATCGAGTGGGGCTTCTTCCTAGCCTTCGTGGCCGCCGGAGCGCTCACCTACTCGGGCTGGCGGATGCGCTCCGGCGAACGTCCCGAACCGCCGCTGCGCCGCCCGCGCGAGCCGCGCAGGGCCTCGGCCGCGGAGGCGGACGTCACCGCTCCCGTCTCGCCTGCGCGCGCCCGAGGAGCCGCGCCGGTGCCGGCGCGCGAGCGCGAGCGCTTCCCCCCCGCACCGCCCGAGCAGCTGTCCTTCGAGGATCCGCCGACGCGCAAGCAGTGACCGCGGGCGCAGGCGCCTGCGCGCGCGGTCTGGGCTCCCGTGCGCCGGGACTTTTGCGGCGGGGCGCCTATCATTGCGCTGACGATGCCCCAGCACTCCCCGGCGCCAGCCTCCGTCGCAGAAGTCGCCGAGGGCCTGCGCGCGGTGGGCTATCTGCCGGGTGAGTCGACCGCGCTCGTCTCGTTTCTCGCGACCAAGCTCGGCAAGCCGGTGCTTGTCGAGGGACCGGCCGGCGTCGGCAAGACCGAGCTCGCCAAGGCGCTCGCGCGCTACCTCGGGCGCGAGCTGGTGCGGCTGCAGTGCTATGAGGGCCTCGACGAGGCGAAGGCGCTGTATGAGTGGAACTACCGCAAGCAGCTGCTGCGCATCCAGGCCGAGGCCTCGGGCACCGGCTGGGACGCGGTGCAGGACGACATCTTCGGCGAGGAGTTCCTGCTCGCACGTCCACTGATGACGGCGATCTCCTCGCAGGAGCCGGTCGTGCTGCTGATCGATGAGATCGACAAGACAGACCAGGAGTTCGAGGCGATGCTGCTGGAGGTGCTCTCGGACTTCCAGATCTCGATCCCCGAGCTCGGGCGGGTGCAGTCGCGCACGCACCCGGTCGTGCTGCTGACCTCGAACAACTCGCGCGAGCTCACCGAGGCGCTCAAGCGCCGCTGCCTGTATCTGTGGCTCGACTATCCGGCGCTCGAGCACGAGCTCGAGATCGTGCGCTTGCACACCCCCGAGCTCTCGGAGACGGTGGCGCGCAGGCTCGTGGAGGTCATCGGCATGGTTCGTGGCCTTGATTTGAAGAAGCCGCCGTCGATCGCCGAGTCGATCGACTGGGCGCGCGCGCTCTTGTTGCTGGGGGCGCAGGACATCGACGCCGACACGTTCACGGAGACGATGTCGGTGATCATCAAGCACCGTGCCGACATGGACGTGGTCGCAGACCGCGTGGGGTTGAAGCTCCGCTCCGCGGATGTCGCCTGAGCAGGGACCCGGGGGGCTGCCCGCGCGGATCCTCGAGCTGGCCGAGGAGCTGCGCCGCGAAGGCTTGGCGGTCGGCACCTCCGAGATCCTGGACGCGTTCGAAGTCCTGCGCGAGATCAGCTGGACCACCGAAGAGGACTTTCGCGAGGCGCTCGCGGCGACGCTCGCCAAGAGCCAGGAGGACAGGCGCATATTCGAGCTTGTGTTCGAGCGCTTCTTCTTCCGCGCGGTTGAGCTGGCCGCCTCGCGCGAGGGGATCCGCGAGGACGATCAACCTTCGCTGGCGGAGCTCTCCGAGGAAGAGCTGGAGGCGCTGCGCGCGCAGATCGCGGCGGCGCTGCGCGACGGCGATGAGGGCGCGATGCGCGATCTGGCGCGGATGGCGATCGCGGCGTTCGCGCGCCGTCAGGAGGGGTCGGGCGTGATCGGCGTGGACGTGCAGCGCATCCGCCGCGCGCTCGGGCTGCGCGTCGAGCCCCAACCGGACCTGCCGGCCGAGGACCCGCGCCACGACGGCCTGCCGCGAGAGGCGCTGCGCCGCTTCGAGGCGCTGCTGCGGCGCGAGCTAGAGCGCTCGCAGATCGAGCGCACCGGGAACCTGCCGCCGGCTCGTCCGCTGGGCGACCTCGATCGCGCACTGCCCTCGGGACCGCTTGCGGACCTCGCGGCGGTGCACCGCGTCGTCGCGCAGCTGCGACGCCGGCTCGCGACGCAGGGGCTGCAGGCGCGCGGGCACCGGCGCCACGCGCACGTGGACGTCAGGCGCACGATGCGCGCGTCGCTTCAGACGGGCGGCGTTCCGGTCGTGCTCAAGTTTCGCCCGCGGCGGCCGCGCCGGCCGGAGATCTACGTGCTCTGCGACGTCTCGACGAGCGTCACATCGGCGTCGGTGTTCTTCCTGTCGGTGCTGCACGCCCTGCACGACACGTTCCGCAAGATGCGCTCGTTCGTGTTCATCGAGCGTATCTCCGAGGTCACCGACATCTTCGAACACGAGCGCAACTTCAAGGCCGTCAGCGAACGGATCTCGGGCGACGCGGGCGTGGCCGACATCTCCGGCTACACCGACTACGGTCGCGTCTGGTCGGAGTTCCTCGAGCTGGTCGAGGACGAGCTGCACCCGCGTGCGACGGTGATCGTGCTCGGCGATGCGCGCACCAACGGCCGCGACCCGCGGGCCGACGTGTTCGCGCACCTCGCAGCGCGCGCGGGGCGCACGTTCTGGCTGAATCCTGAGCCGCGCCTGTACTGGAACTACGGCGACTCGGTGATCTCCGCGTACGAGCAGTACTGCACCGCTTTCGAGTGCTGGACGACCGCCCAGCTGGAGGACTTCGTGCGAGCGCTGACGCGCCCGGTGCTATCCGCCGCGCGATAGCATCCGCTCGCGCACGAACACACCAGGGGTGCTGGCGGGACGGCCGGCTGAGATGGCGCGCAGGAATCGACTCCCCGCGCCGACCCTTTGAACCTGTGGGGTAATGCCCGCGGAGGGAGTGAAGTGGCCACGCAACTGCATCCCCGCACACAGCGCCCTCCTCGGGAGCTCACCGATGCGGGCGCGATCTCGCTCGAGCGGGTGACCCATGCCTACCACGCGCGCGGGCGCGCGCCCGTCAGCTCGCTCGCGGAGGTCTCGCTGTCGTGCTCGCACGGCGAGCTCCTGGCGGTGGTGGGGCCGAGCGGGTGCGGCAAGACGACGCTGCTCGAGCTGCTCTGCGGCCTGCGCGCGCCCGACGCTGGAGCGATCGAGTGCCCGCCGGCTGTGCTCATGCCCCAGCGCGATCTGCTGCTTCCCTGGCTGTCCGCGCTCGACAACGCCGCGCTCGCGCTGCGCATCGCCGGCAGCTCCCGCGCCGAAGCACGCGCGCGAGCGGCGGGCGTGTTCGCCGAGCTGGGGCTCGCGGGCTTCGAGCGGGCGCGTCCGCATGAGCTCTCCGGCGGCATGCGCCAGCGCGTCGCGTTTCTGCGAACGCTGCTCTCGGGCAAGCAGCTGCTGTGCCTCGACGAGCCCTTCGGCGCGCTCGACGCGATCACGCGCTGCGAGATGCAGGCGTGGCTCGCGGACACGCTCGCGCGTGAGCGGCGCACCGTGGTGCTCGTCACCCACGACGTCGAGGAGGCGGTCCTGCTCGCCGATCGCGTGGTCGTGCTCTCGGCGCGACCCGGGCGTGTGCTTGCGACGCTCGAGGTGGACCTCGAGCGCCCGCGGACGCGCACCGACGCCCGCGTCGGCGAGCTGCGCGAGCAGGCGCTCGAGTGCCTTGCGATCGGCGGGCGCGGATGAGAGCGCGGCTCGCGCGCGCGCTGCCCGCGGTCGTGTTGGCCGCGCTGGTGCTGGGCGCGTGGGAGGCGTATGTCGATATCGCCGGCGTCGAAGCCGATCTGCTGCCTGCGCCTCATGCGGTCGCGTCGGCGCTGTGGGACAGCGGCGGGCTGGTGGCGCGGAACTTCGCGGTCACCGCCGAGGAGGTCGTGCTCGGCCTCGCGCTCGCGCTCGCCTGCGGGTTTCTGCTCGCGGTGGCGCTCCATCTCTCGCCGCTCGCGCGGCGCGCGATCTACCCGCTGGCGGTCGGCTCGCAGGCGGTCCCGATCCCGGTGATCGGCGTGCTGCTCGTGTTCTGGTGGGGCTTCGGGCTGCTGCCGAAGCTCGTGGTGATAGCCCTGATCTGCTTCTTCCCGGTACTCGTCACGACCGTGGACGGGCTCGCGGCGGTCGACCCCGACCAGCCCAAGCTGATGCGCACGCTCGACGCGACCCGCTGGCAGGCCTTTCGCTTCGCCGAGCTGCCCGCGGCCGTGCCGGCGGCGCTCAGCGGCGCGCGGATAGCGCTCGCGGTGGGCGTGATCGGAGCTTTCATCGCCGAGACGACCACGCCGACCACGGGTGCCTATCCGGGCCTTGGGCGCGAGATCATCAGCGACGTCAACTTCCAGACGCCCCGCGCCTACGCCGGCACCGCGGTGCTGTTCGCGTTCGCGCTCGCATGCTTCTACGCTCTCGCCGTGGCCGAGCGCAGGCTCGCGCCGTGGAGCCGCCGATGACAGACAGTCCCCAATCGAGGATTCACCCGCGTCTGCGCTCGGCGCCCGAGCGCGTGCTGGCGCCCCTCGCCTGCGCCGTCGTCGTCGTGCTCGCGCTCGCGCTCGCGGGATGCGGGAGCAAGAAGGATGCGATCACCTCGTCGTCGGCGAAGCCGTTCAAGGTGATGCTCGACTTCTTCCCGAACGCCGACCACGCCGCGCTCTACTCGGCGATCGCCAAGGGCGACTTCCGCGCGGCCGGGCTGGCGGTGGCGCCCGAGGCGCCTGCGGACCCGTCCGAACCGCTGAAGCTGCTCGCGGCGGGCAAGGTCGACATGGCCATCTCCTACGAGCCGGAGCTCCTGCTGGCACGCGACCAGGGCTTGAAGGTCGTCTCGGTCGGCGCGCTCGTGCAGCGGCCGCTCACTTCGATCATCGCGCTCCCGGGGCACCACGTCAACGGCGTCGCCGATCTCGCCGGCAAGCGCGTCGGGACTGCCGGCATCGCCTATCAGTCGGCCGAGCTGCGCACTGCGCTGGCCGCCGCCGGGCGCAAGCCCTCGAGCGCGCACGAAGTCAACGTCGGCTTCAACCTGATCGGAGCGATGCTCTCGGGGCGCGTCGACGCGACCCTCGGCGGCTTCTGGAACTACGAGGCGATCCAGCTGCGCCTGATGCACAGGCACCCGCTGGTGATCCCCCTCGACAAGGCCGGCGTGCCGAGCTACGACGAGCTCGTGCTGGCCGTGCGCGAACGCGACGCGCGGAGCCGGGGGCAGGATCTGAGGGCGTTCATGCAGGCGCTCACGCGCGGCGAGCGTGAGGTGCGCGCCGATCCCATGGGTGCGGCGTCGCTGCTCGTGCGGTCCAACCCGTCGCTCGACTCCAAGCTCCAGCTGCAATCGATCGAACAGACGCTGCCCGCAGCTCTGCCGGTATCGCCCGGCAAGCCGTTCGGCTGGCAGGAACCGTCGGCCTGGGCCGCGTTCGCCGGCTGGATGTTCTCCCACCGGCTGCTCGCGCACGACCCGACCGCCGGCCTGCCGCCTTTCACCAACGAGTTTCTGCCCGGACAGGGGATCTAGCGGCGCGTTCCTGGCTGGCTATTCGATCAGTCCCGCGCGGATCGCGTTGGCGACGGCAGTGGTGCGGTCCCGAACGCCCAGCTTGGCGTAGATGTGTTCGAGGTGAGTCTTCACCGTGGCAGTGCTGATCGTGAGACGCTCCGCGAGTTCGCGTGCCGAGAGGCCGGCTCCCACCAGCGTGAGGACCTCCACCTCGCGCGGACTCAAGGTCGATAGGCGGAGCTCGCCGCGCCGGCGGGCGAAAAACGCTCCGAGGACCCCGCCCGCATAAGCCAATACGTGCATCAGATGGATGCTCAACTCCACCTGCGCTGTCGAGTACAGCTCGAGGACGCCCAGCACCTCCTTGCCGTGTGTGCAGGGCAAGGCGATCGTTGCATGCAAACGGGCCGCGGAGACCTCGCTGCGGGAGGCGATCTGGCGCCTGCCGGAGGGCGGCGAATCAACGGTCTCGCCGCACTCCCACGCCCGTCCAGCGAGGCCGGCCCCTCTTGAAATTCGCGCTGCACCGATGCCTCCGAGCGCCTTGGGCTCGATGTTCGGCGTGCTCCATATCGCCCGCCTGAGGAGATAGTCGCCTTTCGGCACCAGCAGTGCCCCGGCCCCCTGTCCCAGCGCTTCGGCGAGTTCCCGCACGAGGCACTGACTGCCCAGGGCGAATGTGTCCCACGCCGCGACCGAGTTCAAGATCGCGCTGAGAACCGCGAGCTCGCGCTCGTGGTCATCGGGGACAGTGCCGATGCGGGCCTCCTGGCTCTGGGAGCGCGCCGCCTCGGGGCCGAGTCGGGAATCATGACGACGGGAGGGAGACATACCGGTCTGTCTGGTTGACTATACAGACCGGTAGGTCTAGTGTGTGCCGCATGGGCGTAAAAGACCAACGGGAGGGACCCGATGAGCCCCCGCCCAAAGGCGCCGCGGCGAGCTCGAGCGGGGCCCGCGAGCGCATTCTCGAGGCCGCGTACAGGCTCTTCTCGCGTCATGGGATCCACGCCGTCGGAATCGAGCGCGTCATCAGCGAGGCCGACGTCGCGAAGGCGACGCTGTACCACCACTTCGCGTCGAAGGACGCGCTCGTGCTGGCCTTTCTCGAGCTTCGCGAAGAGCGCTGGACCTACGGCTGGCTGAAAGGCGAAGTCGAGCGACGGGCCGCGGATCCAGCGCAACGCGCGCTTGCCGTGTTTGACACGTTCGACGAGTGGTTCCATCGCCCCCACTTCGAGGGCTGCTCCTTCATCAACACGCTGCTCGAGGTCTCCGACCGCGACAACCCGATCCACAAGCAGACCGAGCATCACCTGGCCGTCCTGCGGGGGATCCTGGAATCCTACGCAGAGCAGGCGGGAGCCAGCGATCCACAGGAGACTGGCTACCAGCTGCAAACGCTCGCAATGGGCTCAATCGTCTCCGCCTCGCGCGGCGACGTGGACGCTGCGCGACGGGCACGGCCACTGGTCGCCTCGCTACTCGCGAGCTCGCGCTGACGGGGAGTCGCGAGCGGTCCAAGTCAGCGTCAAATATCCGCCGAACAGCGTATACACGCGCGTCGAACGTGGATTCACAATTGCTAGGTGGAGCTAGGAACCCGGCGCGCCAAAGACGGGGATCGCGCACCGTGGCGGGAAAGGCCGGGCGCGTATGACGCGTTCGGCCATCTGAGGAGACTTCGATGTGAGACGTTCGTCGATGCGTCGATCGTGGCGGCGCCCGTTGCGGTTGAGTCCCCGTCGGTGATCAGAAGATGAGCGAACTGCTGATCGTCGACGACGAGCACAGCCTGCGCGACTGGGCGGTGGGACTGATGATCGAGAACGGTTACGAATGCGACGGGGCCGTGAGCGTTCCCGACGCGCGTGAGCAGCTTCAGCGTGACGCCTATGCGCTGGTTCTGGTGGACGTGAACATGCCTGGCGAATCGGGGATGCAGCTGCTCTCGAGCGTGCGCTCCGAGCATCCGGGGACCGCCGTCGTGATGGTCACCGGCACCGACGATCTCAAGCTCGCGATGGTGGCGATCGAGCAGGGTGCATACGGGTACATGGTCAAGCCGGTGGGCGCCGGCGAGCTTTTGATCGCCGTCGCCAACGCGCTCCACCGTCGTCAGCTCGAGGCTGAAAGCCAGCGCGCGATGGACCGCCTGCAGCACGAGATCGAGGACCGCGGCCAGCAGCTGACGGTCATGCTCGAAGACCTGCAGACCTCGCAGAACACCGTCTGGGTCTCCCAGGCAGAGACGATCTTCCGCCTGGCGCGGCTCGTGGAGTTTCGCGACGAGGAGACCGGCTTTCACCTGCAGCGCATGAGCAGCTACTGCGAGCTGCTCGCGCGCCGCAGCGGATTGACCGCCGACCACTGCGAGATGATCCGCCTCTCAAGCCAACTGCACGACATCGGCAAGGTCGCGATTCCCGACAACGTGCTGCAGAAGCGCGGGCTGCTCTCGCCGCCGGAGCGCACGGTCATACAGAGGCATGCGGAGATCGGCTACGAGATGCTCGCCGGCTCGATCTCCGGTCTGGTGCAGATGGGCGGCGTGATCGCCCGCAGCCACCACGAGCGATGGGACGGCGCCGGCTATCCGCGCGGCCTTGCGGGCGAGGAGATCCCGCTCGAGGGCCGAATCGCGGCGGTAGCAGACGTCTTCGACGCGCTCACCTCCCCCCGCTGCTACCGACCCGCCTTCCCGGTCGGACAGGCGCTCGAGACGATGCGCGCAGAGGCCGGCGCGCACTTCGATCCACGAATCCTCGGCGCGTTCTTCGAGGCGTTCCCCGATGTGGAGGCGATCAGACGCACGTATGGCGAGTGAGCGCCCGAGCGCGCGCATGCCCTGGCGAGCCGTGCCTGCATGGCCGCCCGCGGGCGCGCGCGCTACCTTCAGCGGATGCGCATCGGCGTGCTCACCGGCGGTGGCGACTGCCCGGGGTTGAACGCGGTCATCCGCGCGGTGGTGCGCCGCGGTCTCCTCGATGAGCGCACGAGCTTCGTCGGGTTCCAGCACGGATGGGCCGGCGTGGTCGCGAACCGCGCGATCGAGCTGACGCTCCAGAGCACAGTGGGGATCCTTCCCCGCGGCGGGACGATCCTCGGCACGTCGCGCACCAATCCCTATGCCGACGGGCAGGACGGAACGGCGCTCGTGCGCAGCGCGCTCGCCGAGCACGGCGTCGACGCGCTCATCCCGATCGGCGGCGAGGACACGCTCGGAGTCGCGCTGCGCCTGCATCGCGACGGCGTGCCGGTCGTGGGCGTGCCCAAGACGATCGACAACGATCTCGGCGCCACCGACGTCACCTTCGGCTTTCAGACCGCGGTGCAGATCGTGACCGACGCGATCGACCGCCTGCACACAACCGCCGAGTCGCACAATCGCGTGATGGTCGTGGAGGTGATGGGTCGCCACGCCGGCTGGATCGCCACGCACGCCGGCCTCGCCGGGGGCGCCGACGCGATCCTCGTTCCCGAGCGGCCATTTGACATCGAACAGGTCGTCGCACACCTGCAGCGTCGTCACGCCCGCGGACGCAGCTTCTCGATCGTCGTGGTGGCAGAGGGCGCGGTGCCGCGCGAGGGTACCCTGCAGACGCGCTCGGATGCCACCACCGACGCCTTCGGGCACCCGCGGCTCGGAGGGATCGGCGTGACGCTCGAGGCCGAGATCGAGCGGCGCACCGGCTTCGAGTCGCGCGTCACGATCCTCGGGCACGTGCAGCGCGGCGGCACGCCGGTGGCCTACGACCGGGTCCTCGCCACGCGCTTCGGCGTCTCAGCGATGGAGGCCGTCGCTGCAGGGCGCTTCGGAACGATGGTCGCTCTGCGGGGGACGGACATCGTGGAGGTCGAGCTCCAGCAGGCTCTGCGCGAGCCGAAGCTGCTCGACCCCCGGCTGTATGAAACCGCAGAGCTGTTCTTCGGCTAGTCGGCGCATGCGAGCGATGGTCTTCGATGGGGTCGGGCAGCCGCTGCGGGCGCTCGAGCGAGCGATCCCAGAGCCGGCCGAGGGCCAGCTGCTGTTGCGCGTCGAGGCATGCGGCATCTGCCGCACCGACCTGCACCTGCTCGATGGCGAGGTGGCGGTGGAGCACACACCTCGCATCCTCGGGCACCAGATCGTGGGCACGGTCGAGTCCGGCGCGGCGAGCGCCCGCCGCGTCGGTGTGCCGTGGCTTGGGTGGACGTGCGGACGGTGCGAGTACTGCTTGAGCGGGCGCGAGAACCTGTGCCCGAACGCGCGCTTCACCGGGCGCGACATCGACGGCGGCTTCGCCGAGTTCGCGGTCGCGGACGAGCGCTTCTGCTTTGCGATCCCGCCCGCCTACCCGAGCGAGCAGGCCGCGCCGCTGCTGTGCGCGGGGCTGATCGGCTACCGCGCGCTGCGCATGTGCGGCGACGGCGCGCGCCTCGGCCTGTACGGCTTCGGCGCGGCCGCGCACATCCTCACGCAGGTGGCACTCGCGCAGGGCCGGCGGGTGTATGCGTTCACGCGCGCGGGCGATCACGCGGGACAGGCCTTCGCGCGCGAGATCGGAGCGCTCTGGGCCGGCGCCGCGGAGGACACGCCGCCAGAGCCGCTCGACGCGGCGATCATCTTCGCGCCGGTCGGATCGCTGGTGCCGCTCGCGCTGCGCGCGCTCGCGCCCGGCGGCACGGTCGTCTGCGGCGGTATCCACATGAGCGATATCCCCGCTTTCCCCTACAGCATCCTGTGGGGCGAGCGGGCGCTGCGCTCGGTCGCCAACCTGACGCGCGCAGACGGCGAGCAGATGCTCGCGCTGGCACCGACCGTGCCGGTGCGCACGCACGTGAGCACCTACCCGCTCGAGGATGCCAACAGGGCGCTCGAGGATCTGCGCCACGGGCGCTTCGAGGGCGCGGCGGTGCTCGTTCCCGAGCGCTGAGCGCTCCTCGCGCGCCGCTAGCGTGGCCCGCCGAGTGGCTGCGCGGGTCTCGCGGGCCCGAGCGGCCTGCGATCGGCGGGCTCGCCCGCGGCCGTGAACCCCGGCAGCTCGAGCTCGATGCGCGCGCCGCCCTCCGGCGAGCTCGAGGCCCTCACGGTGCCGCCGTGCGCGTCTGCGATCGCGCGCACGATCGCGAGACCGAGGCCGGTGCCGCCGGAGGCACGGTCACGCGCCGCGTCGGTGCGATGAAAGCGGTCGAACACGCGCTCGCGCTGATCGGCCGGTATCCCGGGTCCGTCGTCTTCGACGAGGAAGCGCACGCGCTGCGCGCCCACGCCCTGCACGCGCATGCGCACGAGGCCATCGTCGGGCGAGGTGTGCTCGATCGCGTTGCGGATCAGGTTGCGCAGCGCCTGGGCGAGCCGGTCGGGATCCGCTCGCAATGTCCCCGGCGGGATCGACGCGAGCTCGAAGCGGCGCGAGGCGAGCAGGCTCATCCCGTCCCACAGGCCGGCCACGTAGGTCGGGAGATCGAGCGACTCGAGCCGCTGCGACTGCGGCTGCTCTGTCTTCGCGAGCAGCAGCAGGTCATCGACGAGACGGCTGATGCGCGCGATCTCGGCCTGCACGAGGCGCTCGACGCGCCGCACCTCCTCGCCCGAGGGCTCACGCCGGGAGGCGAGCACCTCGAGCTGGCCGCGGATCACCGTCAGCGGCGTGCGCAGCTCGTGCGAGGCGTCCGCGACGAACGCGCGCTGGCCCGCAAACGCGTCGGTCAGCCGGTCGAGCATGTGGTTGAACGCCTCCGCCAGCACCCTGACCTCATCGCCCTCGCCGCCGACGTCATGGATGCGCGGGTGCAGATCGCCGGCGTCCACGCGCGCAGCGACGGCGGCCATCCTGCGCAGCGGCCGAGAGACGCCAGCGCTGATCAGGTACGCGGCGAACAGCGCGCCCGCGAGCGCGAGCAGCCCGGCGAGGATGAACGCTTTGGCGACCCCGCTCTGCGCATGACCGACGGTCGCAAGCGGCTCGCCGGCGCCGACGGTGACGCGAAAGGAGCGGTCGACGAGGATCGTGCGCTTGAGCAGCCGCACGTCGCCGACGTCGTTGAGCGCGAGCGTCGAGAAGCCCTCGCGCGCGCTCAGCAGGCCGCCGGCGACGCGGTCCTCGTGGCCCTGCGCCGCGGTGCTCTCGCCGTTGTCCGGCGCGCCGGTGCCGAACAGCTCGGGTCGGTTGGTGCTCGTGGCGACGCCGGGGATGATCGCGAACAGCAGCGTCGAGCTCGCCTTGAAGGGCTGGTTGCGTATGTAGTGGCTCGCCACCGCGGAGAGCTGCTTTGCCGTGCGCACCCGCGCCTGCAGGAGGTGCTGCGCGAGCTCGGACTCATCAGCTTCGATCTCGCCGCTTATCTGATGGCGCAGCTGGCTGCCGGTGCCGCGGTAGACGGCCGCGAGCGCGATTCCCGTGCAGATCAGCGTGACCAGCGCCACTGCGCCCGCAAGGCGCCAGCGCAGACCGCCGGGCGCGAGGCGCCTGAGGAGGAGCCGCGGCGTGGCGCTCACGACGATCAGCCCGCGTTGCCGAGGCGGTAGCCCACCGCGCGCACCGTGAAGATCGGCGCGGGATCGCTTGGGCCGCCGAGCTTTCGGCGCAGGTATCCGACGTAGACGTCGACGACGTTCGTCGCCGGATCGTGCTCATAGCCCCACACCGAGCTGAGGATCTGCTCCCGCGAGACGACCTGCCCGTGGTGGCGCAGCAGGTAGACCAGCAGCTCGAACTCGGTCGTCGAGAGCGCCACCGAGCGACCCGCGCGACGGACGTTGCGGCTCAGCAGGTCAACCTCGATGTCCTCGCCGCTGAGCACGCTCGCGGAGGCCTGCGCGAGGACCCGCAGCTGCGCGCGTACACGCGCGACAAGCTCCGCGAGCGAGAACGGCTTCACGAGGTAGTCGACGGCGCCGGCGTCGAGCCCCGCGACGCGGTCTTCGAGCTCTCCGCGCGCGGTCAGGACGATCACCGGCACGCTCGGTGTGGCGCGCTGCACCGACGCGAGGATCTCGAATCCGCTGCGACCGGGGAGCATCAGATCGAGCACGATCGCGTCGAAGCCACCCCTCAGCGCGAGGCGCTCCCCCTCGATCCCGTCGAGCGCCGCCTGCACGTGAAAACCCTCGCCCTCGAGACCTCGCTTGACGAAATCGACGATCCCCGGCTCGTCCTCGACGAGCAGCACCCTGCCGGACTCCGGCGGCCGCTCAGCGACCGCCTCGCCGCCCGCGCGCGAGCCTTGCCGGGAGGGATCGCGGTCGGCTGGATCTGCCATATGTCCAAGGATACGGGTCGCTGAAGCAGCCGCTTTTCTGCACACGCATGCGCCGCGGTTTCAATGAGCTTTCTCATGCAGCGGTTACCGAATCCTTACTGAATATGGGCACACTGAGTTCATGGCAATCGGCCAGCGCACGTCGCCTGCGGGCGTATCGGTGCCCTCCGCGCGCGCACGCTCTGGGCGCATGAGGAGCGGCGGCCCGGCGGGCAACGAGCTACTGACGTCTGCGACGGGCGCGGCGCTGCTCGTGCTGCTTTTGATCCTCGGCGTGACGATCGTGCAGCTGCGTCCGCTTCTGTGGCTGCACATGTTCGTCGGGATGCTGCTGATCGGCCCGGTTGCACTGAAGCTCGCGAGCACCGGCTACCGCTTCACCCGCTATTACACCAACAGCGCAAGCTACCGGAGCAAGGGACCGCCACCCGCGCTGCTGCGCGCGATCGCGCCGGTGATGGTCATCGCCACCGTGACCGTCTTCGCCACCGGCGTGGCGCTGCTGTTCGCCGGGCCGCAGTCGCGCTCGACGCTGCTGCCGATCCACAAGATCAGCTTTTTCGTGTGGCTCGCTTTCACCGCCCCACATGTGCTCGCTCACCTCGTGAACCTTCCCCGCGCGCTGCGCTCGGACTACGGTCACGACTCGCGCCTCAGCAGCGATGTCACCGGTCGCACCGGGCGCGTGCTCGCGCTCGCTGGGGCGCTCGTGGCGGGTGCCGTGCTGGCGGTGCTCGTGATCCCCGAATTCGCGCCCTGGATTCACAGCGCCGGACTCTTTCACCACGGCGGATGAGGCATATGCGAGCTCACACCACGCACACGCGCGATTACGCACTTAACCAGCTGCGCCGCATCAACCGCTGGATGATCGCGGGCAGCATCGTGCTGACGGGCGTGCTCGCGGACGTCGCCGCCAACGCCTTCCCCGGCAAGACACTCGCGTCCCCGACGAGTAATCGCAGCTCGCGTTCACACTCGAGCACCCCCAAGAAGAACTCCCCCGGGCCGCTCGCGCCGCCTGCGCAGACACCGCAAGCCGCGCCCGAATCGCCATCCGCACCCGAATCCACCCCTTCACAGGAATCACCCGCGCAGGAATCACCCTCGCAGCCCTCAGCACCCGCGCAGGCATCAGCGCCCGCCCAGGAATCGGCTCCGTCGCAGGCGGCACCCGAAAGCTCGGGCGAATCGGCTCCCGAAGCCTCGGGTCCCGTCGTCTCGGGCGGCTCTTGATGAGCGAGCTGGCCGAGCTGCGCGCGCGTTCGCGCTCGGCCGCATGGCAGGCGCTCGGCACGGGCATCGTGCTGCGCGTGAGCGATCCCGCGATGCTCGAGCGCGCGCGTGGCGCCGTCGAGCGCGAGCTCGCCGCCGTCGACCTTGCCTGCAGCCGCTTCAGAGCGGACTCCGAGCTCTCGCGCGCGAACCGCGCCGAGGGGCGCGCGGTGAGCGTCGGCCCGCTGCTGCTCGAGGCGCTCGAGGTGGCGCTGCGGGCCGCCGCGCTGACCGACGGCGACGTCGACCCGACCGTCGGGCGCGCGCTAGAGCTTGCGGGGTACGACCGCGACTTTCGCGAGCTCTCACCGCCCACTGCGCAGACGACCCCGCCGCCGCCGCGGAGCAGCCTCATAAGCGCAAGCGTTCGAGCCGACTGGCGCGCGGTGGCGGTTGACCGCGCGCGCGCAACCGTGCGCGTGCCCGCCGGTATGCATCTCGACCTCGGCGCGAGCGCCAAAGCGTGGGCCGCCGACCGCGCGGCGCGAGCAGCGGCCGACGCCGGCGGATGCGGCGTGCTCGTCAGCGTCGGCGGAGACATCGCCACCTGCGGGCCCGCGCCGGAGTCCGGCTGGCGCATCCGCGTGACCGACGACCACCGTAGCGACGCCGCGGCCGAGGGACAGACGATCTCGATCCGCTCGGGCGGGATCGCAACCTCGAGCACCATGGCGCGGCGCTGGCAGCACGCCGGGCGGACCATGCACCACATCATCGACCCCGCTACCGGCGCGCCCGTGCGCGCGAGCTGGCGCACGGTTAGCGTCGCCGCCGCCAGCGCCACGGACGCGAACATCGCCACGACCGCGGCGATCGTGCGCGCGAGCGCTGCGCCCTCGTGGCTCGCCGGGCTGGGGCTGCCCGCACGGCTGCTCGCCTGGAACGGCGAGATCACGACCGTCGGCGGCTGGCCCGCCGATCGCGCCGAGCCCGCCGAGAGGCGCCTGGCGCAATGAGCCCCCTGTCGGCTGTCGGACCGAGCGTCTACTGGTACATGACCCGCTCGACCGGCGCGGTAGCGCTGCTGCTCCTGACCCTCGCGATCGCCCTCGGCATCCTCGACGTGCAGCGCTACAGCACGCCGCGCTGGCCGCGGTTCTTGATCGACTCGCTGCACCGCAACGTCTCGCTGCTGGCGATGGCCTTCCTCGGCCTGCACATCCTCACCTCGGTGCTCGACACCTTCGCGCCGATCTCGCTGATCGACGCGTTCATCCCCTTCCTCGGCTCCTACCGGCCGTTCTGGCTCGGCCTCGGCGCCGTGTCCTTCGATCTGCTGCTCGCGGTGACGATCACGAGCCTGCTGCGCCAGCGCATGGGTTTTGCGACCTGGCGCGCGATCCACTGGCTCACCTACGCGAGCTGGCCGATCGCGCTGCTGCACGGATTCGGCACGGGCAGCGACGTCAAGGGCGGCGTCTGGCTGATGGCGCTCAGCGTCGGCTGCCTTGCAGTGGTCGCGGCCGCGGTCATCGCGCGCGTGCTGAAGGGCTGGCCGAGCGACCTCGCGCGGCGCGGCACCGCCCTCGGCGGAGTCGGCGTGTTCGGGGTGTTTCTGGCGCTATGGCTTCCAAGCGGGCCGCTCGGCTCCAATTGGGCGCGCCGCGCCGGCACGCCCACCTCCCTGCTCGGCCATTCAAAGCAGGCCAGCGTGAGCCACCCGTGAGCCCATCTTCCTCGACGCTCAGCGACGCGGCCGCGCACGAGCTCGACGCGCTGCCGCGCCTGCTTGCGGGGATCCCCGCAGACGGCGCGATGGAGCTCTCGGAGCATCTCGCGCTCCACGGCGAGCCGCCGTCGGTGCACGCCGGCGGACGCAGGCACAGCCGCCAACGCGCCGAGCGGCTGATCGAGGAGATCGACCGCTCGGGGTTGCTCGGACGCGGCGGGGGCGCCTTCCCGACCGCGAGGAAGATGCGCGCTGTCGCCGGCGCGCGCGGTCGCGCGATCGTCGTTGCGAATGCGGCCGAGGGCGAGCCGGCGAGCCTCAAGGACCGGACCCTGCTCGAGGCGCTGCCGCACCTCGTACTCGACGGCGGCGTGCTGGCCGCGCAGGCGGTCGGCGCGGGAGAGCTGATCATGTGCGTGTGCGAGTCGGCGCACGCAGCGCTCGACAGCGTCGCCTACGCGATCGAGGAGCGACGCCACGATCCCGCCTACGCGGAGTTCGATCAGCTCACCAAGATCGAGCTGCGCCCGGTGCCCGTGCACTACGTGGCCGGCCAGGAGGCGGCGCTCGTCAACTTCCTGGGCGGCGGACCGGCAAAGCCCGTGTACACGCCGCCGATGGTCTTCGAGCGGGGGGTGCGGCGGCGCCCGACGCTGATCAACAACGTCGAGACCCTCGCGCATGTCGCGCTCATCGCCCGTCACGGCGCCTCCTGGTTTCGCCAGCTCGGCACGCCGGGTCAGCCGGGATCGGCGCTGGTGACGCTGTGCGGGCCGGTCGCGCACCCCGGCGTGTATGAGATCGAGCACGGCGCGTCGCTGGCTTCCCTGATCGAGGCCGGCGGCGGCAGCACCGCGGGCCTGCGCGCGGTCTTGATCGGAGGTTACGCCGGCGGCTGGATCGACGGCGAGCACCTGCGCAGCGTCGCACTCTCGAACGAACACCTCGCTCCCCACGGCGCCGCGCTCGGCGCGGGCGTGGTTCTGCTGCTCTCAGAGCACGCGTGCCCGGTCGCTGAAACAGCGCGTACCGCGCGCTGGCTCGCCGGGCAGAGCGCCCGCCAGTGCGGGCCGTGCCTGCACGGCCTCGACGCGCTCGCGGACACGCTCGAGCAGATGCTCGCCGGCGGCGCGCAGGCCACCGCGACCCAGAGGATCGGGCGGCTTGCTTCGCTGGTGTCACGGCGCGGCGCCTGCGCGCATCCCGACGGCACCGTCAACTTCATTCTCAGCGCGCTCGAAGCGTTTCCCTCAGAGTTCGCCGCGCACGCGCAGCGAGGGCCGTGCGATTCGTGCTCGCGCACGGCGGAGCTGCCGCTTCCGCCGCGGCCGCTGCCCGTGCAGGCGCCGCGCAAGGGCCTCTACCGGCGATGAGCCATCGCATCCGCGTAAACCCGATCGCGTGCGAGGCGCACGGCATGTGCGCGGAGCTGCTGCCCGAGCGGATAACGCTCGACGAGTGGGGCTATCCGATGATCGACGAGACGCCGCTCGACGGCGTAGCGGTCGAGCACGCGCTGCGCGCCGCGAAGGCGTGCCCCACGTTCGCCCTGCTGGTCGACCGCGAACGTCGCGCCGGACCAGGACGCGGCTGAGGCGCCGTCGCCGGCGAGCTCGATCAGATCGCCAGCATGTGCGCAGCCGCGAGCCCTGCCCACTCGCCGTAGGGCGCGAACAGATCGCGCACCTGCTGTTCCTCGGCGCGCGCGCGGGGGTCACCGCCGCTGAGCAGCCGGCCCGCGAGCTTGAGCAGGCCGAGATCGCCCGCCGGTAGCTGGTCGTAGCGTCCCTGGCCGTGCAGCGCGAGCATCTCCACGGTCCAGGGGCCGATCCCCGGGATCGCGCGCAGCCTGCGCCAGCCGCGCTCGTGCTCTTCAGCGTGCAGGTCCACGCGCCCGCGCGCGACCTCCCTGGCGGCGCGCACGAGCGCCATCGCGCGGGAGCCCGCGAGGTCGAAGGACTGAAGCAGCGCAGGCGCCGTGCCGGCGATTTTCGCCGCCGTCGGCAGGTCGCGGCAGGCGCGGCCGGCGCCGTCCCATCCGCTCCAGCGGCGGCCGAGAGCCGCCACCATGCGACGCTCGATCGCGGCGGCCCGCTCGTACTCGATCAGCTGCTCGCAGATCGCCCACGCGAGCGCCTCGAACGGATCGGGGCGACGCGCAACCCGCAGCCACGGACGTGCGCGCACCGAGCGCCCGATCAGCTCATCGCGCGCGAAGCGGCGCGCGAAGGCCCGCAGATCCTCATCCACGCCGAGCGCAAAGCGCATCCGCTCGATGCCGTACGCCGCTGCGCTGCGGCTCGCTGCACGAGCGCCGAACAGCACGCGCTCCGGCGCCGGCTGAGCGACCCTCACGATCACCGGCTGCTCCCCGTGGTGAAGCAGGCGCTCGAGCACGCCACCGCGCGCGCGCATGAGGCCGTCCATCCCGGCGCGGCGCGGTAGGCGGAACGTTCCCGCGGGCGCCACCTCCAGGCGCAGCTCGAGCAAGCCCGCGTGCGCGCGACGCTCAGCCGTCGCGGCCGTGGCCACCGAGCAGGTGCACGTCGACGAGCAACGAGCGGCTTCCGACGATCTGCAGCAGCTCGCCGCCGGATGCGCGGCGGGAAGAGCGCGCGAGCTCACGTCCGGCGCGCCGGCCGCTGCCAAGCGCGCGCGCGCGCTGGCGCCGGTGCGCGAGGCCCACAACCGCTGCGCCCGCGACGAAGCCGCCCGCGGCCACAACCGCGGCCTGCGCGGCCCCGATCATGACCCCCGGCGAGCGCAGCTCATCGGCGAGCGCGCCCGCGAAGGGAATCGAGCGGAGAGTGCCTGCCTGCGGCGCGAGCACAGGCAGCGCGTCGAGCGGCTCGATCTCGCCGGCGCCGTCGCCGGCGGGCGCCCGCTCGAGCGCGGAGGTATCTGACTCGACGGGCTCGCTCATGCGGCGAAGTGTAGTGCTCGCCCCAGACCCACACGCGCCTCGCCGCGCCGAGCCTAGAGCAGGCGCTCGTATACGCGGTAGCGCTTCACCACGCGCCCGCCCATCGCTTCCATGCCGCGGTTCATCGCGGTGTTCGTCTCGAGGATCCAGCCCATCTCGCCACCGCTCTGAGGCCGCGCCGACGCGGCGTTGAAGTGTTCGACGTAGAGCTTCGCAGCCACGCCGGTGTGCTGATACTCGGGCTTGACCCCGAGGAAGCCGACACGCACGCGGTCGGTGATCCTGCCCTTGTTCAGGAACTGCCACCAGCCCAGCGGCAGCAGCCGGCCTTTCATCCTGGCGAGCACCTGGTTCAGGTCGGGGACCGTGATCGCCATCCCCACCACCTCGCCGGTGTCTTCGCGCTCGGCGATCATGAACCAGTGCTTGTCGAAGACAAGCTGCAGCTCCTGCGCGTAGGCGTCGAGGTCCTTCTTGGAGTACGGCACGAAGTCCCAGTTCTTCGACCACGCCGAGTTGTAGACCTCGGCGAACGCGTCCATGTCTTTGCGCAGCTGCCAGCGGCGCATCGGGCGCACGCGGATGCCGTGCTCGCTCTGAACCTTCTCGGCGAGCTCGAAGATCACCGGCAGCACGTTCTCGCGGTCAGAGACCTCTAGGTTCCACATCAGCAGGTCCATCGCCTTGGTCATCCCGGCCTGCTCCAGGCGCTGCTGGTAGTAGGGCGGGTGCCAGGGCTGCAGGATCATCGGACGCAGCTCGAAGCCCTCGATCAGGACGCCGCTCTCGTCGTTCATCGCGAAGCTCGCCGGTCCCACCATCCGCTCACAGCCGCGCGCGCGCAGCCACGTCGCCGCGGCATCCAGCAGCCCCTCAAGCGCCTGCGGATCGTCCTCGAACTCCAGAAAGCCGAACCAGCCCCAGCTCTTGCCCTGATGCTCGTTGAAGGCGTGGTTGACCTGCGCGCTCACCCGGCCGACGACGCGACCGTCGCGGCGCGCGAGGAAGTACTCGGCTTCGCCGTGGCTGAAGAACGCGTTCATCCGGCGGTTCAAGAACAGACGGCGCTCGAGCTTCAGCGGCGGCACCCACAACGGCCGGTTAGCATGCAGGCGAAAGGGCAGGTCGATGAACTGCTTGAGTTCGCCGCCGCCCGACACCGCTGTCACCTGCACGTCCAGAACGCGAGGACCCTACATGCACACATCGATCGACGTCTTCGCGAAGGTCCGCGGCCACGAGCGCGAGGAGCTCCTGCGCGCCGCGCGTGAGGCCGACCTGATGCCCTACTTCCGCACCGTCGAGTCGCCCGCGATGCCGGTCGTGGAGATGGAGGGAGCGCCGCGGATCATGCTCGCGTCCAACAACTACCTCGGGCTGACGGGCGATGAGCGTGTCATGCAGGGCGCGCGTGACGCGCTCGAGCGCTACGGCACCGGATTGACCGGCTCGCGGCTTCTCAACGGCACCACGCCGCTGCATCTGGAGCTCGAGGACGAGCTCGCGCAATGGATGGGCACCGAGGAGGCGATCGTCTTCAGCACCGGCCACCAGGCGAACGTCGGCACGCTCGGCACGCTGCTCGACGCCGGCGACACCGTGATCGTCGACTCGGGCGACCATGCGTCGATCCTCGACGGGGCGCTCCTCTCGAGGGCGAAGATGCGCCCCTTCCGCCACAACCGCATCGACAAGCTCGAGCGCGCGCTCGAACGAGCCCAGCAGGACGCGGGCGGCGTCCTCGTGGTCGTGGACGGGGTCTTCTCGATGGAGGGCGACGTGGCGCCGCTGGTGGACATCGTCGAGCTTTGCTCGCGCTACGGAGCGCGGCTGATGGTCGACGAGGCCCACGGGGCCGGCGTCCTCGGTGCCCGAGGCGCGGGCGCCTGCGAGCTGCTCGGGGTCGAGGCCGGCGTCGATCTGCGGATGGGGACCTTCTCGAAGTCGCTCGCGGCGTGCGGAGGCTTCGTCGCCGGCCCGTCCGAGGTGATCGACTACCTGCGCATCTCCTCGCGCGCGTTCCTGTTCACCGCCTCCGCCGTGCCCGCGTCGCTCGGAGCGGCGCTCGCGGCGCTGAAGATCATCCGCTCGCCCGAGGGGCCGCGGCTGCTCGAGCAGGTGCAGGCCAACGCACGCCTGCTCGCCGAGGGCCTGCGCTCACTCGGCTACCGCGTCCTCGGCGGCGAGCCCGTGCGCAGCGGCCCCTCGCCCGAGGCTCCAAGCGAGGCGATCATCACGCCGATAATCCCGATCCTCGTGGGCGATGACTGGAAGGCCGCGCTGCTGTGGCGAGCGCTGTATGACGACGGCGTGTTTACCAACTGCGCCCTGCATCCGGCCGTGCCTCCCGGCGGCGCGCTGCTGCGCACGAGCGTGATGGCGACCCACGACGAGGACACGCTCGCACATGCGCTCGAGGTCTTCGCGCGCGTCAAGCGCAGCTTCGAGGCCGAGCACGGCCCGCTGCCCGCGGGCCAGCCGGGCTGATCGCGGGGCCTGGAGGGGCCGCGCCATCTTTGGCGCGCACTTGTCCATTTCTTCACAAGTCGCGCGGCCAACGAAAAAGATCGCTTCTAGCGCACGAAGCCCGGGCTCCGTGGTTGACCGACCCCACCGGCCTGACATAGCTTCGTCGAGCGCTCTGCAAGACCGCTCCGGCGCTCGCCCTCAGCTCAGGTCCCTGGAGGAGGGCAATTGCACCGGGCCAGACCGTGGCTTCTCGCGACGGAATCGAAGCGGGCATTGCGGACGTGAAATCGTCAACGAAAACCTAGTAAGCAAGTCGCCCGCCGCAGGAGCCGGGGGGCGACGGGGAGATTGCCTAATGAACGCGATAGCGACGCTTGCCCCTGCCAGCCCGCAGTACATGCGCGCGCTGGCACGCGCCAATCAGGTTCGCCTCGCCCGCGCGGAGCTCAAGCGCCGCGTGGCGATCGGCCAGATCGATGCCGCCGACGTGATCCTCGAGTGCCCGTGGGAGGCTGAGAGCATGGCGGTCGTGGACCTTCTGATGAGCCAGCGACGCTGGGGCCAGACACGCTGCCGCAAATTCCTCTCCCAGATCCCGATGTCCGAGAAGAAGACCGTCGGCTCGATGACCGAGCGTCAGCGCATGACGCTCGCGGCGATGCTGCGTGAGGCGGGAAGGGGGCGCGCGTGGAGCGCGTCCCCCTGGGTAACGGACAGCCTGACGAGAGCTTGACCTGCCACCAGCCCGCGAGCATGCCGATCAGGCCGAGGCGCGGACGCACCTCCCACATCCCGCAGCCGCCCTCGCCGAGCTCTGAGACGGGCAGCCGCACGAACTTGTAGCGCCCCGGTTCGAGCTTCATCCGCTCCAGCAGCTCGCGGGCGCGGCGCTCGCGGTCGGCGCGCGCGGCGGCGAGCCCGCGCAGCTCCGCCACGCGCCCGGCCAGGCCGTCGCGCGCCAGCTCCAGCTGCTCGAGGCTCGGCAGGCAGGGAGCCGGCGAGGACCCCCACCCCGCGGCGGGGGCGGCTATGCGCGGAA
>JAXDGS010000108.1:0-3274 GCA_034664905.1 Solirubrobacteraceae bacterium | reverse complement strand
CCCGAGTGCGGTGACCGCCTGCCAGATCGCGGCGGCGATCCGCGGGTCGGTGTAGTGGGCGTTGATCGTCGTGCGCCGCGCCGCCTCGTAGCCGTCCTCGCCGACGAGCTCGCGCAGCTGCTCGCGCGCCTGGGTCCATTCTTCGCGCTGCGCGTCGAACACCTGCGGCACCGCACCCCACCCCGACCACGCCGCCAGCACCTCCTGCTCCTCGCGCGTGGCCGCTCGCTGCTTGTGCTCTAGGACGCGCAGAAGGCGCAGCGCCTCGAGGTTCGCCTGCACGCGGGCGCGAGCGCCGCTTGGCGCGAGCTGGCCGTCGGCGGCGAGCGGCGTGAAGCGGGCGGCGGCTACTCGTCCTGTTGGCGCAGCCGGGCGCGGTCGCGCATCGTCTCCAGATGCCAGCGCGCCGGCTCGTTCCCCTCGTCCTGCTCGCTCGAAGAGGGTGGCGGGATCAGGATCAGTTCGGCCAGCACCCGCTCCTCGGCCTGCAGGCGGGCCATGTTCAGCCGCCCGACCTTCTCCAGATAGCTCTCCCTCGCCGGGTCCGGGCCCGCCAGCTCGTCCTGGAGCTGCTGGATCTCCATCTCCGCCCGCTCCCCTAGCTCGGTGAAGAACGTCTCCCGGTCGCTCTCCGGGATCTGCTGGAAGCGGTCCGGGTCGGTCTTCTCCCAGTGCCGTATCGCCATGCGGCCGTACTTGTTCATCGCGCGCGGGTTCGGGCTCTGCCCAGAGGGCTTCGAAGGAAAGCTGCTGGTCGTCGTTATAGCCCGCGCGGCGGCCTCGCGGCATCCCCGCACCCTCCCCGGCGGACCGCTAGACCTGCGTCTGCCATGCACGTGATCACTCGCCTCCGTTCACCCGCCTACGTCGTCATTGACGAATCGACCTCGTGTGCCCCGAGCCGTTGAGCAAGTGTCCGCGCTGCGTCGGCGCCAACGACGGTGAATGCGAAGCTTTGGCGCGCTCCCGGCTTGACGGTGATCTCGAGGCCGGTCGCGCTTCTGACGGCATCACCAAGTCGTAGGGCGAGCGCGGCCTGGTCGGCATCCTGTCGCCGTTTTGGCTTGCGGGCGCGTGGTGTGGCGAGTGCCCGCACAGCGGTCTCGAGTTGACGGGTGGACCAGTCGTTGGCGACGGCTTCGCGAGCGAGCCGGCGCCGTTCGGTGTGGTCGTCGGTCATCAGCAGTACGCGCCCGTGTGCGTAGGTGAGTTCGCGCGCGTTGATGAGTTCCTGAGTGTCGTCGGGGAGATCGAGCAGGCGGAGGTGGTGACTGATGGTCACGCGCGATTCGCCGAGTCGGCGCGCGAGCTCCTCCCGCGTGAGCCCGAGATCTTCGATCAGGCTCGCGTACCCGCGGCCCTTCTCGATCGGGGTGAGGTCCTCGCGCACGACGTTTTCGATCAGGGCGTCCTGCAGTGCGGTCGCGTCGTCCTGGTCTTCGCTGACGAGAACGTCGACGGTCTCGGCTTCGATGATGCCGAGGGCGCGCCAGCGCCGCTCGCCGGCGATGATCTGGAAGCTTCCGGGTTCGGTCTCGCGGACTATCAGCGGCTGTAGCAGCCCGCGAGCGCGGATCGATTCGGCGAGGCGCTCAAGCGCGTCCTGTTCGAACAGCTTGCGTGGCTGGTTGGGGTTGGGCGTGACGGCGGTGTAGTCGACGGTTCGTAGCCGGCCTTGGGCGGCGAGGGTGCCGAACAGTGCGCTGCTGGGCGGTGGGGGTGAGCGCCGGGACCGGGTGAGGATGCGCGTGGGAACGGTGTTCTTGGTCGGCATCAGTCTGGTGCGGTTGCTTGCGTGGTTGGCGAATCGTGATCGCGGGCGAGCGAGTCGGAGAGATCCGCCCGGCCGCCGAGCTGCTCGGTTGTCTCCGGTATGCGGTCGAGCGGGCGCCGCGTCTGCTCGTAGGGGTCGGCGGTCATCGAATTTCCGGCTGCGATGTCGATCAGCACTTGCCCGCACGCAACGCAAGGCTCCTCCGCCGCGGTGCCCTCCGGCCAGATCGGCGAGTGATCCGCGAGCGCGAGCCTGGGGATGCAGTCGACGCACCACACGGTCTCGGCGCCGGTGTCCGGGTCGTTGACGAGGTAGCCGACGGCGGCGTCCGGGTCGGTCACGTCGGCGAGTGCTTCGTAGCGGCTGGCGGCGTCTTCGAGCGCGGCCGCAGCTCCGCGTAGCGCCGCGGCGAGCTGTCGGTCGCTGTCGACCGCGAACTCGAGCCGCTCGATCAGCGTGTGTTGGTCGTGGTCGGCCATCTGGTGGTAGCCGGTATTGCGCGCCGATTCGAGGGCGTTGCCGTCGGTGTCCATCGTTTCCCTCCTTCGTGGATTGCAGGAGTTGCCGGGGGTTTCGGGGTGCGTGACGCGCGTCACGGTGCTCACGCGGCCTGGTCCTGGGCGAGTTGCGCGAGCCGCGCCTCGAGCTCTTTGGCGGCTGCGGCGTAGTCCTGAGCTACACGTCCGCCGGGGTCGGCGAAGACCGTCGGTACTCCGTATCCGGGGTGGTCGCGAACTGAGCTCTGTTGGCGGATGTGCGTCTGAAACACGTACAGCGGGCCAGACGGGAATTGCTGGGGGTCCGCGAACGCGGTCGCCCATGCGCGCAGCTGGCGGGAGCGGGCGTTGGTGCGGACGAACAGCATCCCGACCGGTGTGATGGCGTGTCCCGCCTCGACGCCGAGCTCGTCGAGTTCGTCGAGGCGCCGCGCGATGGTCTTGGCTTCGTAGACGCCAGGCTCGCCACAGAAGAGGATCCCGTCGGCGGCGAACATGGCCATGCGGGTGAGCGGGGTGACGGCGCCGGTGGTGTCGATCAGCGCGATGTCGGCGGTCTCGTCGAGCTGCATCAGGAGTTGATCGAGGGCGTCGAAGCGCCCGGTGGCGGCGACATCGGCGGTGAGGGCGAGGAGGCGCTCTGAGGTGGCGAGCAGCCTCAGCGATCCGCCTGGCTTGTGGTTGCGCGTGGGGGCGATTGGATCGTCGATCTCGATCGTGGCGGTGAGCGGGTCGGCGCTTCCCGCGAGGAGATCCTCGATCCGCGTGACGTCGTCATCGTCCTCGATGCCGAAGGTCATCTCGAGGTCGGGCTGGTGGGCATCGAACCCGACGAGGAGGACGTCGTTGCCCCGCCGCGCGAGCGCGGGTCCGAGGTTCGCGACGGAGGTCGTCTTGCCGACCCCGCCCTTGGAGGACCAGACGAGGAGCCGGTACATCAGCTGGCCTCGGTTCGATGGTGCCGTGCAGTCATGAGCGCGTCTCCTGACAGGGTGTGGTTGGT
>JAXDGS010000107.1:0-18079 GCA_034664905.1 Solirubrobacteraceae bacterium | reverse complement strand
CCCTGGGGTCTCGGCCGCACCAAGGTGCTGCGCAGAACGGACGCACTCGGCACCAGGGCAACAGACCGGCTGAGCGGGGCGGGACCATGTCATTTGACCTCTATTGAGAGCGTGGCCTCTCCAGGAGAATCCTGCGTAATGACGGCGGTGGTCTTTTTGCCGGCGCTCTTGGTAAATCCATAGGAGTATGCCGTCTCCGACAGTTGCCCCTGCGTCAGTGGAATTGAAGAGACGCGGGCCCTTACCGTGCAGACCGGCACTACTTTCTCGATTAGGGCCAGATGGGTTTTCGGGATAGTTTCTTCCACGTAAAGCGATCCAGGTGGATCTAGCTGGACTCGGAGGCGGAACTGCCCGCTCTTAAACCACTCTGCCTCAAGCTGCTGCAACAACCGTTCGCGGCACTCTGAGATTAGTTCGGCTGCTGACTGTAGCTGCTCCCCTTCTGCGGAATATATCGCCCACCGCTCATCCACTTCCAGTTCGCGCCTTGGCGCATACTGCGTAGATGCTAAGACTAGTGTCGATGTGTCGTAATCTATCTCTATCGGACCGAACCACACGCGGCGGACGCTGCGCACTATGTCGCTTGCGCCGTCTTCAGCTAAGGCGTTCGGGCTTAACAACTCAATTCCTCGTCTAGCAGCCTTTTCGCAGGCTCGCGGTGTAAAGCCAGAAACGGAGACCAGGATTAGGCGATCAGTCGGCAGATCTTCATGCTTGGACCACATCTCTTCAACCCAAGTGACTGTTGCGGGCCGCCCTTGCTCACGGCATTCAACGCTAATGACTATATCGTGGCCAGCAACTTCAGTCTCGATCACAATATCAACCTCGCGTTTTTGGCCGCTGATACGGTCGCGCAGCATCTTCGACTCGGTTACCGTGTGGGTCGGCCCAGCCAGGTTTTGCTCAATGTAGTAGACGGCTTTCTGGAACGCTGTCGACCTGCGAGGCATGCCGAACCGTACCCCAGCCAATTCTGGCGCTAGCGAGCCTTCGGCACCCCGGAGGCGCAGCGGGCCCGCGCTCAACAATGATCGACACACCGGCCACAGTGGACCGTGCCCACCCTTCCGCTAAGGCAACCGCTACCGGCCGTGTCCGCGCCGAAGCCGCGACGTAGATCATTCCGCGATGCTGTCGACCAGTGGTCGGTTTCGATGAGGCCAGCACGAGACGACAATCGGGTCGCATCGGTATTTGTCATCGGATCCGGGCGCGAGTACGCCGAGGGCGAGCAGGACTTCGACCATGGCGTTCGCGTCAACGTGCGGTGCTGCCATCGCGACCGCGTCGACGACATCTCCGATTGTGCCGCCCTGGTCGAGCAGGCCGGTTAGTTCGCTGAAGACGCTCTCGACGTCGGGGTCGACGACCAGGCCGGTCATGTCGCAGAACGTGGCTGCGCCCGTTGGCGTGGCCAGCCACGTCTGGACCTCGGCGAGGGCAGAGTGCTCGTCTCCGAGGGAGTCGGGCCACTCGGCGACCATTTCGACAAGGGCGGGCCAACCCCCGGTGACGCGCAGGAGCCTGGCCCGCTTGTCCTCAGTCGTAAACTTGCCCGCAATGAGCGACCACACCTTGAGCGTCCGCGCGTCGTAGCGTGCGAGCGTCGTGACGTCGAGGCCTCGAGGTCGGGAGCTGCTCAAAACGGTCTGCCACCAACGGATGCTGTCTGGTCCGGCGATCAGGATGGCCGACCGGGTGACACCGGGCCGGCTGGGACGGTCGTTGAGGGCATGGTCGACACTGGTTGTGCACGTCTCCAGGGCTACATTGAACAGCTTCGACATGACGATGCGGCGCTCGCCGGGCTTGCCGGCGACAAGCTCGTCCTTGAACGCTCCGAATCCCCTCGGCGTTGCGAGTTGGTATCGGCTGCCGAGCGATTCGGCGATCTCGGTGACGGCGCCGAATACGTCAGCGACACCGGCCGCCTCACTGCCCAGCACGAGGCGAGTCTGCGTAGTGTGGTCGCCCAGCAGGTCGTCGATCTGGGCGGCAGTCAGCGGGCTGCAGCGGCCAGTCGACATCAGTGGCCTGGTCTCGAGCGCGATGAACGACTCGGGCACGGACGCGCTCGCGGCCGAGACGAGCTCGGCGACGACGTCGTCCGGCAGCCCGATCATGCGGAGTACGTTCGGGGAGCGTAGGTGCCAGCCCGTGCCGGTGTTGGGTGCGAGCACGCCGAGGCCGACCATCTCATAGAGGTAGGAGCGGAAGTGTTCGACTGACAGCTGGCTGAAGCCGTCGGGCCACCACGTGAGGCACTCATTGCAGAGTGTGACGTCGTTGAGGCGATCGTCCATGCCGTTCTCGTGGGCGTTGTGCGCCAGGACGTTCGCGATGACGTTGTAGCGGGCGTCGAGGTTCAGCGTGTCGCGGAACGCTGAGGTGATGTCGGTCCGCAAATGCGGGTCGGACTCGACGCTCTCAACGTCAACGCGCGTGACGCGGTACGGAGGCGCACTCTCGTCGATGCCTCCGCGGCGACGTTCAAAAATCACCTCGATGAGCCGGTGGGCGAACATCTGCAGCAGGAATGGCTGGTAGGAGCAGTACCCGAGGATGCGGTTGACGAGGTCGTTGTCCTGGTCGAAAACATAACCGAGTGCTTCCATCGGCTTGACGACGAGGTTGTAAGCGAACTGCGGGGATAGTGGCCCGATGGCGGTCGGTCGTCCGAGGTGGCTGAACGGTATATTGTTGTTCGCCTTCGCGAACCGCTGCACGGTGTGCAGACCTGCGAACACGACCTTCGCGCGGCCCTCGCTGGATTGGCCGATCTCCTTGAGGCGGTTGGTCTGCAGGAAGTTGGGTGCGTCAGACTCGAAGAAGCGGTCGCTCTCGTCGAGCAGGATAAGCAGGCGTCGGCGGCTGTCTGCTTCCAACCATGACAGGATGCCAGCCCGGACAGCCTCATGGGTGTCCTCGGTACGGCGGCGGGACCGGCCGGTCGACCGCGCCGTGATGACGTTGCGCTTAATGAGTTCACGCAGCAGCGTGTCCCAGAGTGCATCCTGGGTAAGCGCGGTCGGGCCGATGCCGATCGTGTTCAGGTCCAGGTACAGGGCGAGGCGGTCCGTCTCGGTCTCGAACTGCTCTGCTGAGGAGCGCAGGAGGGCGGACTTTCCCAAACCGCGACCTCCAAAGATCAACTGTGTGCCGTCGACGTCGAGGACACTGTTCCGTTCGGCCGTTCGCCCGTAGAACATCTCGGGCGCGACAGGACCGCGCTTGACGCGCACGTAGGGGTTGACGTTGCTGAAAGGCAGCGTGATGGCCATCGTTGCGTCGAACTGACGGTCACCGTGTGCGGCCAGGTAGGCCATGGCGGCGTCGTCGAGGACGACGACGGGGGCGGCGGTCCGCAGGGCCCGACGTGCGATCTTGCGGCGGGCGTCGGGGCTCAGCGTGCCGAAGTAGAGCACCAGGAGGCTCTCGCCGGACTTGTCGTGGTCGGCGTACGACAGGAGCAGGTCCTCGGTCGGCTCACCCCAGACGAGCAGGGTGCGCAGTCTCCCGCCGAGCTTGCTGCCGAACGCGGGCACCATCGCCTTGCCGTTGATCGTGACCGATCCGACCTCCCAGAAGCGCCGATCCTTGCTCTTCTGCAGGTCGAGGTCCTTGGCGGCGCCGCGTGCTTCGACACCGATCAGGCGCAGCACGGGAAGGAGCGCCTCTGCGCTGCGGATGCGAGCCCTTCCTTCGGCAGGAGTGGTCCGCAGCATCCGCCACGCCAGCAGGGCGCCAGCGGCATCTTCGCGCGCCTCGCTGGACAGCGCGGAGAAGTCCAGGACAAGCGTGCCCGCGTACACCTGGCCAGCGCGGACGGCCGCGATGACGTCGTCGGTGATTCCATCTGGAAGGGCGAGCGGGACCGTGGGGAAGAAGTCGGCGAGATCGGTGCGCGGGCTCTGCAGCGTCGGCATCGGCTGCCCGATCTCGCTGTAGTAGATCAGCTCCTCGGCGGTCGACAACTCGCCGGCTTCGATGAGGCGCGTGATGTGCTCGATGTCGTCGCGGCGTCCGAGCTGTTCCAGGCGTGCGGTGAGGCGGTGCCCGGCCTGCTCGCGGTAGTCCGGAAGAAGCTCGGCGACTGCGGCGAGCTCCTTCCGGACGGTGGCGAGGTCGCTGCGAGACACCTTGGAGCCGCTCGTGTTCGCGTCCGCGAGCAGGCTGGTGAGCTCACCGTCCTGCTCTTCGGAGACCTCGTTCTGCAGACGCGCCCGACGCAGCTCTGCGCTGAGCTGTGCGACGGTCGTGGACAACTCAGCGCGGCTGATTTTCTCGGCGCGGTCGAGCTCGCCCCGCAGCTGCTCGGCAGCTACGGCGGTCAGATGCGCGCCGTTCCCGCAGCCCGGCAACTGACCCGTCGCGGCAAGGTCGAGAATGTACCGAGCGGTGGGGTAGTTCTCCCCACGGACCTGGCTGCGGACAACCCCGTCCCAGGGGTGCTCGACCGCTGCCAGGACCGTGTCGGTTCCGACGTACTCGGGCAGGGTGACGTTGCCGAGACCCGGTTCGACAGTCGCTCCCTCGACTTTGAGGAGCTCGCCGGTCAGGACGAGCGCTGCCGGCGGTTCGCTGATTGACAGGCTGGCATCGCCGTCGAGCAGCGCGAACGTGACGGGCAACGAGCTGGCTGCGGCGTGTGCGGCTGCGGCATACAGCGGGTCGGTGGCGCTCTCCTCGAGTGCATCCAGAACGGCGTCGGCGCGGGCTAGCACGGCGATCCGCATGTCGGACAGCTCCTGGGCAGCCCAGCTGTTGCCGCTGTTCCTCTTGTGCTCGGCAACGGCAAGGACGGCCTCTACCCATGCGCTGACGGGGCGCCGGACCTCGGTGACCAGATTGACGAGGTCGTGCCGGCCGGGGCCGTCGAGGGGCTTGCCGCCGCGTCCTCGTAGCGTCCCATCGATCATGTCGAGCTCTCGGTTGATCTCGCTTGGGTCTGAGAGCCGGACCATCGTGGCGGCGGTCTCAGTCGCGGCCTTGACATCGTTGTTCGCCGCTGCTTCAAGCATCGTGCCGAGAAGTCCATCGTGAGCGAGCCAGCGCTTGGCGATGTCTGTGGCGCGGGCGAAGCGCAGACGGCGGGTGCGGTTGAATGCCCGGGCGCTGTCGCGTGCCTCGATGACGCGCCGCTCGAGGGCGGGTACGTCGGACAGCAGGCGACGTAGGGCTCCTCCGGCGAAGATGTTCGAAATGGCGCGTCGGCCGATCTCGGCGGCGACAGCGCCTAGGTTGCTCTCCAGGCGACTACTGACGTCGGTCAGGAGCGCTCCGGCAGCTGGCTGACCCGTGACGATGGCAGCGCGCAGCAGGGCGGGCACGGCGAGCAGGCAGGTGACGCCGTCTTCGGCTATGTCGTCGCTGCTGAGCTCGTTGAGCAGTTCGAGCAATGCGCCCGCGCACGGTCCGGTCTCGCTGCGGGCGGCGTCGGCGAGGGCGGCGACGGTAAGGACGCGACGGAAGGAGTCGTCGAAGCCGAAACGGTCGGAGACGACAGACGCCGTTCCGTAGCGCTGACCGCTGATGAGCGCGCCGATCTTCGCGCGGTCGGCCACGATTCGCTTGGCGCCGCTGGGCTCGCCGGGGATGGTGTTATCAAGGTCCCCGTACGCGTCGGTCCTGGCGGTGTCGGGACTGGCGGTGTCGGGACTGGCGACCGGGCTCGGTATCGGCTCCGGTGCAGGTTCGTCCTTTGACCGTTCGAGTGGCCTGTGGGCAGCGTCCCCAGCGTCGGTAGAGGCCGGTGAGGTGAACTGAGGTGGGATGGTGGTTGCGTGGTCCGGAGCGGTCAGCGTCGGGGACACCTCATCGCTGAAGCGCAGCTGCCCGGTGACCGCGGACATGACGAGGGCCACGGGCAGCCGGGCCATCGCTCGTGTCTGCATATCGGCGAGCTCAGCCATGTCGACGCCTGCGGCGCCCGGGTCGATCTCAATGATGCGCAATAGCTCGTCGAGCGCATCGGCGGACTCGCGATCGGCGTGGTCCCAGATCTCGGTGGCCAGGAGCGCGCGCACGGACTCAGCCACGTCCTCGACCTGGATGGCGACGGCTTCGTTGTACACCCGCTGAGTGAGTGTCAGCAGCCGGCTCAGACGCTGTCGCTGTTGCTGGTCGGTGTGGGCAGCGTCCCGGATGGCACGCAGCCTGCTAAGGCTGTCGTGGACCGCCGCCACGGTCAGGGTGGAAACCTGCTCACCTGCTGCCTCGAGCGCACCGGCGACGCTGTCGAACTGCGCCGCGAGCCGGGTCAGCGCCGCGAGGTCGACGTCATGCGGCCGGCCGCCTGCGGTGAGCTGGGCGAGCACCGCGGTGGCGGCGTGCTCCCGCACCACGGCGACGGCAGCGGTGAGCTGTTCGACGGCGCCAGCGAGCTCGTCGAGGTTCGCCCCGCCGGCAGCGATCTCAGCTTCCCCGGGAGCGGAGTGAGCCAGCGACGTCGCTGCGTTAGCGGTGGCGGCGTCGGAGGCGGCGCTGATGGTGGGCAAAGGGACCTCTTCCTGCTGTGCGGCCGCCGGCCCCGTGACGTCGTCACCAATCGACGTCGTGCCGATCCTCGGCGCTAGATCATGATCCACCTCGGCGTCCTCAGTCGCCTCATCGACGTCATTGTCGAGCCCGTCGAGCTCGTCGACCGAGATGGTCACGTTGGTGTGGTCCGCTGCGAAGCTCGGCGAGCGCCCGTCCTGCAGCGCGACGACGACGCGGGCGGCGGCCCGAACCGGGTCGCCGTGGATGGAACTGAGACCAGCAGGCAGCCACCAAGACTGCTCGGCGGCCCACTGCCACACGTACGCAGAGTCGATGCTGGCTTGCAGATTGGCCCAGACAGTGGAGCGCAGCACCGAGCCGCGCCAGCGATCCTCGAGCGGCCCGAAGTCGTACTGCGGGTGCTCGGCGTACCGGCGTGCGACGGCGGGCACAAGCTGGTCCCAGGCTGAGGAGGTCAGGATGGTGAGCACTTCGCGGCGATCTGCGGGCCGGGCCCGCCCAAGGGCGCCGCGGACGTCGGTGCCAAGTCTCTCGCTGACGTTGCGAGGTTTCATGTGCGGCATGTTCAAGCTGTCCAGCGCGTACCCGCGGTAGGGGAGACTGAGGCTTCGGAGCATGCGCCCAACGTCGTCGTCATTGAGGTCATCGACGCAGGCCGCGATGGGATCGGGCAGCATGTTGAGCACGTCGCCGAGGTGCTGGAGGGCTTCCAGCTGCTCGGGGCTTGCAGGCAGCGGTCCGCCGTTGTCTCCTCGCACCTGGTATTCCGGTGGGGGAACCGGCTCGGGCGGTTGTGGCCTGCGCATCGGTGTCCCTTCCTGGCACCCGGGTCGGGTGCCCTCGTAGTGTGCGTTGACTGTCGGACACTTTCGCGGCCGAGCCGAAGTAACCGTGTGGGCTGGTGTCACCCCATCACCACTGGCGTGTGCGCCGGTGCTCGCGGACGTAGGTGAATCCAGGTGGGAGAGGCCGGATGGGCCGTCCGCTGCGGCGGAGCTGGTCTGCCCATGACTGTTCGGCCTCGTTGCTGGGGGTGCCCTTGATGCGGCGCAGGAACCAGCGGACGTCCTGGGTCGTGACGTAGCCGTGCAGTACGGGCGGCTCGGGCGGCCGCGTCGTCGCGCCGGCGTCTGCGCTGCCGGGCGGGGTCCAGGTGATGACTTCGACGGTTCCGACCTGACCGAATGCGGGTGGGTAGCGCAGGCCGTCAGGCGTGCGGGCGAGCCGCGCCATGCGCAGGGTACGGGCGCCCACCAGCGTGATCAGGACGGTGAACAGCTCCTCTGCGGCCCTGTCGTGGAGGGTATCGCCGTAGATGGCGGCGGGCAGGTCCGAGGTCTCGAGCACGGCCGTCCCGTCATCATGGAGCCAGCCTCGGGTGCGGACGGCACGGACGATGCGGGCGGCCAGGCTGAGCGGCCGCGGCCGTCTGCCGTGCCGGTCGGGGCTGCCGGGCGCGGTGTCGCGGGTGAGAACGCGCGGATCGAACTCGTGATCGTAGACGACGCCGTCGACGTCGACGGGCACGTCCAGCCTCGTCGTGGACGCGGTGATGAGCGAGCCGGCCGAAGAGCCTGATGCGCTTAGCGGGAGCACGAATGTGACCTTGACGGCGGGGAGCAGCTCAAGCGGCCACGTCAGCGGGGCCATCTGGGGTCGTTTGCCTGCGTCGGCGACCGACCCATGCACGCCGACTCCGTCTTGCGTGGCTTCGTCGGTGGCAAGCTCAACGCCTTCATGGACAAGGTTGAGACGGACGGTCCGGCCCGGCTGTGCGCCGCCGCTGGTAATCAGACCAGCGACCCGTTGCGGCAGCGGGCTCCGCCCTTCGACCAGGTGAGTGAGTCTTACCGGCACGACCCACGAGATCTGGCTGTCGGTGATGGTGACCGGTGGTTCGTCGTCCGGCTCGTTGTGGTCGTTGGCCTCGAGTTCTTCGGGGTCTGATTGTGGCAGGGTGCTCGCCCAGCCCAGGCCGCCGGCGGTGAGCAAGTCGATGCCGGGCTGCGGGCTCGCGGGGTGCTCGGTGCGCCACACTCCCCCTCCTTGCCAGTCGTCGTCGAGGCGGACGCTGACTCCAGTGGGTAGCACGGCGTCGACGGTGTGCTCAGCGAGGTAGTCGGCGATGACGGTGTTCGCGTGGCAGACGGTCAGCGGATACCGCGTGCCGGACAGCTGTGCGCTGGCGTTCTCGACCGACTCGAGGCGCCGGCCGACTGTTGCGTAGCTGACAGTGGGACCTGCGGGTGCGAACCGAGTGCTTCGCACCACGGGTGCTCGGCCGAGGGCACGGGCTTTCCCGGTCAGGCGCCGGGGTCGGCCAGTCGGCGCGCGAGGCTGTCGATGCCGAAGGCGTACGAGCGCCACATGCGGACGCCGGGTGCGCGGGCGAGAGCGTGAGTGACGGTGCGCAGCAGTCCGCGGACCGCGGCGTCGATCTGCTCGGGACCGGCGGTATCGGTGAGCATGCTAAGCAGCGGCTGGGGTGCGGCGAAGCTCAGGCACCTGTCACGGACGGCACCGAGCAGGTACTCGGCGTAGAAGGCGACGTCGTTGAGCTGTGCCTGGTCGACGCTGGTGTAGCGCGAGCGCAGCAGCAGGTGGCCGGCGGTGTTGACGTGTTTGCCACGGGCCCGCCAGGCATCCAGGCGGGCCCGGGTGACGGTGAAGTCTTCACCGAAGGCGTCGAAGTCGCACACGAGCCGTTCCGTGAGGACCGGCTCGGTCAGGGTGTCGTCGATGTGACCGGGACCGGTCGCGTTCGCGGGAGCTCCGGACAGCCAAGCGGGAACATGCCCGTCGTCGCCGAGGTCGGGGTGAGCGCCTTCCTTGTAGACGACTTCAGCGTAGAGGGGTGCAGCGCCGGCGGTGACAGTCACCATCGCTCCGACCGGAAGAGCGTCGGTGATCTCTCCGAACGTGACGTGCGGGAAGTCATCAAGTTCGAGCGGGCCGCCAAGGTAGGCGCGCGCGGTGAGGTCATAGCCGAAAAACAAGGCGTTGAAGGCGACGGCCACGTGGACGGGCGCGTCGCGCTCGGCGACGAGCTGGCCGAGGTAGGCGGTGAGTGTCTGCTCTTCGGTGGGGTCGGCGTGGCCGGGCCCCAGCGTCATCGGGGCGGTCAGTAACGGCGCGTCCTCGTAGGGCCGCCAGCTGGTTCCGGGCTGCGCCAAGGTCACGGTGCTCCCGCGGCAGCGCGGGCTGCGGCGCGGCGGACGTTGCCGGTTTCACGGTAAAAGACGCCCTCGCGGACGACGCGCCCATCGGCTTCAAGCCGGTCCAGGCTGGCACGGATGGCGGCTTCGGTGACGCCGGGCTTGGAACCGAAGAAGCGGCTGGTCGTCAGGGCCGTGGGCAGATAGCGGCGTCTGCGGGCGCGCGGGTCCCAACGATAGTCGACGCCGCGCAGGACACGGACGAGGTCCAGCGGATGTACGCCTCGGAACACGTGGTGGACGAGCTTGAACACGTGGTCGTCGAGCCGCCGCTGCCGATGCGCGGAGTCGATGCGCGCTCCCGCCGGACGCGGTCGCGGTGTCTGGAGGCGCCTAGCGACTACCGGCTTGGTCTGGCCCGCAGGCCAGGTGTCGGTAAAGTCCCAGCATGCGGAACAGCGGTTTTCCGCGGTGGTACAGCAGCCCGGGGGCAGGTCGGGGACGCCGAAGTAGTCAGCGAACTTGCGGTTGGCGCAGACGTTGGTGTCGGCAAAGAAGCTGATCAAGTGTCCGACTTCGACGGCGGCTCGCGCAGCCTTGCCAGAGACCGCTGCAGTGAAGCCGGCTGGGACGGCGCTGCTGTGGACGACAATCCCGGTGACGAGCGTGCGGCTCGGGGCGGCGCTGACGTCGAGACGGCCGAGGTCGTGCAGGTCGGCCAATACCTGCCACGTTCCGGCTGGGTCAGTGAACACCGCGCGGTATCCCTGGACGCTGCGGGCCAGGTGGTCATGGAGTGCGACCACGTCCAGGCGGGACCGGCCGAGCCGCCCTGGTGTCGAACGTGCGGGCAGGGCAAGGACGGTTACGACGACGCGTTCGAGGATGTCGTCGGCGCTGCCAGGCTCGGGTCGTTCGACAGGGGGCGGCAGTTCGCTGGCCTTCACGACCGCCAGCGGAGGAAAGTCGCCGAGGTCGTCGACCGCACCCAGATCGGCGAGGGCGGTGAAGGCGCGGACGACGCCGGCGGTGTACTCCTCGGCCGTGCGGATTTTGCGAGCCTCATCAGGGGTGAGCCGTCCGGCGCTGAGGTCCTCGCCGATGAGGTTGTCCGCAACGGTGCCTGCGTCCAGGACCGTGCCGGCAGCCAGTATGTGCTGCGCCATGCGCGTGAGCAGCCCGGGGTGCAAATCGTTGTTCGTCATGAACTGCACGGTCCGCAGCGCGCGGTTCGTCATCAGAGCCAGACCTACGTTCGGGACTGCCACTACAGCGCCGGCTTCGCCTGGAGACCCGTTGGGCGGCTCCGGTGCGTCGGGATCGGCGCCGGTGGTGGAAGGACCGGCCACGTCACGGCCAGCGCGGCCGAGCTGCTGGTAGAGCGCGGACAGGTCAGTAGGGGCGCTGACCGCGAACACGGTGCGGATGTCGTCGCGGTTGATGCCGAGCCCGAAGGCGGAGGTGGCGACGACGATCAGCGGGACGTAGTCCTCCTCGCCGCGCTTGGGAGCTTCACGGAACTCGGTGAGGACGGCGGACTTCTCCGCTTCGGTGAGCCGGCCGTGGAAGCGACGGACCCGGACACGTCCGCCGTCACCGAGGTAGTCGACCAGCTGCGCGTGCAGCGCCACAACCTCCTTCACCGTCAGGCAGTAGAAGATGGCGTGGTCGGCGACACCGTCAAGGACTTCCTCGGCAAGGCCAGCGACAAGGGCGGGGTTGGCGGCGCCGATGCTGCGGCGGAAGACAGCTAGCTCGGGCCGGATCGGGTTCTCCAGGACCGTCACGAGCGGCTCTGCTGCGGCTTCGGGACTGCCCGCGGCCGGCCAAGTGCCGGGAAGCCCGAAGACGTCTTCGCGCAGGCCAGCGTGGACGGTGTGGTTCGCCGTAGCGGTCAGCGCAGTGACCATAAGCCCGTGATCGCGGCGGAGCTCGCCGAGAAAGCGTTCGACACGGCTGAACGAGGGCCGGAAGTCGGCCCACTGAACGAACGTGTGCGCCTCGTCGAGCGCGATGCGGTTGATGCGTCCGGCGGCGACGGCGTCACGGACCACCTGCTGAAAGCGGCGCTGGCACAGCCGTTCCGGGCTGACGTAGACGATGCGGATGCCGTGGTCGGCCCGGCCCAGCAGCTGATCGGCGACTTCGGTCTTGCCAGCGCGCGAACTCGACTCGCGCAGGGGGGCGACGAGCGCGCGGACGGCGCCGCCGACGCTGCGGTTCAGTTCGAGAGCCTGGTCGGTCATGAGTGCCACAAGCGGGCTGATGACGAGGGTGACGCCGGGCAGAACAAGAGCAGGCAGTTGGAAGCAAAAACTCTTGCCGAACCCGGTCGGCAACAGCCCGAGGACGTCCTGGCCGGTTGCGACCGCGCCAATGATGCGCTTCTGGCTTTCCTTCAAGGTGGCCGGGCTGTCGGACAGGCGCAGCAGCCCCCCGATCTGAGCGGCCCGATCGAGTACCTCGGACTCGAGTGCGCCCGCGACGGTGTACTTCGCGACGTCGTCGGGGGTCATGGCGAGCTGGCGTATGCGGCGGGTCTGCGGAAGCAGGGTGTGCTCGTCGAGGGCATCGGGCGCACACAGCTCGTCAGCACGGGCCTGGTCGAGCAGGCCGTGCCGGGCGAAGAACTGCCAGATGCGGGCCCAGCCTTCGGCCATCGTAACTACATTGCCGCCGGCGGCCTCGCCTGTGTCAGGATCGTCTCGTAGCAGATCCTGATCAAGGCTGCCGAGGAAGGTCCGCCGGTAGGAACGGCGAAGTGCGGTCTGTCCAGCGAGCTTGCGGTCGCTGATGATGATGACGCCGCGGTGACGTTCGGAGCGGACGAGCCGCCCGACGGCCTGCCTGAGCTGAAGGGCGGCGAGCGGGAGGTAGAAGCGTTCCGTGGCGATTGCGTCGGGATCTTCGGCGCCGGCGCTGCTGGCTCGGGCAACGACGACGGCGCGGCGCGCTTCGATGATCGGGGCGGCGAACGGGGCGAACGGCAGCTTGTTGATCCACACCAGGCGCAGCCGCTGCTCATCGCTCACATCGACGCCTTGCCACAATCCCCTGGTGCCGACGAGGAAGCCGCCGCCGTACTCAGGCTCGGTGAACTCGCGGAATGCGCGGTTGTTGCCGCGAACGAGGGCGCTGATGACGTTGGTGTCATCGTCGCGGGCGCGCAGCTCACGGAGAAGATGGCTTGCGATGCCACCGGCGGTGCTGCGGGCGGTTGTGAGGACCATGGCGCCACCGTCGAACCCGCCCCGAGTGGTGTCGCTGAGAGCTTGCTCCACCGTCTCGGGGTCGGGGCCCTCCGGGTCGGTATCGGCGGCGGCGCGCACCATCTCGGCGCTGTAGCCGGCGAGCTGGTGGGCGACAGTGCGCGTGGCGCCTTCGCTCTGCTCGGCCCAGGAGGGGAAGTCGGACAGGCACACGAGCTCAGCCTGCGTGCCTAGCTTGAACGGGGTGTCGAACGCGATCTGGTCGACCGCAGTCCCGAGGCCGAGGCGCTGCCGGATAAAGGTCCACTCTCCCGCGACGCGAAGAGTCGCTGAGACGTAGTAGGTGCGGGCGAACGTGGCGGTGAACTGTCGCCAGGTGGCATCCTCGGGAAGTTCGATCGGGGCGGTCGACAGCTCGAACGGGTAGGTGCGCAGGCCGCCGCGGAGTACTTCGGTCTCTTCGGCGTACACGACCCGGTTCGTGGTGCCGGGGGGGAGTGAGCCCAGCGGCAGGCTCTCGTCTGGAACAGCCCGCACGGCTCCTGTCGCACCGTCGTCCGTGTCCTGTGGGCCGTCCGTGTCCACGTCGTCGGCGAGGTCGTCACCGTCGTCGGGCAGGTCGTCCCCATTCGGCTCGTCGTCGATGCCTTCTTCGGCACCTACGGCATCTGTGGCGTCGCTGTCAGTGCCACCATCAAGGTCCGCGCTGGCAGTCGATGCCGGCGAGGCGCCTCCACTGGAACCGGAAGGTACGGGCCCAGCCGCACTCCGAGGGCCAGGCAACGCGACGATGATCGCATTAATGTCGGCCACGATGGTGGTCGCTGCTGCCGCGACGCCGGCGACCCGCGCGATCAGGGCGCGCAGCCGCTCTCTTGCAAAGTAGTCCAGGGTCGTGCCATGGGCAGTCAGGAATGTTCCGAGTGCGCCAACGAGCGCCTCGCACTGGCCGGACAGGCGCAGCAGCAGCGTCGACAGGTGTCCAACCTGCCGAATACCGCTGTCGCCGGAGTACGGGCTCGCCAAGGTGACGGCGCGTGAACCGATCCGCAACCCGGGTCCGCCGCCGGAGCGGGCATCGAAAGCCTGCCCGGCCGCCTTGGGAAGCTGCTCATGATCGAGTAGGAAACCCAGGTTGCGGACTGCATCGACGACCGACCCCCCTTCGGTGCCGCGGCCGCGGGTGTTGTCACGGATCCAGTCGACGAGCTCGGCCAGCAGATCCTCGACCGCTTGATAGTCCAGCGTCGTGGTGAGGGCGGAAGTGGCGGCGTCCTCGAGCTGGTGCGCCTCGTCGACGACCAGGAGCGTGTCTGGCCCGAGGGCAGCGAGGTCATCGAGGTGGGCGAGCAGCAGCGCGTGATTGGCCAGGATGAGCCGGTGGTTGCCGAGCGCTTCGGCGACCAGGTCCGTGTGGGCGGCCAGCGCCTGCGGAGCGCGGGCGTCGTATTCACCGTTGCTGGCTTGTGAGAGCGAGTTGAGCCACAGGCTGACGACCTTCCCGATATACGCGCCGGAGAACATCGCCGGCAGATCGACCGGGTCGGTCGAGTGCGCAGCCCAACTCGCCTGGACGTCGTTGGCGGCGAGCAGCCGCAGTGTCAGGTAGGCGAGCAGCTCGCGGAACTTTGGGTCGGACAGGAACCGGTTGCGGTTGCCAGGGCGGGCGCTACGAGCGGGTGGGCTGCTGGCGTCGGCGAGCGCGGCAACCACGGCACGCAGCGACAGCCGGTTCGCAGCGCCCTTGACGACATCGGAGGCCTCGATCAGCCCAGGTACAGCGACGTCGAGCGCAGCGACGTCGTCGGCGAGCTGTGCCTGGAGCTGCTTGGTGAAGGTTGCGACGATGACGCGACGCCGCGTGTCGGCGTGCAGCCACTGCATGGCTGCAGCGAGAATCGCGTAGCTCTTGCCCGTTCCGGTGGGCGCTTCGATGAGGGCACTGGTGCCGGCCTGCGCCCACGCATGCAGTCGAGTCGTCATTTCGTCCTGCGCTGGACGGCGGGCGGCGTCGGTGTCGTGGACGACGCGAGCGAGCGCGATCGGGTCGACGTTGCCGTCTGAGCCGCGCAGGTGATCGGCGACGGTCAGGCGGCCCATGCCGGGTGCCGGGATTCCCGCGGCGGGTCGCCGGACGGTTGCGACAAGCCCAGTCTCCAGGATGGCTGCGGCCTGAGCGGCGCTGTGGGCGCTGGCGGTGCCACCACCGGAACCGGCAAGGTCGCGCATCAGGTGCCACGCGGGACTGTGGGCGCAGACACTGGCGATCAGATCCCGGCGCTCAGCGGGCCAAGACATAAGGGCGCTGGCGCCGACTGTCAGCAGCCGGGAGAGCATCTCGCTGTCGGCGGTCGCGTCGTGCCAGCGCAGGTCATCAATGCGGACGCCGACGTGCGCGGCCAGCTCAGCAAGGCGGTGCGAGGGCGCGCTGGGCCACAGCGCCAGGGCCAGGTAGTAGGCGTCGACGTACCTTCCGGCCAGCGGCGGCAGCCCCTCGCGGGCGAAACTCTCGTTGAGCAGCGGAAAGTCGGCTTCGGTGCCGTTGTAGGTGACCAGGACGTCGGCGGAGTCGCAGTAGGCCAGCAGCGCCATGAGGGCGTCTGCGGGCGCTACCGCGCTGGCCTGCTGCTCGGCCCACGCCCCCTCGGACAAGATCACCCAAGTGTCGTCGGGAAGCTCGAGCCAGCGCGTGAAGGCCGGTTCGGCGCCGATCCAGGCACTGTCGGTGCCGGCCCGAACGGCCCCGATCTGGTAGATCCGCTTCTCGGTGAACGGCTCCTTACTGGTCGTCTTCACGATCGACTCGACGTCGAGCACCACGGCCCGCAGGGCAGTCGTCAGCGGCTCAGCATCGGCCGGTTCAGCGGCCGATGCTGCTGCATTGACCGCGTGAAGCCGACCGGTGGTCTCGGTGACGTGCCCGAGAGCGAGGGCGGTCCCGATGAGCGCGGCGAGGCGGGGCGCCGGGACCCCGGAGAACGCCGAGGACGATCGCACCTGCGCGCCGGTCAGTCCGTCGGGATGGGCAGCCAGCAGGTCGACGAGCCGGGCTACGTGCCCGGTCGGCTGGGCACCATTGCTGGCCTGGGGCAACTCCCGCTCTCCCTACGTTGGGCGCTCTCGACGCGTCTGAGACGTGCACCCCAGCCGTGATGGGGGCGCTCTGGCCATCGGATGCAGACGCAGCGACGTTACTGTGGGCGGCGCCGACGCGTCGGTGAGGAGTTCGATACCGCATTGAGGAGGTCATTGTGATTGCTATGCCGATCTCGGCATCGAAGTGGGCGGCGTTCTTCGCGTGGGTGAGCCAGTTGACGTAGTTCCAGACCTCTTGGCTGGTGTTCTTGAGGTAGGAGCGAAGCTTGGCTGAGCTGCAGCCGGCAGCAATGTAACCGGCAAAGAGGGCGGACCAGGCCTTGAAGTCAGCGGCCTTCGGGCGGTCGTTGTCTGTGGGCACGAGGTCGTCATCGGCTATCTCGCCGATCAGCGGGTATGTGACTGAGGGCTTGACCTCGGTGCGAGACGCCCGTCAACGGTCCGCCGCTGTGGTGGCGACCGGACTGGTTGACGTTGCCGCCGGTGACCCTCGCGAGCAGTGCCGTCACCCGGGTTGAATGAGGGGGTGTCGCGGTGGGTTTTGCATCTGGACATGGATGCTTTCTTCGCCGCGGTGGAGCAGCTGACCCGACCGACCCTGGCCGGTCGGGTCAGCCGGTCGTGGTGGGTGGGGTGGGTCCGCGGGGGGTGTGGCCGAAGCGAGGCCCGCGCTTACGGGGCACGCTCGGTGATGCCGATGTCTCAGGCCCGGCGGCGGTGTCCGTCGGCGGTGGTGTTGCCGCCACGGTTGCGGGTGTACCAGATTCTCAACTCACGACCGGTGCCCATACTTCCCCGTCTTCGCACGTCAACGACGTTGAGATCCCCCATGCTTGCCCATCTTTAACCAGCGGAAACCACGCCTCGTGCGGCCACACCGCGACCACAGACGGCGACTACCCAGCTCTGACCGCCGCGCCTGACGACAGCCGACGTCGTCACCGGCAGCACCGCCTGCCTCCGCCGCGGCGCCTGGATTCTTCAGACACCACTGGCGAAGTCCGACCCGGCGACGAGGCAGACGCCATGTCCGAGGCGACCATGCCGCCCTGGCAGGCCGCCCGGCTGACCGTTCTGCTTGAGCGCTGCTGGTGTCCCGCTCTCCGACGCCGAACGCCGGTCTGTGATGTGGTTGGCCGGGTTCGAGGCGCCCACTATGGAGAACATCGCCGCCGTGATCACCCGCGCCCGGACGACCGGTAGTGACCGCTGGAGATAAGGAGATAAGGACGACACCATGGCATTGCCGTTACGCACGGCAACCAGTTTTGTAACGGTGGGTCACCGATATCCGATATACCGCACGCTCGGCTGGCGCGTTAGCGGTCGGGCGGCCGGCGGCGCGGGTTCGATCCTCCTTGACCGTTGCCGCCGGCCCTCCCGGCGTGCGGTCAGCCGCGAATTGACCTTCTCCCACCCTGGTGGCAAGGCGGACCACTCGATCGCGGTGAATGGTCAGGGCCGGGCCGGTCGAGGTTCTTGCTGTCCCGCACGGCCTGCCCACCGTTGGGCAGGTCGGCGACTTCGACACAGGCGCCCGAGTGTCGCCTGGAATCGCCTCGACAACGCCGGCTCTCGCGGCAAGGGGTGCGCCACGTAGCCTTGAGTCACCTCTCCACCGAGGTTTCCGCCCCCGGGGTAGCTCCCGGGGGCATCGGTGGGGGTCTGTGGAGAGAGGGCTGTAGTGGACGCTGAGGACGCGTCGGCGATTGGTGCGCGCGCTCGCAAGATCCGCCGTCGTCGCGGGCTGAGCCTGGACCTGGTGGCCGGGTTCGCCGGTATCAGCACGCCGTGGAACGTGGACAGCGCGGATTCAACCGGCGGGGCCTGGTCGAGGATCTCGCCACCGCGCTTGGTTGCTCGGTGGCGACCTGACCGGGCGGCCATATCTCGCAGCGGATCAGAATCAGCCGAGGCGCTGGCGTCACTTCAGGACATCCGGCTGGTGCTCAACGACTACGCCCCTGACGAGAGACCCACAGGATCGCCGCGCCCCTTGGAGGCGCTGGTGAGCGAGATCGACGACGCCTAAGCACACCGCGACCATGCCCGTTACAACAGCGCAGGTCACAACCTCCAATCCGTATTGCTCGAACTCCAGTCCCACGT
>JAXDGS010000106.1:0-3304 GCA_034664905.1 Solirubrobacteraceae bacterium | reverse complement strand
ACCGTGTGCCCACCGCGCGCGGGCCTTCGTACACGACGATCCGCAGCCTCACCGACGAGGGGGTGCAGCCGGCGTGACCGGAGTCCGCGGCCGTCGGCGCCATCGACGGGGCCACCAATGTCCTCATCCAGGACATCTGCCCGGGCCGGGTCGTCGAACACGCCGAAGCGCTCTTCGATGCGACGGTGATCGCCCTGGTGATGGACGCGCTCCAGCATCCGGGCCTCGCAGACCCGGCTCGGATCGACCGAGCGGTCTGCGGCCGGGTGTTCGCGAGTGGCATCGATCCGGAGCGGGCGACCCTCGATATCGCGACTGCCGTCGTCGACGCGCTGGTCCGTACCAAGTTCGGTCCGCAGGCGAATCGTGAGCCGCCGCTGCGTCCGTATGCGCTTTCGGCACAGCGGCGGTGACGTCGGCGCCGCATGACCCAGGTGCTCAATGGCGAGCCGCCGGTTTGTGGGGCGCGAGCGCGTCAATCTCCGCTGTGTCGGCTCCACTCGCGACCGCACGGTTGCCTGAGCTGGAGTCGAGAAGAGCGAGAGCACGGCGCTGCACAATGCCCAAACCGAGCTGCCGAGCGGTGGTCAGAGCGTGGCCGAGGAGGTGGCGAGCCCGCTCAGCGTCGCCAACCTCGTGGCGGACCACGAGCATGTGCGCCCACTCGAGTCGGGTGCGGGCCAGCAGCGTGGGCGCACTCAAACGCTCATGCATGGCGGCGGCGGCAGCGAAGCGAACGTCAGCCTCGTCGAAGCGCCCCAGCGTGGTGGCGAGCAGGCCCAGATAGTGCGTCACGGCACCGGTGGCACCGCCGACATTGTTGACCAACAGCTCGTGGTAGGGGGCGAGCCGTTCCGAAAGATTCGCCGCCCGTCCCACATCGCCGAGGCCAGCGCACGCCTCTGCCGCCATCGTCATGCTGTGGAGCCACAGAACGTTGGTGGGGAGGGCAGATTCGTCCAGCGCAATTCGTTCGAAGACAGCACGGGCCTCGTCGTGGCGACCAAGCTCGCAGAAGGCGAGCGCAACAGCGGCGAGCGTCGACGAGGCCTGCTGCTCCCGGGCGGCAGCCCGTTCGAGGCGGTCGGCAAGGGTATCGAGCCGTCCTTGGTCGTAGCGAATCTCGAAGAGGTGGCCTCGATACGTGCGTAACGAGTCGGGAATGCCGAATGTCTGCCCCAGCTCGAGCGCCTGCCCAGCCATGTCCTCGGCTGCCTCGAGCCGGCCGGCGATGCGATGTTGGACTGACCGCGCGGCGGTCACCAGGTAGCGTGGGTACGGCTGGCCAAGCTCGCCGGCGCAGCGACCCGCTTCGAGCAGGCTGCGGTTGTGGCCGGGTGCATCGCCGAGCGAGAGGGCGGCAAGGGACCCGTAGAGAGCGGCCAAGAAAGCGAGCGCGGGGTCACCCAGCCGAGTGGCTGCCGCAGTGAGTTCAGCGATGTGCTCGCGGAGGTCCGCGGATGTTTCCAATGGCTGCAAGGCACCCCGCTGGACAAGGACGTGCCCGAGCGTGGCCTGGTCACCGAGACGGCGCGCCACAGCAAGGGCCTCGGTAGCGGCCTCATGGCGACGCTTGTAGTCAGCAGAGAATGCGAGCTCACTTGCCAGGTTGGCGAGGAGCCGTGCTCGCATCGGGGAGTCCCCTGGCTTCATCGCGGCCAAGGCGGATTCGAGCACGGCGACGAGCTCGTGATCGACCCTCAAGGATCTGCTGAAGAGCCCACTTTTGTTCGCGAACGCGGCCCGAGCCAGGGTCTCCGGATCATTCTGTCTCTCCGCCATTGCAGCGGCGGTGAGGAGGGTCTCCCGGTAGGCAGGTTGGGACGCCCTGCGCTGAGCTTCACCCAGCGAGATGAGCAACTGCGTGCGCTGAGCGTCGTCGGGCGGCGGTTCGCCGAGCTCGAGCAGCTCGAGGGCCTGCTGGTAGTAGCCGGCAGCCTCGTCATGAGCCAGCTGGGTGAGAGCCCGGTCTCCCGCTCTCTGCGCGTACAGCACCGCTTTCGCCGCGGCTGCACGCGGAGCGGTCGCTCGTGCGAAGTGGTGAGCCAGGGCGGGCAGATAGTCGTCGAGCCGGTCGGCATGAAGGCTCTCGATGGCCTCAGCGACCCGCCGGTGAAGGACAGCCTGGCGGGCGCCGGTCAGTTCTTCGTAGAGGCTGGCACGCAGCAGCGAATGGGCGAAGCGAGATCGAAGCAGCGGGCCAGCCACCTCGGCCACCAGCCGGGCGGTGACGGCTTCGTCGAGCGCCGAGAGCAGGGTCTCCTCGTCGAGGCCGGCAGCCCGCTCCACCACGGCCAGCTCGAACTCCTCCCCGGCGACGGCGGCGACGGCGAGTACCTGGTTGGCGGTCGTGGAGAGCCGGGAGAGGCGCCGCCCGACGACGTCGCGCACGCCGTCGGGGATTCCCATCTCCGCGATGGGACGGTGGATCACCCAGCGCCCCTCATGCCGGACAAGGCCGCCGGTCTCGATGAGGTGGCGGACGACCTCCCGCAGGAAGAAGGCGTTTCCCTCCGTCTCGCAGTGGATGGCCCGGGCGAGCTCGTCCTTCTCCTCGCCAAGCTCATGACCGGCCGCCTGATCCAGGAAGGCCGCCACCGCGCGCTGGTCCAGCCCCTGGAGGGACACACGCTCGACGCTCTCGACCTGGCGCAGGTCGGCCAGCAACTCGCTCAGCGGGTGGGTGCGTCCCACCTCGGTGTCCCGGTAGGTGGCGAGGACGAGCAACCGTATCTGCTCGGACGAGCGGAGCACGTGACGCAGGAGAAGAAGTGTCGGCTTCGCCGCCCACTGGAGGTCATCGAGAACGAGCAGGACAGGTTCGTGGACGGAGACGGCGGCGAGCCAGGCGGCGACCGCGTCGAAGAGGCGGAAGCGCTCCGTCTCGGGGTCGGAGCGCAGTGGACGCGGCAGACTGGGGAGGAGGTCGCCGAGCTCGGGGACGAGCCGGGCCAGCTCGCCACCGTAGCGACCCAGACGGTCCGGAAGGTCGGCGGCGCTCGCATGATCGACGAGGTGGCGGAGCGCCTCGACGAAGGGCTGGTAGGGAACGCCAAGATCCTCGTCGCAGCGTCCGGCGAGCACCGTCGCGCCCTCGGCGTGTGCTCGGCCAGCGAGTTCGGCGGCGAGGCGCGTCTTGCCCGCGCCCGGCTCGCCGGCGACGAGGACCAAGCGCACCTGTCCTGCCAGACCCTCCGTCCAGCAGCGATCGAGCTGCTGCATCTCGGTCTCCCGTCCCACGAAGACGCGCTCGGGACGGCTGAGCAGGGCGGGAAGTGGGGCCGAGGGGATCGGATTCGGCTCC
>JAXDGS010000105.1:0-2679 GCA_034664905.1 Solirubrobacteraceae bacterium | reverse complement strand
GCTGCGCCCCGATCCCGCGTTGCGCGGGGTGCTCGACCCGCTGCGCGTGGCACCGGCTCACCTGCGCCAGGACGCTGCGGTGTCGTTCCTGCGCGATCTGCTCCCCGGAAGAGCGGAGCCCGCGTGGGAGACGGCCGTCGTGGCGGCGGTGGATCGGGTCGTGACGCGCGCCGCGCAGCCCACGTGCGTCGAGGTGGTCAGGGCGCTGAACGAGGGCGACGTGACCGATGCGCAGGTGGGCAAGACGCTCGAGGTCTACGCGCGCTCGGGCCTGACCCAGCTCGGATTCGCCGATGCTCGGGTGAGGCTTCCGCCGGTCGGCCATCGCCAGGTGACCTATCTGCCGATACGCGATCTGCCGGGACCGGAGCCCGGCACGCCACGCTCGGAGTACTCCCAGGCCGAGCGGGTCGGAGAGCAGATCGTGCGTCTGATCGCGATGTTCGCGATGCACCTGATGGGCGCTGAGCGAGATCGCCTGAAGCTGTTCTCCTTCGACGAGGGCTGGCGCCTGCTCGGCGATCCGGTCGGCCGCGCGCTGTTGAGCTCGCTGCAGCGAATGGGCCGCTCCGAGCTCGCGGTCCCGATCATCAGCACGCAGCTGGTGACGGACACGCTGATCGGCGAGCGTGAAGCCCTCGGCAACCTGATCGGTGCGACGTTCGTGTTCGGTATGCGCTCGGAGGCCGAGGCCGGCCGTGCGCTGACGCTGCTCGGGCTCGACCCTGACGACGCGAGGATGCGCCGGCGTCTGCTCGAGCTCGACGCCGGGCGCTGCCTCTTCCGCGACCACGCCGGACGGGTCGAGGCCATCCAGGTGGAGGTGGTCTCACGTTCGCTGCAGCGCGCGTTCTCGACTACACCGCGTAGCACGTGAAGCGCCCAGCGCCGCTGATCCTCGCGGCGTTGTATCTGCTGCTCACGTTCGCTTCAAGTGAGGCCTCAGGCGCCGCCCCGTCGGGGGTCGCGACGCGCCCGCCCACCCGTCCCGTCGCCGATGCGCGAACACCTCACGCAAAGGCGGCCCGCTCGCTGCCGCGGGCTCCGAGCGGTCCGCCGCTCACCTCCGGTGCGGGCGCGAGCGCCGATGCAGCTGCGCTGCAAGACGCAGGCTCAGCTCAGGCCCAGACCGATCCGCTCGTGAGCAACGGCCTTGGGAGCCCGCTGTGCGCGGGAGCGCCGGCGACGGGCGAACTTCCCGCCGAGAGCAAGCGCCACTGCGAAACCTCGGGCTTCGCGGCGGCGGCGGCTCCAACCGGCAACTACGGCGTCGACGTGCACATCGACACGGGCCTGCTCGGGTTCAGCCAGGGCGAGCTGCTGAGCATCGTGCAGGACGTGTTCATCGCACCGGTGTGGATGGCCATCGTGTGGGCGGTCCATGCCCTCGTCGTGACGCTCGAGTGGTGCTTCAGGCTCGACATTATCGACAGCGGGGCCGCCGCGGGCATCGGGGCCGGCCTGCGCCGCATGCTGGGATCGGTCACCGACGTATGGCTGCCGATCGTGCTTGCGCTCGCGTCGGTCGCGGCCGCGTACAACGGCTTGATTCGCCGTCGCGTCGCCGACACGATCGGCCAGGCGCTGCTGATGGCCGGCATGATGGCCGGCGGAATGTGGGTCAGCATCGACCCGGCCGGCACGGTTGGGTCGCTGGGTCAATGGGCCAACGAGGCGAGCCTGGGAACGCTGGCCGCGGCAGCGCAGGGCACGCCCGAGCGAGCCGACGGAGCGCTCGCAAACAGCCTGGCTTCGGTCTTTGCGGCGGCGGTGGAAGCCCCCTGGTGCTACCTGGAGTTCGGCGACGTCGAATGGTGTCGCAGCACGGAGCGTCTGGACCCACGGCTGCGTGCAGTCGGGATGAAGATCGCTTCAGACGAGCTTGCGCAGAGCGGCTGCACGGTCGCCGTACCCTCGCGCTGCGGCGCGGGGGCGGACGCGTCGGCGAAGGGGCTTCGGAGCAGTGCCGAGCTTTTGCGCAGTGCCCAGAGCAACGGCGCGTTGTTCCTCTCACTGCCTGCGAACGGCCCGGCGCGCAATTCGATAAACGATGGAGGATCGCTGCTCAGGGCTCTGTGCGGGTCAAGCGAAGCGACGAACTGCCGCGGACCGACGGCGGCGCAGGCGGAGTTCCGGACCAACGGCGGAACCTGGCCGAGAGTCGGAGGCCTGCTGCTGATCCTCGCCGGCGTCGTGGGAATGCTGCTGCTGCTCGGGTTCATCGCGATGCGGCTGCTCGCGGCGGCCATCTTCAGCCTGCTGTATCTGCTGCTCGCACCGGGGATGGTGCTCGCACCCGCGCTCGGCGAGAACGGTCGGGCGATCTTTCGCGCGTGGGGCGCGCGACTGCTCGGCGCGGTGGTCGCAAAGCTCCTGTTCGCGTTTCTGCTTGGCGTCGTGCTCGCGATCCTCGCGATCCTGAGCCGGCTCGGGCAGCTGGGCTGGTGGACGCAGTGGCTGCTGATGTCGGCGTTCTGGTGGGGTGCGTTCATTCGTCGACATCAGGCGCTCGGCGCGGCGCACGTCGCGGTGGGACGCGAGCCTCGACCGGCGTCCCGTTCGCGTGCGCGCCGGGTGGGCGACATGCTGGAGGCGCGCGCGGTAAGCGGCTCGGTGGACTGGGTCCAGCGCAAGCGCCGCGGTGATGGGCCGCGCGACGAGGCCCGAGGTGGTCGCGCT
>JAXDGS010000104.1:0-16723 GCA_034664905.1 Solirubrobacteraceae bacterium | reverse complement strand
GCCGACCGCGTGATGCTGATCGACTTCGACCACGGGATGGTGGAGGTCGAGCGGCCGGTGCGCCAGCAGGGCATCTACAAGCGCGACGTGAAGGTCGGCAACAACGTGTGGATCGGCTACGGCGCCTGCATCCTGCGCGGCGTGACGGTCGGCGACAACGCGGTGATCGGCACCAGCGCCGTGGTCACAAAGGACGTACCGCCGAATGCCATCGTCGCGGGGGTGCCGGCACGCGTGATCCGGATGCGCGAGGCGCCCGAGTCGATGCGCTGGGCCTGAGCCGGCCGGCAGCCGCGCGCGGCCCCGCTCAGCCCGTGACGACGTGTCGTGCGAGGTTGCGCAGCGCGGCGGCGTCGCCGTCCCGTACGCGCGCGAGCGCTTCGATGGCCATCTGCGGGCGCTCGAGCGCGCGCTCGCCGGTGGTCCCACCGCGACCCTCGAGGGGCTCGCGAACCTCGCGGTCGAGGCCGACCCTGCGTCGTTGCTGCTCCCGCTGTAGGCGGCCGGCCAGCAGTAGCCGCACGCGCGTGCGGGGGCGGGCGCCGCCGAGCCGCCGCCGCTATGCCCAGCGCATCGTTTGCGGCTGATCGCGCATGCGCAGCAGTCGAGCGGGTGCGCCCGCGACGACAGAGTTCGCTGCGACATCCCTGGTCAGCACCGAGCTCGTGCCGACGACGCTGTTCTCGCCGACGCTCACCCCGCGCAGGATGCATGCGCCGTAGCCGATCCACACGTTGTGCCCGACGTCCACGTCGCGCTTGTAGATGCCTTGGAGACGGATCGGCCGCTCGACCTCGGTCACGCCGTGGTCGAAGTCGATCAGCATCACGCGGTCGGCGATGACGCACTCGCGCCCGATCGACACGTGCTGGTAGGCGGAGATCGTGCAGTCCTGTCCGATCACCGTCTTGGCACCGATGCTCACCTCGCCCTCGTGCACGCGCACCTTGCTGCCGTGGCCGATCCACGCCCAGCGGCCGATGCGCAACGTCGCGTCACGGCCGATCTCGAGTGCGACACCCGGGCAGATGAAGCAGATACCGTCGGTCTGCAGGCGGCCGCGAAAGCGCAGCTTCAGCAGCATGTAGCGCGCGAGCAGCCTGCCGTAGCCAGGGGTCAGCATGCGGTTCGCGCGCATGAATCGCGCGAGCGCGAGCGGCCCGCCGGCAAGCGGCGCGGGGGCGCGGCGCACAGCTTCGGCGATCTCGCGGACATCGGCACTCTGCTTCAGAGTGGCACTCCCCCCGAGCTCGTCGACTGCGGTCTCCTCGGTGCGCAGCTCCATGGCGCTGCAATCGTAAGCGAGGAGTGCGTTGACGCGTCCCTGCGATGATTGCGCGCCATGAGCGACCGCACGCTCGCCCAGCGCCTGCTCGACGGCGACCGCCGCGCGCTCGCGCGGGCGATAACCCTCGTCGAGGACGATCGCCCTGAGGGGTGGGAGCTCGTCAGGGAGGTGTACCCCCATACCGGCCGGGCCGCGGTGGTCGGCTTCACCGGCCCGCCCGGGGTCGGCAAGTCGACGCTCATCGGCGCGCTCACGAAGGCCAGGCGCGAAGCCGGGCGCACGGTCGGGGTGCTCTCGATCGATCCGTCCTCGCCGTTCACGCACGGGGCGCTGCTCGGGGACCGGATCCGCCTGTCCGAGCATTTTCTGGACAGGGGTGTGTTCATCCGCTCGATGGCCAATCGGGGCGCCCTCGGAGGTCTCTCGGAGGCCGCTCTGCAGGCGGCACTGCTGCTCGACGCCGCGGGACGCGAGGACGTGTTCGTCGAGACCGTCGGCGTGGGACAGGCGGAGATCGACATCATCGACCACGCCGACACGATCGTCCTGGTGCTGATGCCCGGCTCGGGCGACTCGATCCAGGCGCTGAAGGCGGGCGTGATGGAGATTCCCGACGTGATCGTCATCAACAAGGCCGACCATCCGCTCACCGACACGATGGTGCGTGAGATTCGCGGCGTGCTCTCGCTCGCGAACCTCGATCGCTCCGCCGAGGAGGCGCGTGCGAGCTGGCGCGTGCCGATCGTCAAGACGGAGGCGAGGACCGGCGAAGGGGTTCCGGAGCTGGTCGCGAGCCTGCAGCAGCACCGCGAGCACATCCTCGCTGCGGGCGAGCTCGCCGAGCGGCGCAGCCGCAACCTGCGCAACGAGGTCCTCGCGATCGCGACCGCGCGCATGCGCCGGCGCCTCGAGGACGATCTCGGCGGCGATCCCGAGTTCCAGCGACTGGTCGAGGAGGTCGTCGAGCGTCGCCTCGATCCGGCGAGCGCGGCGACCGCGCTGCTCGAGCGTGCCGCGCTGCTCGAGCGCGCGATCGAGTAGGGTCGCCCCGCGATGGACTACCTGCGCCTGGCGGATCGCAGCTGGCCGCTTCTGCGGCGCGTGATGGGCGCTCACACGGCCGTCTATCGCGCCACCGGCGGGCTCATCGGCCACCGCACACCCGGCTTCGCGCCGGTGCTGCTGCTCGACCACGTGGGTGCGAAGAGCGCGATCAAGAGGACCAGCCCGCTGCTCTATACGCGCGACGGCGAGCGGTTCGTGCTGGTCGCCTCCAAGGGCGGCTATCCGCGCCACCCCGCGTGGTTTCACAACCTGCTCGCCAATCCCGACACGACCGTGCAGGTCGGCTCGCGGCGGCTGCGCGTTCATGCGCGCGTGGCGAGCGCCGCGGAGCGCAAGCGGCTGTGGCCAACCGTCGTCGCTGCGTACTCAGGCTATGAGGACTATCAGCGGCGCACCGAGCGCGAGATCCCACTCGTGATCCTCGAGCCGCGTTAGCCGCAAGGGCCTCTCGCGGCGGCGCCACCGGTGGCGAGGCGGGCGCTCAGCGCGTGGGGTGAAGCGAGCGCGCGGTTGCGGAGCGCTCCACCGCGCGCCCGTCCGGGCGGGTTCCGATCACGCGATCGCCGACCGTCGAGGTCACGCCAAACCAGTAGCGCTCGTTCTTGTAGTGGTGCAGGCGGTGGTTGCGCCAGATCGCCTTGAAGTAGCGTCCGCGCGGCTTGTACGGGGCGTGGATCAGGAAGTGCGTCCACTCGTAGGTCGCGAGAATCGTGAAGCTGACGAGCACGCCGGTGCTCGCCCACGCGAGGCGCGGTCCGCCCAGAACCAGCGCGATCGCAAACGACAGCGCCCAGTTCGCGAGCGCGATCATGGACAGGAACACGACCACCCCGTAGACCGGCAGCAGCACTCCGTCGAGCACCGCGGGCGCTTCATGGTGAGCGCGATGCTCGCGCGCGGTGAGCATCTCCACGCGCCGGCCGAGCACGGTCACCGGCGGGGCGTGAAGCAGATACACGTGGATCGCCCACTCGACGAACGGCGTGATCGCGACGAGGCCGAGCGCCATCACCGCGTCGCGCCAGCTCCACGCTCCCTGCGCCAGGCGCGCGGCGAGCGCGAGCGCGACGGCGCCGAACAGCACCGGGGGAGAGGGGCAGCGTGCGAACGCGCGCAAGCACTCGCCGAGCGTGGCGGGCCCACCGCGACGGCGCGGCACGGAGTCCGCCGGCGCGGTGTAGCGGTCGGGCTGGTCGCTCTCGACGCTCATGCGCTGAATGCTACGCCCCCAGCGCGCGCGCGATCACCATCTGCTGCACCTCGTCGGTGCCCTCGCCGATCGTCAGGATCTTCGCGTCGCGGTAGAAGCGGCACACCGGGTACTCCTCGATGAAGCCGTAGCCGCCATGTATCTGCACCGCCTCCTCCGCGCATCGCACGGCCAGGCGCCCGGTCTTCAGCTTGGCCTGTGCGGCGGTGAGCGAGAAGTTCTTGCCGTCGTCCTTCTCCAGCGCGGCCTTGTACACGAGCAGCCTCGCCGCGGCGATCTCGGCCGACATGTCGGCGAGCTTGCCCTGGATCGCCTGGAACTTGGAGATCGGCTTGCCGAACGCGATCCGCTGCTTGGCGTATGAGAGCGCCTCGTCGAGCGCGCCCTGAGCGAGCCCGACGCCCATCGCCGCGACCCCGATCCGGCCGATGTCGAGGATGTGCAGGAACTGCTTGAAGCCGGCGCCGCGTGGGCCGAGCAGGTTCTCGCCCGGCACGCGGCAGTCGCTGAATGTGAGCGGCCGCGTGTCCGAGGCGTTCCAGCCCATCTTCCGGTACGGCTCGCCCTGCTCGTAGCCGCTCGCTCCGTTGGGGACGATGAGGTTGGAGATCTCCTTCGAGCCGGACGCGTCCTCGCCGGTAACCGCCGTGATGCTGACGAGCCCCGAGATCTCCGTGCCTGCGTTGGTGATGAACTGCTTCGCGCCGTTGATCACCCATTCGCCATCCTCGAGGCGCGCGCGCGTGCGCGTGTTGCCCGCATCCGAGCCGGCCTCCGGCTCGGTGAGCCCGAACGCGCCGAGCCGCGCTCCCGAGCACAGCTGCGGGAGCCACTCGCGCTTCTGCTGCTCTGAGCCGAACACGTACACCGGCTGGGTTCCCAGCGACGTGTGCGCGCACAGCGTGATCGCTACCGAGGAGTCGATCCGCGCGAGCTCCTCGACCGTCAGCACGTACGCGAGCGTGTCGCCGCCGCCGCCGCCGTACTCCTGCGGGAAGGGGATGCCCATCAGGTTCAGCGCACCCAATTTCGCGACGATGTCGTAGGGGAAGGCCTTCGTCCGGTCGAGCTCCTCGGCATGCGGCGCCAGCTCTCCCTCGGCGAACTCCCTGGCGGTGCGCCTGATCAGCTCGTGCTCGTCGGACAGCGCGAAGTCCATCGCGCGGGCATTCTCACAGGTCGCGTTGACTAGCATGGCCGCGCGTGTCGCGCGCCCGCCTGATCCTGGATGTCCTGCGGAGCGGGCGCACCGTCCGTTACGGTCCCCACCGCTCCCAGCGCGCGGAGCTGCATCTCCCCGGCGGGCCGGGCCCGCATCCGGTGATGGTCGTGATCCATGGCGGCTCCTGGCGCACCGGCTACGGCAAGATCGTCATGCGCGGCGTGGTCGGCGATCTGCGCAGGCGCGGCTGGGCGGCATGGAACATCGAGTACCGGCGCGTCGGCGACGGCGGCGGCTGGCCCGCGACATTCGAAGACGTCGCCGCCGCGATCGATCTGCTCGCAGAGCTCGAGGCTCCGCTCGACCGCGAGCGGATCAGCGCGCTCGGTCACTCGGCGGGCGGCCAGCTCGCGCTGTGGGCGGCCTCGCGCGGGCGCCTGGGAGCGGGTGCGCCGGGCTATCGCGCGGGCCTGCAGCGCGTGCGCCTGCAGCGCGTGATCGCGCAGGCCGGCGTATGCGACCTCGCCGGCGCGCACCGGCGCTGGAGGGGAGGTGCGGCGGAGGCGCTCATGGGAGGTTCACCGCAGGATCTCCCCGAGCGCTATGCGATCGCGGATCCGCTTGCGCTGGCGCCCGCGGGCGCGCCCGTGCTGCTCGTGCACGGGACCATCGATGAGGTCGTCTCGGTGGAGTTCTCCCGCAGCTATGAGCGCGCCGCGCGGGCGCGCGGCGCGCAGGTGGAGCTCGTCGAGCTCGCGGGCGCGGCGGGCGCCCATCGCGCCCACATCGATCCCCGCAGCGCCGCGTGGGCCGCCGTCGCAGAGCGGCTCGGCTCCCGTCAGGAGCGGTAGGACCTCGCGAGCTCCACGAGCAGGCGCACGCCGTACCCGGACGCACCCTTGCCGACGTAGGCCCTGTCGAGCTCCCACGCCGAGCCCGCGATGTCCAGATGCGCCCACGGCACGTCGCCGACGAAGTTCGACAGGAACGTCGCGCCGACGATCGTGCCGGCCTTGCGTCCTTCCGGTGCGTTGTCGAGATCGGCGTAGCGACCTCTGACGAGCTCGTCGTACTCCTCGTGCAGCGGCAGCCGCCACACGATCTCGCCGCTGCGCTCGCCGGCGGCCGTGATGCGCGCGGCGAGCTGCTCGTCGTTGCACATCAGCCCCGCATAGGTGGAGCCGAGTGCGACGATGACCGCCCCTGTCAGCGTCGCAAGATCGACGATCTGCTCGGCGCCCTGCGCGACCGCATGGCAGAGGCAGTCGGCGAGCACGAGCCGACCCTCGGCGTCGGTGTTGTTGATCTCAATTGTCTTCCCGTTCGCGGCCGTGACGATGTCGCCGGGCTTTATCGCGTGGCCGCTGGGCAGGTTCTCGGTGGCGCCGACGACCGCCACGACGCTCACCGGCAGCTCGAGCCGCGCGATCGCCGCCACCGCCTCGATCACCGCGGCGCCGCCGGACATGTCGAACTTCATATCCGACATTTTCGCCCCCGGCTTCAGCGAGATGCCGCCGCTGTCGAAGGTCACCGCCTTGCCGACGAAGCCCAGCTTCGGCCCCGCTGCACCGGCACCGTCGTAGCGCAGCGTGATCAGCGCGGGCTCCTGATCTGTGCCCTGCGCGACCGCCGCGAACGCGCCCATGCCGCGCTCGAGCAGCTGTGCGCGACCCTCCACCTCGACCGAGACGCTCGCCAGCTCCTCGCCGAGCGCTCGCGCGTACTCGCCGAGGGCGCTCGGGGTCAGGTCGTTGCCCGGGCGGTTCTGAAGGTCGCGCGCGCGGTTGACCGCCTCGGCGAGCAGCGTTGCATCGGCGACCGGTCCCGCGAGCTCGCCCGCGCCCGAGATCAGCAGGCGCTCCAGGCGCCTGGCCGAGTCCTCCTCCGCTCCGTCCTGCTCGGCCGAGGAGGTCTTGTAGCGCTCGAAGCGGTACTCCCCGAGGATCGTGCCCTCGACGAGCGCCGCGGCGATCTCGAGCTCGCCGTCGCCCGGCACCTGCCAGCACAGCGCTCGCGTCGCGATCTCCCGAGCGCGCGCGCCCGCCAGCGCGCCCGCCACGCGCGCGCGCTCGGCGCTGAACTGCGCGCGCGGGCCGAGTCCCACCAGCAGCCAGCGCTTGCCGTCGGCGTGCGTGAGCGCGAGCTTCTTGAAGGAGCGGCTCGCCTCGCCCGTGAGCAGCAGCTCGCCGAGCGCCGCCGGGGCCTCGCCCTGGAGCTCCTCCTCCTCGAACACACCCACGACCACCGTGTCGGCGTCGCTTTGCCCGCCGGTCTTTGCGGTCGCCTGGACTTGCATGCGCCGGGCACCATATCCGCCGGCTGCTCCTGATCGCGTCGCGGTGCGCGGCGCCACGCGGGGGCGCATCGGGCGGTCGACTACCATTCTCGGCCTCACCCCCGCCACCCATCCATAGGAGAGAGACCCGCTTCATGCCCAAGACCGTGATCCTCGGTACCGCGCGCACTCCAGTCGGCAAGATGGGCGGCGCTCTCTCGACCGTGGAGGCGACGGAGCTGGGCGCGCTGGCTATCAGCGCGGCGCTCGAGCGTGCCGGCGTCGAGCCCGAGCAGGTCGAGCACGTGATCATGGGCCAGGTGCTGCAGGCAGGCCAGGGCCAGATCCCCTCGCGCCAGGCGCAGATCAAAGCGGGCATCCCCAAGGAGGTCTCCTCGGAGACGATCAACAAGGTCTGCGCATCCGGGCTGCGCGCGTCGGTGATCATCGACCAGGCGATCCGCGCGGGCGATGTGAACATCGCCGTCGGCGGAGGCATGGAGTCGATGTCCAAGGCTCCGTACCTGCTTCCGCAGGCGCGCTTCGGCTACCGCATGGGCGACGCCAAGATGCTCGACGCGATGGTGCACGATGGGCTCACCAACCCGTTCTCCGGCAAGCAGATGTTCGTCGAGGCGACCGAGGTCGGCGACGAGCTCGAGATGACCCGCGCGGACCTCGATCGCTGGGCACTGCGCTCGCACGAGCTGGCTCTGAAGGCGACCGACGAGGGTCGGCTCGCGGAGGAGATCGTGCCCGTCGCAGTCAAGAGCCGCAAGGGTGAGCAGCTGGTCGAGATCGACGAGGGGCCGCGCCGCGACACCTCGCTCGAGAAGCTCGCCGCGCTGCCCGGGCTGCTCGGCAAGGACAGCTCGCACACCGCAGGCAACTCGCCGGGGGTCAACGACGGCGGTGGCGCGCTGGTGCTTGCCTCGGAGGAGTGGGCGGCCGCCAATGGCGCCACGCCGCTCGCGGAGATCCTCACGCACGCGCAGAGCGCCAACGACTTCGCCTATCTCGCGACGACACCGGCGAGCGCGGCCAAGAAGGCGCTCGAGAAGGCGGGCCTGCAGCCCGGCGACATCGACCTGTGGGAGATCAACGAGGCGTTTGCCTCGGTCACGCTCAACTCGATTCGCATGCTCGGGATCGAGCCCGAGCGCGTCAACGTCAACGGCGGCGCTGTCGCTCTCGGGCATCCGATCGGCGCCTCCGGCGCGCGCATCCTCGGCAGCCTCGTGCTCGAGCTGCGCCGCCGCGGAGGAGGGCTCGGCTGCGCGGCGATCTGCTCCGGCGGCGGCCAGGGCGACGCGGTGATCCTCAAGGTCTAGTGGCCGAAGCGGAACAGGGCGCAGAAGCATCTCGCAACGGCCAGCCGCGAGCCGCGGCGTTCTTCGACCTCGACAAGACGTTGATGGCGGGCTCCTCGGGCATCTTCTTCGCGCGCGCCGCCTACGAGACCGGAATGATCACGCGCCGCAGGCTCGCGCGCGACGCCTACGAGAACCTGCGCTTCCGTCTGCGCGGCTCGACCGACGAACGCGCCGATGACGTGCGCCAGCGCATCGGCAAGATGATCGCTGGCGTGCGCGTTCGCGACCTCGAGCGGATGTCTCCGCGCGTGCTCGCGGGCGTCCTGCCGCGTCTGTATCCGGAGATGCTCGCGCGTGCGTACGCCCACCAGGACGCGGGCGACCTGGTGTACATCCTCACCGCAGCCTCGCAGGAGATGGCCGATCTGCTCGCGCACGTGCTCGCATTCGACGGTGGGCTCGGCTCACGCTCGGAGATCGTCGACGGCTTCTACACGGGCCGGCCGGCCGGCCCGTTCAACTACCGCGAGGGAAAGGTCATCTCGATGGCCGAGGTCGCGGAGCGCGAGGGGATCGATCTGGCCGCCTCCTATGCGTACTCGGACTCGGAGTCCGATCTGCCGATGCTGCGCGCGGTGCGTCATGCGGTCGTCGTCAACCCGGACTCCGATCTGCGGCGGATCGCAGCCGAGGAAGGCTGGGAGGTGCTGCACCTCGACAGGCTGGGGCGGCGGCTGAAGGTGCTCGCGGCGCTGGGCGCCGGCACCGCGCTGGCGTCGCTCGGGAGGATCGTTCGCGAGCGCAGCGCGAGCGCGCCGGTCGGCCGCGCTCGCATGCGCCGCTCGCCGCGGCGTGGCCGCGGCGCATAATGTATGGCCGCCCCGAGCGTCCTTTGCATGCCCGCCACCTCGCCAACCTCCAGCAAGATCCGCGTCGTCGTTGCCAAGCCGGGCCTCGACGGCCACGACCGCGGCGCCAAGATCATCGCGCGCGCGCTTCGCGACGCGGGCATGGAGGTGATCTACACCGGCCTGCACCAGACGCCGGAGCAGATCGTCGAGACGGTGATCCAGGAGGACGCCGACGCGGTCGGCCTGTCGATCCTCTCGGGGGCGCACATGACGCTCGTCCCGCGGGTCGTGCAGCTGCTGCGCGAGCAGGGCATCGAGGATGTCGTGATCACCGTCGGCGGGACGATCCCGGCGGAGGACATCCCGGAGCTGAAGGAGCTCGGCGTCGCCGAGGTGTTCACGCCGGGCGCGCCGACCCAGGCGATCGTCGATTTCATACGCAGCGCGACGTCCGCGCGCACCGCTACTGATTGACTCGTCAGTCAATCGGCGTAAAGCGCTAGGATCGCATCCAACAGAACCCAAGGAGCTGGCACGAGAATGAAGATATGCGTCCTGGTGAAGGAGGTCCCGGACGCCGCCGTCGAAAAGCGGATCGATCAGTCGACGGGGCGCATGGACCGCAACGGGGAGAAGAACCTCAACCCGTATGACACGCACGCCATCGAGGCTGCGATGCAGATCAGGGAGGGCGGCGCGGTTCCCGTCGAGGAGATCGTCGCGGTGACGATGGGACCGGAGACCGCGGTGCGCGCACTGCACAAGGCGGTCTCGCTGGGCGCAGACCGCTCGGTGCACCTGAGCGATCCCTCGCTTGCCGGATCGGACGTCGCGGCGACCGGTTACGCGCTTGCGAAGACGCTCGAGCGCGAGAAACCCGACCTCGTGCTGCTCGGACAGCAGTCCGACGACGGTGAGTGCTACACGATCGGCGCGGTCGTCGCCGAGCACCTGCGCATGCCATCGCTGACGCAGGTGATCAAGATGGACATCGAGAGCGAGAGCCTGCGCTGCGAGCGCCAGGCGGAGTACGGCTACGACACTGTCCAGGTGAAGCTGCCCGCGGTCATCTCCGTCGGCGATGCGATCAACGAGCCGCGCTATCCGTCGCTGAAGGCGATCATGGGGGCCAAGAAGAAGCCGCTGGACGCGCTCGGCGTCGCCGACGTCGAGATCGACGCCGCCAAAGTTGGCGGTGAGAACTCGGCCGCGCAGTGGTTCGCCGCGAAACCGCCGCCGGCGAAGGCGGCGGGCGAGATCATCGAGGACGAAGACACCGGCGAGACGGTCGAGAAGATCATCGCGTGGCTCGACGAGCGCAAGCTCATCTAAGGAGGAGCGCAGAGAAATGGCGAACATCCTGGTCTACGCGCTCCACTACGAGGGTGCGATCAACAAGAACTCCCTGGGCGCGGTCTCGGAGGGTGCGAAGCTCGCAGCGGAGCTTGGCGGGGAGGCGCACGCGATCCTGCTCGGCGAGAACGTTCCGCAGGAGCTCGCGGCCTCGCTCGGCGGCTACGGCGCCAAGAAGGTGCTCGTCGCCGAGGGACCCGAAGGCCTTGCGCAGCCCGTCGTCGACGCGATGGCGAAAGCGATCACCGACGGCGGCTACTCCTACGCGCTGTTCGGGGGAGGCCTGCTCGGCTTCGAGATCGGCGCGGGCCTGGCCGCACGGCTCGGAGCGGGCGTGGTGATGGAGGTCACCAACGTGCGCGCCGAGGGCGGAGAGCTGATCGCAGAGCGCCCGATTCTCGGCGATTCGGCGATCTCCGACGTCAAGTACCGCTCCGAGGTCGGCATCATCATCGGCCGCCTGAATGCATTCGAGATCCGCCAGAGCGGCGCCGGCGACGCGGTGGTGGAGCAGCTGAGCTTCGAGCTGAGCGCACACGCGTTGCAGGCGACGATGGTCACGCGCGGCGAACAGCGCGGTGCCGACGTGGACATCGAGGGCGCCGACATCCTCGTCGCGGGCGGACGAGGGCTCGGCAACGCCGAGGGCTTCGCTCTGTGCGAAGCGCTCGCGCAGGCCTTCGGCGGCAACAGCGCCGTCGCCGCCACGCGCGCCGTCGTCGACGCGGGCTGGTACCCCTACGCCGCCCAGATCGGCCAGACCGGCAAGACGGTCGCGCCGAAGCTATACCTCGCGGCCGGCATCTCCGGCGCGATCCAGCACAAGGTCGGGATGCAGAACTCCGAGAACATCGTCGCGATCAACAAGGACGCGAACGCGCCGATCTTCGAATTCTCCGATCTGGGGATCGTCGGCGATCTCAACAAGATCCTGCCCAAGCTCGCCGAAGCGGTGAAGGCCAGGAAGGAGGCGTGACGGTGGCCCGCACAGCCCCCACGGGCCGTTCCCGCCGCGTCGCGGCCCGGACCCGGAGCTCCGCTCGTGTCAGGCGCTAGCGGCTCGCACAACGGCAGTCTTGCGCCGGCGGCCTTCCCGCCGCCGGTCGACTCGCGCAAGGAGTTCATCAAGCGGGGCCTCGATGCCGAGGACGAGCTGATCGAGGTGGGCGTGGCGATCGTCGGCGGCGGCACCGCCGGGCTCGCATGCGCAAACCGGCTGCTGCAGCTGCTCGCGGAGGATCCGCAGACGATGGAGCGCCTCGGCGAAGTCCCTGTCGCTGTGATCGAGAAGGCGAAGACGTGCGGCGGGCACAACCTCTCGGGCGCGGTCATGCGCCCCGGCCCGCTGCAGGAGCTCTTCCCGGAGATGAGCCGCGAGGACTGGCGCAAGGAGGGCTTCGCCTACGGCGAGGTGGCCAAGGAGGCCGTCTACTTGCTGCCGAGCGCGAAGACGAAGCTGCGCATACCGCCGCCGCCGCCGTTCAAGAACCACGGCAACGAGGTCGTGTCGGTCTCGGCGATGGCGCGCTTTCAGCAGCGCCAGGCGGAGGAGGCCGGTGCCTACATCCTCACCGAGACCTCGGCCACCCAGCTGATCGTCGACGATGGGCGCGTCGTGGGCGTGCGCTCGGGCGACAAGGGTCGCGGCAAGGATGGCGAGCCGCTCTCGAACTTCGAGCCGGGGACCGACATCAAGGCTCAGGCGACGGTGCTCGCCGAGGGATGCTGGGGGCACTTGACGGGCGCGGCGATCAAGGAGTTCGAGCTCGCGGAGGGGCGTGAGCCGCAGGTGTGGGAGCTCGGCGTGAAGGAGGTCTGGAAGGTCCCCAAGCCGCAGCAGCGCCTGATTCACACGATCGGGCCATGGCCGCTGAAGCTCTCTCCGAAGTACGGGCAGATCGGCGGCACCTGGATCTACCCGATGACCGACGAGAAGACCGGCGATCATCTCGTGAGCATCGGCTTCGTGATCGACCTCGAGTATGCGGACGCGACGACCTCGGCTCACGATCTGCTGCAGCAGTTCAAGCTGCACCCGCTGGTGAAGGGCATCCTCGAGGGCGGCGAACGGGTGGCGTGGGGTGCGAAGGCACTGCCCGGCGGCGGCTACTGGTCGATGCCGAAGCTGTCGATGCCCGGCGCGGTGCTCGTCGGAGATGCCGGCGGGATGGTGGACACGGTCGCGCTCAAGGGCGTCCATCACTGCCTTACGTCCGGGAAGCTCGCCGCCGAGTCGATCTATGCGGCGCTCGTGCGCGGGGAATCCTCCTTCGAGTCCTACGAGCAGGCGATCGAGGACTCGCAGGTCGGCAAGGAGCTCTATGAGGTGCGCAACACGCGCCAGCCCTTCCAGAAGGGCTTCCTGCGCGGCGGGCCGCTCGTGAACCTGATGATCGCCACCAAGGGGCGCTTCCCGGGCGGTCGCTGGTCCTGGCATCGCAATGACGAGCGTCCGATGTTCATCGGCAAGACCAAGGATCGCTATCCGAAGCCCGACGGCAAGTACACGTTCGACAAGCTCTCCTCGGTATTCATCAGCGGCAACGCGACGCGCGACGACGCCCCCAATCACATCCGCGTGCGCCAGCACGTGCCGCGCGAGATCGCGGAGACCTGGCGCTGGATGTGTCCCGCGGGCGTCTATGAGATCCCCGATGACGCGCCCGAGCACGGCGAGGTGGACGTGATCGTCAATTACACCAACTGCGTGCAGTGCGGTGCGATCACCGCCAAGGGCGGCCGGCTGACGACGCCCGAGGGCGGCGACGGGCCGCTCTACCAGCTCACCTGAGCCTCGACTCGGGACACACCTCCCGCGGCGGGGCGAAACCTGCACGCGCGCGTCGTGTTTAGGGGCTGTGATCAGAGGAGCATCGACCTGGACCCTGCCCGCACGCGCTCGTGTGGTGCTCGCGGCTGCGATTGCCGCGACATGCGTCGCGCCGTCGAGCAGCGCCCGCGCCGCGCTCCAGGGCAGCGGCGTGGGGGCGAAGGCGCTCGCGAGCGCGTCGCTCGCACAATGCGTCACCGCGGTCGAACAGACCGAACGCTCGGCGACCTTCGCGGGCGAAATGACCGCGATCCCCGGCGCCGTGCGGATGGGCATGCGCATCGAAGTGCTCGAGCGGCTGCCCGCGGAAGCGCTCTTTCACCCGGTCATCGCGCCGGGGCTCGGCGTGTGGCGCGCGGCCGCGCCCGGGGTCAAGACCTACAGGTACCTCAAGCAGGTCACGAACCTCTCCGCGCCTTCGTCCTACCGCGCGTCGGTCCGCTTTCGCTGGATCAACGCGAAGGGCCACGTGATCAAGTCACAGGAGCTGCGCACGCCGCGCTGCGAGGAGCCTGCGCCTCCGCCGAGCGTGCCCGCTCCAGCAGCCGGCACGACTACAGGCGCATAGCTGCGGCCGCTAGAATGGATCGTGCGATGAAGGCCAAGATCCACCCGAACTACGTTCCTGCCCACGTGCGCTGCACGTGCGGTAACGAGTTCACCACGCGCGCCACCCAGGCAGAGCTGCACGTCGAGGTCTGCTCGAACTGTCACCCGTTCTACACGGGCAGGCAGAAGCTGATGGACAGCGGCGGGCGCGTCGAGCGCTTCCAGCGCCGAGTCGCCAAGGGTCGCCTGCATACCGCCAAAGCTCGCGCGGCGCAGTAATTACATGCCCGGCGCGGTGGCCCCTGCCGTCGAGGTGGAGCACGACGGCGAGCTGAGGGCCCAGCGCGACGCTCCGATCGGCGGCCAGGCCGTGCTCGAGGGCGTGATGATGCGCGGCGTCTCAAGCTGGGCCGTGGCGGTGCGCAAGCCCTCAGAGCAGCGCCTCGAGGGAGACGCCGCCCCGGCAGCGCCCGCGCTCGGTGAGATCGAGGTCAGCGCGTTCCCGCTTGACTCCGCGATGCGTCGTCATCGCGTGCTGCGGCTGCCGATCGTGCGCGGCGTCGTTGCGCTCGGCGGCTCGCTCGCGATCGGCTTCCGGGCGCTCGAGGTCTCCGCCAACGCGCAGCTTCCCGACCAGGATGAGAGCCAGCAGGAGATCCCGCGAGCGATGTGGGCGGGCACCGTGGTCGTCGCGATCGCGATGGCGGTCGTGCTGTTCTTCCTGATCCCGGTCGGCTTGACCAGCCTCATCAAGCATCAGCTCGGATCCTCGCTCTTGTTCTGGCTCGTCGAGGGCGTGCTGCGCACGAGCCTGTTCCTCGGCTATCTGCTCGCGCTCTCGCGAGTGCGCGATCTGCGACGCGTGTTCGAGTATCACGGCGCCGAGCACAAGACGATCTCCTGCTATGAGGCCGGCCTGCCGCTCACGCCCGTCAACGCCCAGCGCTTCTCGCGGCTGCATCCGCGCTGCGGCACAAGCTTTCTGCTCGTGGTCATGGTCGTCGCGATCTTCGTGTTCGCCCCGATCGGACTCCCCGCCTGGTACTGGCTGATGGCCACGCGCGTACTCGGTGTGCCGCTGATCGCAGGGATCTCCTTCGAGCTGATCAAGTTCGCGGGGCGCAACCGATCCCGGCGCTGGGTGCGCGCGGTGATGTGGCCCGGGCTGAAGCTGCAGCTGCTCACGACCCGCGAGCCAGATCTGGAGCAGCTCGAGGTGGCGATCGCTGCGCTCGACTCGGTGCTCGAGCGCGAGAGCCCCGGGGAGCTCTCGGCGTCCGATCTCGTGGGCGTCGAGGTCGTCGCCTAGACCGGTTCGGGCGCGCCGCGAAGCGTGCCTCCGACCAGCTCGCGCCAGCCGTCCTTGAGCCGCGCGAGGCTCATCCCGCGGTCGTAGCGCAGGTAGCTGAACAGCTCCGCACCGAGGCTCGCGAGCAGCGCCTCGGCGAGCAGCTGCGCGTCGCACTCCGGCTCGGCCTCCCCCAGCAGCAGCGTCACGTGCAGACGGTGCACGGCGCCCGCGCCCGCGACGAAACGCTCGCCGCGAGCCTCTGCGGCGACCAGCAGCTCGGCGTGGGCCTCGAGCGTGTCGAGCATCGCCTCGCCGAATGCGATCAGGCGCTCGCGCGCCGGGGCGCCGGGTCCAAGTGGCGGCTCTCCGCGGATCAGCTGCTCCTGAAAGGCCCGCTCCTGCTCGTCGAGCACCGCTCTCGCGAGCGCCGCACGCGAGCCGAAGCGACGAAACAGGGTGCCCTTGCCGACGCCCGCGGTCTCGGCCACCTCATCCATCGAGACACAGCCCGCACCGCGCTCCGCGAACAGGCGCCGCGCGGCGCAGAGGATGCGCTCGCGGTTGCGGGCAGCGTCGGCGCGCTCGGGGGCGACCGCGTCGATCTGTGGAAGCGCGGGCAGAGCGGGTAGTAACGGGGACAGCTCTTCCACGGCTGATGTTTGGGGCTCCTCGCGTGTGTCCATCAGCACTAATGGTAGCAATCGGACTGTGGTCCGTTTTGTGTTATGCTTCACTCATCTAAGCGGACTGTAGTCCGTTCCCCTTGAAAGGAGCATCGAAATGACCACAGCAACAGCACCGGCGATCGCCACCGGAACATGGAAGATCGACACGGTCCACTCCCACGTCGGCTTTGCCGTCAAGCACATGGTCGTCGCGACCTTCCGCGGTCGCTTCGATGAGTACACAGGCTCGCTGAGCGCCGGCGAGGACGGATCGCCGCAGCTGCAGGGATCGGTGCGCGCCGACTCGCTGCAGGTCAAGGACGAGAACCTCGCGGCTCACCTGCGCTCACCGGAGTTCTTCGACGCCGAGCGCTACCCCGAGCTGAGCTTCACCTCCAGCGCGGTGACGATCGGCGAGAACGGCGAGCTCGAGGTGCAGGGCGACCTCACGATCAAGGATCGCACGCACCGGATCACCGCTCGCGGCAGCGTGTCCGGTCCGCACACCGACATCGCCGGCAATGAGAAGATCGGCGTCGAGCTCGAGGCGGTCATCGACCGGCGCGAGTTCGGGCTCGAGTGGAATGCGCCGCTTCCCAAGGGCGGCTTCGCGCTCGAGAACGACGTCAAGCTCGAGGTCGCCCTCGAGCTCGTGAAGGAGGCGTAGGACGATGGAGATCCTCGGCCTCTCGGGCAGCCTGCGCCGCGACTCGTACAACACGCTCCTGCTCGCGGGCGCGCGCAAGCTCCTGCCCGCGGGCGTGAGGTTCACGTCGTTCGAGCAGCTCGCCGAGATCCCGCCCTACAGCGAGGATTCGGAGTCTCCGGCTCCTCCGGCCGTCGCCGCCCTCAAGGCGGCGATCGGCCG
>JAXDGS010000103.1:0-16134 GCA_034664905.1 Solirubrobacteraceae bacterium | reverse complement strand
GGTGTCGATCAGAAGCTGTCCGGCGTGCAGTGCGCTTTTGAGGTTTGTGAGGGTCTCTGAGTGGTTTCGGAAGGGGACGCTGAGGATGATGCTCTGCACGTCGTGGACCGCGGTGGTGTTCTCGTGGCCTGTGAAGGTGCCGTCGGGTATGAGTTCGCGTGCGTGTTTGGCGGTCTGCTCGGCGCGTGAGCGCTCGCGCGAGCCGATCACGATCGGCACTCCTGCCTGCGCCAGGCGGATCGCGATCCCGAACCCGAACGCCCCCGAACCACCAAGCACAGCCACGGGATCTGCGGGGGACGCGGGCACGGCGGCCGAGTATAGGCTGCATCTCATGAGCGGCGTGAGCGTGCGGGAGGTCGGTCCGCGCGACGGCTTTCAGAACGAGCCGGAGATCATCTCGACCGAGCACAAGGTCGAGCTGATCGATGCGCTCGCGCGCACAGGGCTTGGCAGGCTCGAGGTCACGAGCTTCGTGCGTCCAGACGTGATCCCGCAGCTCGCCGACGCCGCCGAGGTGCTCGCGCGGATCGACGTCCCGTCGCAGGTGAGCGTCTCGGTGCTCATCCCCAACGAGCGGGGGCTCGACGCCGCCCTCGAGCTGCTACACGATGCCCCGCGGTCGCACTCCGCGTCCCCACGCCGTCAGGCGTTTGATGAGATCAACGTGTTCCTGTCGGCGTCCGAGACGCATAACCGCAGGAACGTCAACCGCACGATCGCGGAGTCGCTTGACGGGCTCGAGCGCGTGCTCGCGCGAGCGCGCGCGGCTGACCTACGCTGCGAGGGCGTGATCTCGACGTCGTTCGGGTGCCCGTTCGAGGGCCGCGTGCCGGTTGCACGGGTGCTCGAGATCGCGGCGGCCCTGCGCGACGCCGGCGCGCAGGAGATCGGCTTCGGCGATACGACCGGGATGGCCAACCCGCGTCAGGTGCGCGAGTTCTTCGAGCAGGCGCGCTCGGCGCTCGGCGATGAGGTGCAGCTGACCGCGCATTTCCACAACACGCGCGGAGCAGGGCTCGCGAACGTGCTCGGCGCGCTCGAGGCCGGCGTTGAGAGCTTCGAGTCGAGCTTCGGCGAGCTCGGCGGCTGCCCGGTTCCGGCAGGCGCGACCGGTAACATCGCCACCGAGGATCTCGTCTCGATGCTGCACGAGATGGGCCTCGAGACCGGCGTGGACCTCGACGCTCTGATCGCCTGTGCGCGGCGCGCCCAGGAGATCCTCGGGCGCCCGCTCGGCAGCCACACGCTGGTGGCCGGCCCGGTCGACTGGCGAACCTAGGTCGTGAGCGCGGCCTGGGACTCGCTCTCCAGGCGCGCGCGCTCGCGTGCTTCGGCGACGCAGTACTCCTGAACCGCGACCTCGAGCTCGAGTGTATGTGCGAGCGCGGGACGCGCCGAGGCGTCGATCACGCGCTTCGCGCGACCGACCGCGATCGTCGAGTTCGCGAGCAGTTCGTCGACCAGCTCGCGGGTCGCCGCCTCGAGCTGCTCGGGCGCGACCACGCGGTTGACGAGCCCGATGCGCTCGGCCTCGGCCGCGTCGATCAGCCTGGCGGTCATGATCAGCTCCTTCGCGCGTCCGACGCCGACCACGGCGGGTAGGCGCGTCGAGCCGCCGACGTCGGGGATCAGCCCGAACTTCACCTCCGGCAGGCCGAGCTGCGCGTCACTCGAGGCCACCCGCAGATCGCATCCGAGCGCTACCTCCAGGGCGCCACCCACGCACGTCCTGTGGATCTGGCAGACGACCGGCTTCGGCATCGTTTCGCACAGGTTCGCGCACTCCAAGAAGACGCCGCGGAAGGGCCGCAGCATCGCCGGCTGGCCGGTCGAGCCCATCAGCTCGACGAGGTCCACGCCCGCTGAGAACACGGGCCCCTCGCCGCGCAGCACCACGCACTCGACCGAGGGCTCGCCGGCGGCCGCGCGCAGCGCGTCGGCGAGCTCGAGCAGCAGAGCCTGGTTCATCGCGTTGCGCTTCTCGGGCCGGTTGAGCACCACGTGCCTCACGGGCCCGAAGTCCTCGGTGATGATCATGCTCATGGGCGGCCTCCTGGCTCCTCGAGCGCGCACGGCGGATGTCGTGCGCGATGCGCATGTGAGCCTACAGCCGCGCCGCCGCTCGTGAGCACTGCCTGAGCGCGCAAGCGGCTGCGGCGCAAAGGGCGCCGGGCGCGCGCCGGCGGCCGCGTAATAGGCTCCCGTTCGGAAAGCCCAGGGAAGAATCCGAGCGGAGGTCTCATGGCGCAGCAGATCGAGAGGGTGGGCGTGCTGGGAGCCGGGCTGATGGGCCACGGCATCGCGCAGCTCGCCGCTGAGGCGGGCAATCAGGTGGTGTTGCGAGAGGTCGATGAGGCGAAGCTCGAGAAGGGGATCTCGAAGATCGAGAAGCAGCTCGCGCGAGCGGTCGAGAAGGAGCGCTCCACCCAAGAGGAGGCCGACGCGATCCGCGGACGCATCCAGGGAACCGTCTCCTACGGCGACCTCGCCGACTGCGATCTGGTCATCGAGGCGATCACCGAGAGCCTGCCGTTGAAGCTCGAAATGTGGCGCGAGGTCGACCAGATCGTCAAGGCGGGTGCGCTGTTCGCGACCAACACCTCCTCGCTCGCGGTCATCGATCAGGCGGCCGTCACCGGGCGTCCTGAGAGCTTCGTCGGGCTGCATTACTTCAACCCCGCGCAGGTGATGAAGCTCGTCGAGGTGATCCGCTGCGTGACCACCTCCGACGCTGCGTTCGAGGCGGCGCTGGCGTTCGCGCGCTCGGAGGGCAAGCTCGCGATCCCCACGAAGGATCGCGCGGGGTTCATCGTCAACCGCCTGCTGGTGCCATACATGCTCGACGCGATCCGCGCCTTCGAGGAGGGGGTGGGCTCGGTGAGCGAGATCGACGAGGCGATGAAGGCGGGAGCGGGGCATCCGATGGGGCCGCTGACGCTCGCCGACTTCGTCGGGCTCGACACGCTCGGCTCGATCTGCGACGTGCTCTTCGACGAGTTCCGCGAGCGCCGTTTCGCGCGGCCGCCGACGTTGCGCAAGATGCTCAGCGCGGGCTGGTTCGGGCGCAAGTCGGGCATCGGCTTCTACACATACGCGGGCGAGAAGCCGCAGGAGAACCCGGGGATCTGAGGGGCGAGCGGCTGCGCGCCGCTCGGCGCAAGCTAGATTGACTGCAGCGATGAGCTCTCAGCAAAGATGCGCGCTGCGACGGTGGTGCGCGTGAGCGCGAGCGAGACCAGGCCGGGCGCGAAGGAGCTCGGCACGGCGGTCGAGCGTGCGCTGGCGGGCGGGCCGGAGCGTCATCGCGAGAAGGCGATCGAGCAGGGCAAGCTTCCGGTGCGCGAGCGGATCGCGCTGCTGCTCGACGACGGCAGCTTCTGCGAGGAGGCGCTGCTCGCGAACTGGGAGCAGGACGGCCTGGGCGCGGACGGCGTGGTTACCGGCGTCGGCGAGCTCGACGGGCGCCCGCTCGCGCTGATGGCCAACGATCCGACGGTCAAGGCTGGCTCGTGGGGCCCGAAGACGGTCGAGAAGATCCTTCGCATCCAGGAACGCGCGCTGACGCTCGAGATCCCGATGGTCTACCTCGTGGACTCCGCGGGCGCGCGCATCACCGAGCAGGTGCAGATGTTCCCCGGCAGGCGCGGCGCGGGCGCGATCTTCCACAACCAGGTCAAGCTCTCGGGCGTCGTGCCGCAGATATGCGTGCTGTTCGGCCCGAGCGCAGCCGGCGGCGCGTACATCCCTGCGTTCTGCGACGTGGTGATCATGCGCGAGGGCAATGCGTCGATGTACCTCGGCTCACCGCGCATGGCCGAGATGGTGATCGGCGAGAAGGTGAGCCTCGAGGAGATGGGCGGCGCGCGCATGCACACGGGGGTCTCGGGCTGCGCCCACCAGCTGGTCGCGAGCGACGAGGAGGGGATCGCCTCCGCGCAGCGCTACCTCTCCTACCTGCCGGGCAGCTGGCGCGAGCAGCCGCCGCTCGCGCTGGCGGGCGAGGTGCGCGCGGGCGGCGAGAGCATCGCTGCGCTGATCCCCGAGGACGAGAACAAGCCCTTCGACATGAAGGCGCTGATCGACGCGCTCATCGACGAGGGATCGCTGATGGAGATCCACGCGCGCTGGGCGCGCGAGCTGATCGTCGGCTACGCGCGCCTGCACGGCTACGCGATCGGGATCGTCGCCAACCAGCCGAAGCACAAGGGCGGCGTGCTGTTCGGCGACTCCGCCGACAAGGCCGCGCGCTTCATCTGGAGTTGCAACGCGTTCAACGTGCCGCTGCTGTTCCTCGCCGACGTGCCGGGCTTCATGATCGGCACGCAGGTCGAGCGCGACGGCATCATCCGGCACGGGGCGAAGATGATCAGCGCGGTCAGCGAAGCGACCGTGCCGAAGGTCTCGGTGATCGTGCGCAAGGCCTACGGCGCGGGCCTGTATGCGATGGCGGGGCCCGCGTTCGAGCCCGACTGCTGCATCGCGCTGCCGAGCGCGTCGATCGCGGTGATGGGACCGCAGGCGGCGATCAACGCGGTCTACTACAACCAGCTGCAGGCGATTGCCGACGAGCAGGAGCGCGTGCTGCGAACCGAGCAGCTGCGCAGTGAGTATGCGCAGGACATCGACATCCTGCATCTCGCCTCGGAGCTGGTGATCGACGCGGTCGTCGAGCCCGGTGACCTTCGCGATGAGCTGATCCGCCGCTTCGCGCATGCGCGCGGCAGGCAGCGCTCCTGGCCTGCCAAGCACAACCCTGTGACGCCCGTCTAGGAATCCCGCCGGCCGTGGCTGCCGGCGGGCGGTTTTCAATAGATTGAGCGCGAGATGGACGCGATCGACCTCGCCTACGCCGGGATCTCGCGCCAGGCGGAGCTGATCGCCGCGGGAGAGGTCTCCTCGCGCGAGCTCGTGGAGCTCTACCTGGAGCGGATCGCGCGGCACGATGAGAGCTTGAACGCGTTTCGCGTCGTGCTTGCCGAGCGCGCGCGCCTCGAGGCCGACCAGGCGGACGCACGTCGCGGAGCGGGTGCCGCGCGGGCGCTGCTCGGGGTCCCGATCGCGGTCAAGGACGACATCGACGTCGCCGGCGAGGTGACGACGTTCGGGACCAACGCGGTCGAACGACCCGCATCCGCGGATGCGGAGGTGGTGCGGCGGCTGCGCGACGCGGGCGCGGTGATCATCGGCAAGACCAACGTGCCCGAGATGGCGCTGTGGCCGTTCACGGAGACCGCGACCTTCGGCACGACCCGCAACCCGTGGGATCGCCAGCGCGCGCCGGGCGGCTCGAGCGGCGGCAGCGCCGCCGCCGTCGCCGCGGGGCTGGTGGGCGCGGCTCTGGGTTCCGACGGCGCGGGCTCGATCCGCATACCGGCGGCATGGTGCGGCCTGTTCGGCCTGAAGCCACAGCGCGGGCGCGTATCGCTCGCGCCGCGCAGCCGTGCGTGGCACGGCCTGTCGGTCAACGGCGTGCTCACGCGCAGGGTCACCGATACGGCGCTGTTCCATGACGTGGCCTCCGGCGCGATCGCGATCGACGAGGACAAAGCACCCGCGCCAGCGCAACCATTCTCGCAATCCGCAGCGACGCCGCCTGCTGCACTGCGCATCGCCTACTCCACGCGCATGCCGCCGGGCATCCCCGGCCGCGTGGACGCGCAGGCGCGCAACGCGCTCGAGGAGACGGTCGAGCTGCTGCGCTCGCTCGGACACGAGGTGTCAGAGGGAGATCCCGACTACGGGTTCGGTGCGTTGCCGTCGCTGGTTGCGCGCTACCTGCGCGGTACCCACGACGACCAGTGCGCGCTCGAGCATCCGGAGCGCGTTGAGCGGCGTACGCGCGGGATGTCGCGCCTCGGGGCGATGGTCACGCCGGCGCTGCTCGAGCGCTCGCTCGCGGGCGAGGCGCAGCTCGCGCGCAGGCTGAACGGCGTGCTCGAGGACCATGACGTGCTGATCACGCCCGCAACGGCCAGCGTGCCGCCACGGATCGGGCAGCTCGAGGGGCGCGGCGCGCTGTGGACCCTGCAGGCGGTCGCTCAGATGGTCCCCTACAACGGCGTCTGGAACCTCACGGGCCAGCCCGCGGCTTCGGTTCCAGCGGGCTTCGGCTCCGATGGCCTGCCGCGATCGGTGCAGATCGTCGCGCCCGCGAACGGCGAGCCGACGCTGCTCTCGCTCGCGGCGCAGATCGAAGCCGCGCGCCCGTGGGCGCAGCACCGCCCGGCAGAGTTCGCGTGAGCGAGGCCGACGCGCTGCTCGCGGTGGCAGTCGACGCTGCGCGGGTCGCCGGCGCGCTGCTCGCCGAGCGCGTGCGCCACGGCGCGGAGCGGCGCGTGAGCGCCAAGAGCACGCCCACCGACCTCGTCAGCGAGGCGGACATCGCGGCCGAGCGCGCGATCCGCGAGCTGCTCGCAGAGCGCCGTCCCGATGACGCGTTCGTGGGGGAGGAGGGCGGCAGCGAGCGCGGCTCGAGTGGCCTGCGCTGGATCGTCGACCCGCTCGACGGGACCGTCAACTTCCTCTTCGGGATCCCGCAGTGGTGTGTCAGCGTCGCGGTCGCCGACGACGAGGGCACGCTCGCGGGCGCGGTGTATGACCCCAACCGCAACGAGCTGTTCACCGCGATCAGGGACGGGCGCCCGCGCCTGATCGGCCCGGCAGGCGTGCTCGAGCTGGCGGGACCGCGCGGCGTCGAGGGCATGCAGGCCGCGGGGCCGCCCGCGGACCCGCTCGCTGCGGCGATGGTCGCGACGGGCCTTTCATATGACGCGAGCGTGCGCGCGGCTCAAGCGAAGGTGCTCGAGCGGCTCGCTCCACGCGTGCGTGACATCCGCCGCTTCGGCAGCGCGGCGCTCGATCTGACGTGGACCGCAGCAGGGCGCTATGACGCGTATTTCGAGCGCTCGGTCAACGAGTGGGACATCGCGGCCGGGGCGCTGATATGCGAACGCGCAGGCCTGTTGGTGCTCGAGCTGCCGGTCCACGAGAACCTGCCGTGGGGCATCCTCGTCGCGCGCACCGGTCTCGCCGAGCCGTTGTTCGAGCTCGCGGGCGGACCGTGACGGTTCGCGTTCGCGTGCGCCGCTCGCCCGAGCGGGTCGCGGGCAGGCTGTACGGGTGACACTCACCTCATGCGGACCGTCTCAGGCCCATGCGGCGGGTGGGACTCGAACCCACACACCCTTTCGGACAGGGCCTTTTGAGGGCCCCGCGTCTACCATTCCGCCACCGCCGCGCGACGCAGACTCAGTGTATGCGAGCGCTCCGCTGTCAGGCCGGATGCGGTGGCGCGCCGCCAAACGCTCCCGGCGCTGCGCCCTGCTCGCGGCGCTCGAGCTCCACGTTCCATCCCTGGTTGAAGCCGCGCATCGCGAACGCGACGAGCAGGATCTGCAGCGGCACGATCAGGAGCGTGAGCAGGCCGAGCACGCCGGAGTTGATCGCCGGCTGGGCGAAGCCCGATTTGTCGCGCGCGAACCAGCTCGGGCCGGCGACGAGCGCGAAGATCCCGAGCAGTACAGCGAGCGCTGCGCCGACCGGAAGCACGCCTCGATTCCAGCGGGCCGCAAAGAACGCGAGCGTGAGATACACCAGCACGTATACGATCTGCACGGGGATCGCGCTCTCCATCACGCTCCAGCCGCCGACCGTCACGATCAGCACGAGCGCGGCGCTCGCGAGCAGCAGGAACACGACGGTTGCGCGCGTGGCCTGCACGACCGGCTTGTCGCGGTTGGGGTGGGTGATGACCACACCAGGCTGCTGCTGCGGCGCGGAGAATGCCATCGCGCCTCAGACCATACAAGCTCGCGCGCCGCTCGTGGCCATCGCGGCGCTCGCAGTCGCTGCTCCGGCAGGCCGCGGTGGGCGTGGCGCGCGTCGCGGCAGCTAGGCTCAGGGACGCCGAGCGGGCGTGGTGGAACTGGTAGACACGCCGGCCTTAGGAGCCGGTGGGTGAAAGCCCTTGGAGGTTCGAGTCCTCTCGCCCGCATAGTTGCGGACATCCCTGCAAAACGGTAGGCGGTTGCTCACCGCGCAAAGGAGGAGCGGGCCGCGCGAGCGCAGCGGTCTGAGCACCGAGCTCTCAGGCGATGCCAGCCGCAGCGTCGCAGCCGTACAAGTGTTCGCGCAATTGGTCACAGCTCTCGGCCGACCAGCGCTCACTCGCCTCCAAGGACTCGATCACGTCCTCAGCCGATCGAAGCAACCGCCGGTTTTCAGGCTCGCCGAACAGCAGGGCGTCGGCGGCCTCCAGTAGCTGCTCCCGCTCTCTCGCGTGCAGCTTCGTGGCACCCTGGTTGTCAATCGTTTCGAGCAGCGTCGTGTAGTGGGCGCCCCGTGCAGTCATCGGCTCGGCGTTGGTCATCATCGTGTCCCAGGTTAGCCACCCCTCACGCAGGGCAAGGTCGGGTCGCGTCTGCTCGCTCCGATCGGGCGACGTGGTTGGCGGCCGGAGCGGCGCAACCGCAAGCTGCCGTTAGCTGGCCGCTCGTAGCAGTGCGACGATCCGCGGGTGACCGTCGATCTTTAGCTTCTCGACGACCTCTAACTCGTCGAGGCCGACGAGCCGGCCCAGTCGCCGCAGGGCCTCCGGGGAGAAGCCCCAGTAGACGAAGTCATCGCGCGCGTAAACATCGCCAGGCTCGTGAACCTCGATCGCCGGGGCGTCGGCGGCCAGGCGCGAGCCGTAGGTCTCGAGCACGACTTCGCCGCCCGGCGCCAGCACGTCCGCGACCGCCTGCAGCACCCCAATCGGGTCGGTCACCCGGTGCAAGATCCCGAAACACAACGCAACGTCGAAGCGCTCGCCGAGCTCGCGCACGTCCAGCACGTCCATGTGGCGATACTCGACTCGCGACGCGAGGAGCCCTGCGATCGCGCGGAAGCCGACACCGCCCGTCAGCGTCACGCCGAAGCGAGCACGCACCCAGTCGACGTACTGCTCATTGTCGACCGCTACAACGCGCCGTGCACCGCGAGCCTCCGCGAGGAAGCTGTAGAAGCCGTCGAATGCGCCGACGTCAAGCACGCGGCGCCCCGCAAAGCGATCCGCACCGAGCACCGCAAGGCGATAGCCATGGTCCCGCGCGATCCCCGGCGTGTAGATCCCTGGTGCAAGCGCGAAGGTGTGAAACCAAAGCGGGACCGAATCGCGGACGCGCTCGGCGACCGCCGCCGGCGCTCCGATGGCCTCCACGTCGGCGACAACCCGCTCCGCACCGGACGTCTCAGGGATCGGCTCGATCGGCTCAGCCCCGATTGGCTGACTCTCCGGTCGTTGCATTCAGCGTGTCACCGGGCCGGTCTGGGTGATGTGCCGGAGCCTGCTTCCGCGCGTCCTTCTTGGCCTGCTTGTCCAGCCGACGCTCGCGGAGCCTGCTTTCACGGGTGAGCTTTGCCATCGTGGTCTTCTTCTTGCCGCTTGAGGCCATGTCTTTCCGTCCCTTGTTGTGGAGTTCCGAGCAGCTCCTGGTCGGGTCATCGGGTGTGATGAATCCGCAGCCTCGGTCATGGTTGAACCACTTGACGGTCCTTTTGGCCATCTCTGTTCACCTCCGGGTATGTGCACTGCGAGACGCGGAGGGCGCTGCGAGGCAACGACTGCGGAAGCGCGGGGCGCTGCTCTGGTCGAACGGACGTTCGACCGATAGGACCACCCTAGCGGCTCGCCGCTGCGGGGGTCGGGGGTGCCCGCACACGATCACCTTTCAAGACTCGTGATGATCAGTGAGCGCACGTCGCGCGACAGCGTGGCCGGGGCGCGGGGCCACCAAGCCAGCACGAGATCGACCTGCAACCGGCGCTTCCGCTTCCGGGTGGGAGGTGGGCGGGTCTGGGCTCGAGCCGCCGGCGCTCGCTCGCGACGACACAGAGGCGCCGGCGCTTACGACGGTGCTGCGCCTGCTTCCGCAAGCGTAAGCGAGCGTGTGCCGAGCGTACGTCGGTACGACTGCAGGTCGTCCGGTGCAGGAGCGTGGTGCGAGATGGTGAGACGTTCGCGTCGCTCTGCGAGCGGGCGTGTCGGTCAGCGTTCGCTTCGGTGTGGCGTGGGAGCTATTGAGGATCCATCTCACAGCAGAGCGTGACGTCGCCGCGCAAGCCTGCTTGAGGGTGGATCATGGGCGGATGAGCGGCGCGCGTGTTGAGACGGTCACGATCTTGATCACTGACTTGGTGGGCTCCACGGGGCTTGAGTCGCGCATCGGTCCCGGCGCGGCCGACGAGCTCAGAGACGAGCACTTCGCCCTGCTACGCGGCGCGCTTGAGGAGAGCGGCGGGCGCGAGGTCAAGAACACCGGCGATGGACTGATCGCCGCCTTCGACAGTGCCTCCCAAGCGGTCTCCTGTGCGGTCGCCGTGCAGCAGCGTTTCGAGCGTCGCAACCGCGCCGCTGGGGAGCAGCTGTTGATCAAGGTCGGCATGAGCCTCGGCGACGCCACCGCCTCAGACGGCGACTACTTCGGCATGCCTGTGATCGAGGCCGCGCGCCTGTGCGACCGGGCCCACGGTGGGCAGATCCTCGCCAAGGAGATCGTCGGCCACCTCGCGGGGGGAAGACAGGAGAGCTCGTTCAAGTCCGTCGGCGAGTTAGAGCTCAAGGGCTTGCCCGAGGCGCTGGCGACTGTCGAGGTCGGGTGGGAGCCGCTCGGTGAGGAGGCTCCCTCGGTTCCGCTTCCCCCGCGCCTGCAGGAGATGCCCCCGGGGGGGTTCGTGGGCCGCGCTCCGGAGCGGGACCGCCTCTCCGAGCTCTTTAAGGAGGCAAGCGAGGGAAACCGGCGCCTCGCGCTGATCTCCGGTGAGCCCGGGATCGGCAAGACGCGCCTGTCAACCCATGAGGCGCTCGAAGCACGCTCTGAGGGGGCCGTTGTTCTATATGGACGCTGCGACGAAGAGCTGCGGGTCCCCTACGGGCCGTGGGTGGAGGCGCTTTCGCACTACGTCGAGCACGCGCCGGAGGACGTGTTGCGCGCGCACGCAGAGCGCCACGGCGGGGAGCTCGCGCGTCTGGCGCCGAAATTGCGAGCTCGGCTGCCCGAGCTCCAGCCGGCTACCGAGACCGACCCCGAGACCGAGCGCTTCCTGCTGTGGGCCGCGGTCGTGGGACTGCTGCGACAGGCCTCGGTGGGCGAGCCGTTTGTACTGATGCTGGACGATCTGCACTGGGCCGACAAGCCGACGCTCTTGCTGCTCAAGCACGTGCTCATCGAGGGTCAGGGAGTGCGCGCGTTGATCATCGGCACCTACCGGGATTCCGATCTTCACCGCGCTCATCCAATGACCGAGGTACTGGCCGATCTTCATCGGGAGCAAGGGGTCGAGCGCCTGGCGATTGGCGGCCTGTCACAGCCGGAGATCGTGGAGATCATGGAGCGCGCCGGCGGCCACGAGCTCGATGCCGCGGCGATAGCGCTCTCGCGCGAGCTCTTCCATGAGACCGACGGCAACCCCTTCTACACCGCTGAGATCCTGCGCCACCTGCTCGAGTCGGGAACGATCTACCAGCAGGAGAACGGGCGCTTCACGGTACGCGCCAAGATCTCTGAGCGTGGTGGGCTGTCTGACCTAGCCCTGCCGCAGAGTGTGCGCGAGGTGCTCGGACGTCGTGTCGAGCGCCTCGGACAGGAGACGGCGGACGTGCTCTCGGTGGCCGCGGTGATCGGTCGCGACTTCGACATCGACCTGCTTTCAACGGTGAGCGAGGAGTCCGAGGATGAGCTCCTCGAGCGCCTCGAGCGAGCGGTCGCCGCCTCGGTGCTCACAGAGTCAGCCAGCGCTCCGGGGCGTTTCTCCTTCGCACACGCGCTGATCAACCACACCCTGTATGAGGACCTTGGCACCACGCGCCGCGCACGACTTCACCGTCGCACCGCCGAGGCGCTCGAGCAGCTGCTGGGCTCAGAGCCCGGTGCTCGAATCGGCGAGCTGGCACACCACTGGGCAGCCGCGACGACGACGGTCGACGCCGCCAAGGCCGTCAACTACGCGCGCCTGGCTGGGGAGCGCGCGCGCGACGAGCTCGCGCCCGATGAGGCGGTGAGATGGTTCGAGCAGGCGCTGGGACTGCTTGAGAGCGACGGCGGTGACGTAGAGCGATGCGAGGTGCTGATCGGCCTCGGCGAGGCTCGTCGTCAGATCAGCGATCCGGCTTTTCGCGACACGCTGATCGAAGCAGCACGGCTCGCCGAGCGGCTCGGGGACCCGGTGCGCCAGGCGCGTGCCGCGCTTGCCACCAGCCGCAGCTTCGCCTCGTCCGTCGGGCGTGTCGATAACGAGCTGCTAGCCGTCCTCGAGGCGGCCCTCGCGGCACTTCCCGAGCAAGATGATCCGCTTCGCGCCGGCGTGCTGTCGGTTCTCGCCACGGAGCTCGTAACGGCCGGCACGTACGAGCGCCGCAGAACGCTCGCCGATGAGGCGCTCGCGATGGCGCGGCGGATCGGCGACCCCGCCCTGCTGGCGGACGTCCTCCAGCACCACACGTGGGCGACATGGATTGTGGGGACGTTGGACGAGCGAATGGTCCATCTCGAGGAGCTACGCGAGCTCGTTGGATCCCTCGGAGACCCGGTGCGCGAGTGCCTCGCCCACACTCGCTACCCCAATGTTGTCGAGGGCGGAGACCTGGCCGGGATGTGGCGCAGTCTTGATCGCCTGGCCGAGCTCACGCCTCGACTCGGCCAGCCGATAATGACGTGGCTGTACGTGATGACGCGGTCCGCGGCTGAGCTCTTCGCTGGGCGCATCGAGGAAGCCGAGGCATCCACGATCGAGGCGGCGCAGCTTGCCGGCGAGAGCGGGATCACGGATGGCTTCGCCGCATTTGGAGCCCAGATCGTCTGCATCAGGCGTGACCAAGGTCGCCTGGATGAGCTACTAGAGCTGATCGCACAAACCGTGCAGGACAACCCAGCTCTCCCGGCTTTCAAAGCGGTTCACGCGATGGCGCTAGTCGAGACTCACCACCTAGAGGAAGCCAGAACCGTGCTCGCAGAGGTGGCGGGTGAGGAATTTCGCGACGTACCGGTGGACTGTTATTGGAGTGGCACGTTGACGTTCTTGGCCGATGCCGCCGTCGGACTCAGCGATCGGGCGGCGGCAGCGACGCTCTACGAGTTGCTGCTCCCACATGCCGACAAAATCGTCTGGAACGGGGTCCAACTGTGCGGCTCGATCGCGCGTCCGTTGGGAGCACTCGCCACGATTCTCGAGCGCGTCGACGCTGCCGAGGAGCACTTGGCCGCAGCAGAACGGGAGCACGAACGGCTCGAGGCGCCCGTGTGGCTAGCACGTACGTGGATCGACCACGCCCGCCTGCTGCGTGAGATCGGCGACGAAGATCGTGCTCAAAAGCTCCTCACACAGGCCGATGGGCTTGCCGCTCGTCACGACGCGGCAGGTGTCCAGCGCGCTGCGTTGGCCCAGACTCGATGACGCGCGTCGCGCTTGGGCGCAGATGTCCAACTAACGCTCTGCTTCGCGCTTGAGGCCCTCGACCGGGCGATTCGTAAGGAGTTCTCGGACCTTTGCCTCAGCTGGGCCACGCACACCCTTTCGCAGAAGTCCGAGGGTCCGGTTTAGTCCGATCGCGAGCGAATAGGTCGCACGCGTTCGGCCGCCGCCACGGTCCTCGAGCTGCCAAGCGCCGGACAGCGACTTGAGGTCACCCCGCTCGCGTGTCCAGCGCATGCCGGTTGGCTCGAGGTAGTCAAAGCGCAGCCAGACAGTGACGTTCGCGACGATGGCATGTATGTGGGTCTTGACCAGGATCGGGCGCCCTTGAGCGTCGTATTCGAGCGCCTGCGCTTTTTGCATCGCGCCCTGCCATGCGGGCGCGCGCTCGACGTCGGCGATGATGTCGAAGCAGCGCTCGATCGTCGCGTCGATGTCGATCCAGCTCGATCCTTCTAGATCGGCCATAGCTGTTGCTCCGCTGCTCCGCCGCGCCCGATGCCCGTGCAGACCAATGCGCCGAAGATGGTCTCCGCGGCAAGTGAGTTCACCGTCGAGCGGTGGGCGCACAGCGCTTTGCGCCGCACGACGCCGCCACGCGCCTCGGCGTCGCCCACGTCGAGGCTGATGGAGTATTCACCGAGTCGCCGATGCATTGGTCGCAGCGTATTGGGCTCGACGGCGTGCCGCCGCCCCGCGCCGAGCACGATCGCGGTCTCAGTATCTGCGACCAGGACGGCACCAGAAACCACGGAGAGGAGTCCAGATGGCCAAGCTGATCTACTCGGCGATCACGTCGCTCGACGGGTACGTGGAGGACGCAGAAGGCAAGTTCGATTGGGCGGCGCCGGATGACGAGGTGCATGCTTTCGTCAACGACCTCGAGCGGCCGATCGGCAGCCACCTCTACGGGCGCCGGATGTACGAGACGATGGTCTTCTGGGAGACCGTTAGCGCTGGTGCCGATCAGCCAGCGGCGATCCGGGACTTCGCACAGATCTGGCGGGCAGCCGAGAAGATCGTGTACTCCCGGACGCTGCGGACCGTCTCCAGCGCGAGGACGCGGATCGAGCGCGATTTCGACCCCGATGCCGTGCGGCGGCTCAGGGAGACTTCGGCGGCCGACATCACGGTCGGGGGTGCCGAGCTCGCCGGCCAAGCGATCGCGGCGGGGCTAGTCGACGAGTGTCACCTGTTCCTCGGGCCGGTCGTGGTCGGCGGCGGCAAGCGCGCGCTGCCGGAAAACGTCCACGCGCGGCTCGAACTCCTGGACGAGCGAGGTTTCCGAAACGGCGTCGTTCACCTGCACTACGGGGTAGCGTCCTGACCAAAGCAGGAACGCGCTGGGCGAGCGAGCACCCGCTCCGGCCTTAGGGTGGTACCTGACTGACCTCCGAAACGGCCCGTCCGCGCGGAAGGGAGCACGGTGTCGCGCCTGCTTTGCCCGAGCCACGCGTCCCTCAACCGGTGCTCACCTTGCGGTAACTCCCGTCGCGAAACTCTTCGGGGAGCCCTGGATGCGACGGAGCCCAACCGAGCTCGGCTCGGGCCTTGGCCGCGACGGTTCCTTGGTCGAGTAGGAGGACTTCTGCGAAATACTCGCCCAAGCGTGCCTTGGCCTCATCATCGGAGCCGGGCACCGCTCCTGGAGCGCCCGCTGCGACAGCGGCCGCCTCGGTCAGCTCTGCGACCGTCGCGTTTTGTCCGTCGCCGACGACATAACGGCCCCGGGCCGAGTCCCGCTCGAGAACGAGACGGAAGAGATTCGCCAGATCCGCGACATGGACCGTGTCCCAATGCTGCTGTCCGCTCCCGAGCATGATCAGATTGCCGGCATCGTCTCGGGGTGATCCGAGCAGCACTCCCGGAACGCCTCCTCCGCCGTCGCCGTAGGCAGAGCCTGAAGTGATCACGACTCCGCGCATGTCCTGGGCGGCGAGCACTCGCCGCTCGATCTGCTCCCTCCACGCCACCAGCGGAGGCGAATCGAATGGTGACTCCTCGCTGATCGAAGAGTTGTTGCCGTAGATCCACAAACCGCTGATTTGCAGGTAGGGCTTGCCGGAGCCGGCGAACGCCTCGATCGCCGCGTCGGCGACCGCGGAGTCGAGGTCTGCGCTCGTGGCGTCGCCTGGACTAGCCGTGTGGATCGCTGCGTCCGCATCGCGCAGGATGCCCACGAGCGCCGCTCGGTCGTACAGGTCGACCACGGTCGCTGTGGCTCCGCGGTCAGCGACCGTACCGGCCTGGGACGCATCGCGCAGGAGCGCGCTCACCGAGTGGCCGTGCTCTTGCAACTCCGTCAGAACGTGAGATCCGATGAACCCTGTTGCGCCGGTGAGTGCCACCTTCATAGCTAAACGGCCTCCTGTCTTTGCTCGCTGAGTCCTTTTGTTCGATGCATGGAGAGCTGCGGCGGCTGCGCCGCTGGTGCCAACCCTTGCCGGCCAGCCTGGGCGCCGTCGCCGAGCCGTCCGATCAATCGCTTGATTGAGCTTATCGGGAGCAAGCGGGTCTTGTCAAGCGGCTGCTTGAATTGTTGGCCGAGCCGTCGGTTTGCTACCGTGCCAGCCGGGATGAAGCGCGCTCTACGAGCGCTGGTGGCGGGCATCGCCGTGCTGAGCTTCGCTGGATCGGCGCAAGCATCGGCGGCGGTATCCGTGCATCTCCAAAGCAAGCTCG
>JAXDGS010000102.1:0-4071 GCA_034664905.1 Solirubrobacteraceae bacterium | reverse complement strand
CTCGTAGCCAGCGGCATCGAGCGCCTCGGCGAGCTCACCTCGTCCTGCCCCGATCTCCAGGATCCGTGAGGGCGCCTCGGGCAGAGACGACCTCACAAACGCGAAGACGTCACGAGTCAGCACCGGTGCATTCTCGCGACTTCCTGGCCATGCCGGCTCCCTCGGTGGGGCCCGCCCGCTGCGGGCCTGTGCCGCGGGTCATGATCGGGGTGCGCGCAGGGCGCTGCCGGTCCGCGGTCTTCCCGGCAACGCCAACCTCGAGCAGCTCAAGAACGGCGCCAAGTCCTTCCAGCGCGCCCAAGCTCAAGCCGCATCTGGAGCTGGTCGCGCGCTACGCCCTCTCCCCACACGAGCAGCCGGTCGGCGAGCCGTTGACGGACGATCGGGCGGTCATCGACGAGTTCTTACTGCGCGGGTACGCGACCGAACGCGATCAGCTCGCCACGATGCTGCTGCGCGAAGCCCCGGAGATCGCGGACCGAGGGCCGCTCATCGCGCCGCCCCGGCTGGTGCGGGCTGTCCGGATGACTGATGCTCGGGTTGGGAGGGCCGCGCCGGCCCCCCGGGTCCCCGGAGCGGAACTTCTTTGAGGGCGAGCACGGCGACCAGCGCGATCAGCGCTAGCGGGGCGGTGGCGAGGAACACGGTGTGCACTCCGCCGATGACGGCTGTACGGCCCGAGTGGGCGAGCATGAGCGTGCCGCTGCCGGCCTGCCCGATGCGGGCGGCGAACACCGCACCGAGGACAGCAGCCCCGGCCGCTCCCCCGAGCGCCCGGAAGAATCCAGTGACGGCCATCGCGAGCCCCAGATCGCGAGGGTTGACGGCGTTCTGCACGGCGATGATCAGCACCTGACCGACCATCCCGAACCCGAGCCCGAACAGCGTGAGCGCGACCCCGGTGGTGATCCTCGACGGGTGCTCTACGAGCACCGCCAGCGCGGTGAGCGCGGCGCCGATCATCGCCAGGCCGACCACCGGGAAGATCTTGTAGCGGCCGGTGCGCTGGATGAGTCGACCGGACACGTTGGTCGAGAGCGTGATGCCGACCATCATGGGGATGAGCAGCAGCCCGGCCTGGGTCGGGGTCGCGCCGGTGGTCGTCTGGAGGAACAGCGGCACGAATACAGTGATCGAGAACATCGTGGCCGTCACCAGGAACAGGGCCCCGCTTGCCAGCGCGACTGAGCGGTTCCTGATCAGGACTAGGGGCACGATCGGGTCGGCGATCCGCCTGGTGCGCACGATCAGTGCTGTGGCAGCGAGCGCGGAGGCGCCAAGTAGTCCCACGATCTCAGCCGACCCCCACGGGTAGCGCTGTCCGCCCCAGATGCACGCGAGCATCAGCGCGCTGGCGGCGGCGGCCAGCAGGGCCGCGCCGGCGATATCGAGCCGGCTCCGTGGCGCTTGCACGTTGGCCGCGGGGAGACGAAGGTGCAGGCCGGCGAGCGCGAGCGCCCCGACCGGCAGGTTGACGTAGAAGACCCAGCGCCAGCTCACGTGGTCGACCAGCAGCCCGCCGAGCAGCGGACCAGCGGCGGCCGCGACCGCGAACGTGGCCATGATGTAGCCCTGGTAGCGACCGCGCTCGCGCGGTGAGACGAGGTCCCCGACCGCGGCCTGCGCCAGCGACATGAGACCTCCCGCGGCGACGCCCTGAATGCCCCTCGCCACGACGAGCATCCACAGACTCTGCGCGACGCCGCACACAGCCGATGCAGCCAGGAAGAGCGCTAGGGACGCCTCCAGTACGGGCTTGCGACCGCGCCGGTCGCCCAGCTTGCCCCACAACGGCGCGGCGGCCGCGGCGGCGACAACGTACGCAGTTACCACCCAGGAGACGTCGGCGAGGCGCCCCAGGTCAGACGTGATCGTCGGCAGCGCGGTGGCCAGGATGGTCTGATCCAGGACCGCCGGAAGCATCGCCAGCACGATCGCCCAGAATGCGACGCGTCGCGCGCCGTCACCCCGATGATTTGAAACAGCTCCGTCGACGGGCATTCCGACACCTCCAGTATGCGGCTTTCTCATGCGTGACTAAATCTAGGGTAGCTCTAATATTAGTGTCTGTCAACCTTTCTGCTACTCTGCGGTCATGGCGAGTGAGTTGGGCCTTCGAGAGCGCAAGAAGCAGCGAACGCGTGAGCTGATCGCCGACACCGCCCGGCGGCTGTTCGCCGAGCGCGGGTTTGAGGCGGTACCCGTCGCGGATATCGCCCGTGCCGCCGAGGTCTCGGAGGCGACCGTGTTCAACTACTTCCCGACCAAGGAAGATCTGTTCTACAACCGGCTGGAGGCCTTCGAGGAAGAGCTCCTCTCAACCATCCGGGATCGCGCGCCAGGCGAATCGGTGCTGACTGCCTTCGGCCGCTTCGTCACCACGCGGCGCGGCCTGCTGGCAGCACGGGACCCAGTGCAGGTCGAGCACCTAGCCGCCATCACCCGCGTGATCACCGAAAGCCCGGCCCTCCTCGCCCGCGAGCGCCAGATCTACGGCAAGTACACCGACGCGCTCGCTGCACTGCTCGCCACCGAGAGCGGCGCGAGCGCGGAAGACATCGATCCCTGGGTCGTAGCGCGCGCGCTGATCGGCCTTCACCAAGCCGTCGTGGACTACTCCCGTCGCCAGATCCTCGCCGGCGTCCGCAATCCCACCCTGGCCCGGCGAGTGCGCCGCCAAACCCAGCAAGCGCTCGAGCTTCTGTCACGCGGGCTCCTCGACTACGGCGCGCGTAGCCAGGCGTAATCCGAGACGCCGGGCCGACACCTCGCCCGAGCCTCGCGACCCGCGGGGCGAGCGGCGCCGGTCTCTCCGCTCGCCCCGGAGATCTCAGGCTGCCTGGGCCGCCTCAACGATCTGGGCAACCCACTCGCCGCTGATCTGCCTGGTGACGGCGTTCAGGCGGTTGAACGCGTTGATCGCCGCGATTGCGAGCACGAGTGCAGCAAGCTGCGCCTCGGTGTAGTGGCGCGCCGCCTCATCCCAGACCTCGTCCCCTACCGGGTCCGGACGGTCGGCGAGACGAGTGGCGGCCTCTGTGAGTGCCAGCGCCGCGCGCTCGGCGTCGCTGAAATACGGCGTCTCGCGCCACGCCGCGACCGTGTGTACGCGCTCGCTGCTCTCGCCCGCGTGCTCGAGTGCGCGGGTGTGGATGTCTACACACACGCTGCAACCGTTGATCTGGCTCGCGCGCAGATCCACCAGCTGGAGCGTGGTCTCGGGGATCCCCGCGGTGGTCGCCGAGGCTCCGAGCTTCTGGAGCGCCGCGAGCGCGCCCGGAACGCTGAGAGCCGGGTTCTCGATTCTTGCCTGCATGATCGTCGTCCTTCCCGGTTGTGATGTGTCGTGCCGCCCGCTGGAGCCACCGGAGATTGCGTCTCCCGGTCGCGTTCCCGCGGTCCGGCGGGTCTACTTCTGTGACACGCGGCCAGCGAAGAATGTGACCGGGCGCAGCCGGCCCGAACCGCAGCGTCAGCCGTCGAGCACCGTCAGGTCGAGCTGAGCGAGGCGCTCCGGGTCGGACAGGAAGTCCAGCTCGACGATCTTGCCGCCGAGCACCGTGACGGCGCTGACCGAGAACGGGCGACCGTCGCGTGTTACGACCGAGCCGACGGCGCCGTTGATCAGCGCCGGGTGGATGACGAGGTCCAACCGCGAGTAGGCCTGGGCCTGGCTCGCGACGGCCTCGGCGCCACGCAGTTCCTGCGTCACGCCGCCACCGAAGTCGGCCCGCAGCACCACGTCGGGATCGAGCACGGCGACGAGCGCGTCGAAGTCGCCCTCGCGGGCCGCGGCGAGGAACGCGCCGACGACCTCGCGCTGGAGGTCGAGGTCGGGGTCGGGCGCGGTGCGCTCGCCCTGCACCCGTCGCCGGGCGCGGCTCGCGAGCTGACGTGTCGCCTGGGGCGAGCGCTCGACGATCGGCGCGATCTCGTCGAACGGGACGCCGAACATGTCGTGCAGGACGAACGCGAGGCGCTCGGAGGGCGACAGCGTCTCGAGCACGATAAGAAGCGCGAGCCCGACCGAGTCCGCCAGGAGCGCCTCGTGCTCGGGATCGGTGCCGTCGG
>JAXDGS010000101.1:0-29015 GCA_034664905.1 Solirubrobacteraceae bacterium | reverse complement strand
CCGGCTCCTCTCAGCACGCCGCGACCCTGGGACGGCGTCCCCTGATGGGGAGGCCCTCACCACTCGCTAGCTACCCGTCCGGGGGTATGGAAAACCCATGTGCCGACGAGCGCTAGCCCGCACACAGGCTCGGCCGAGTTTCAGGGCAGATGTTTGATGTCGCGGCCGAGCTTGCGGGCTACGACCCGCGGACCTGGCGATACGAGCGCGCTGGAGCGGCGGCGTAACGGCCGGGGCGGCAGCTAGCGGCGCCGCGGCGTGCGTCTCAATGTGTCTGGAGTACTGGTTCGTCGGCCCTCGTCAAGGGCTCGAGGAAGTCGAGGGCGTGCCGCAGCGTCGTCAGCTCTCCGGGGAGCGCGAGGTGCGAACTGACGAGCGGCCGGCTCACGGTCGCGGCTTGCTGGAACTCCCTTGCTAGGCCGGCGCCCCGGGTCGTGCTTATGGCTTCGAATGCCTTCCTGACCCATTCGTTCCGGCTGCGCCTCCAAATTTGCAGGTCCTCTTGGTCGCCCACCATGGCGATCCGGTCGGCTAGTCGCTCACCGGCCTCCCAGCACTCAACCAGCGGGTCTGTTTGCGTAGGCACGATCGTTTCCTCCTATTGCGGGCTCTCAGGGAGCGATACCCGAGCACCTGTCCCGGAAGCTCGGACATACGTCGAGCCCACGCCTATGCGAACATGTGTTCGTATGAGTTCGAGGCCTTGGAAGCCCGCCGCGGAGCTCGAGGCAGCACTCGAGCTCGGAGACCTTCGTTACGCGATGGCGAGGAACTCCGGATCGAGCACGGCAAGCCGATCAGCGTGGAGCTCGCCGCGCGGTTCCTGCCGCTGGTTGCGCGGGAGAGCCGTTGGGAATACGACGCCTGGGCTTTGCGCTGGCTGGCGCGGTGGCCACGCGAGAGCGCCGGGAGCATCGAGCGCTCGGCGGAGATCGCTGCCGCGCTTGCGGACCTGCCTGCGGAGCCGAGCTTCCCCGCCGAGTTCCTCGCGGCGGCCGACCTGCTCGGCCCGAGCGAGTCCGACAGCACCTGGCGGCGGGAAGCACGTAGCGGTACTCACTAAGGCCCTGTAAACACAGGGCCGCTCGTCTTCTCGGGGCCGGCTGGGTGACCGGTCGGGAGACCGTCATCCCAAACGTGCCATCTGCGCGGCGAGTTCAGACTGTCCCCACCCTGTGCCCCACGCCTTGATCGAACGCCCATGACATCATGGGTCAGACCGTCGATGCCCGTGAGTCTCCTGCCAGTTCCTCGCCGAGGCCGTAGCGAGCGGCGAGCGCGTCGGGGCTCCTTTGTCGGCCGAGCGGACCTTCACGCGGCGGGGCGTGAAGCGATCAGAGCCCGAGTTTGCGAACGCCTGTCTCGTCGAAGCCGAGGTGGTGACCAACCTCGTGACGCACCGTCTGGATGACGTGCAGCCGGAGGCGCTCGCGATCGTCCCCGAAGTCGCGCACAAGTGTGGCGCGAAAAATCAGGATCTCATCTGGCAAGCCACCGCCCCCGAAGAAAGGCATACCACCACGCTTGGAGCCGACGTACATGCCGTACGCGTGGTTCTCGGCACCGCGGTCGGAAACGACGATCGCTACGTGCTCCATCGCACGTTGGAGCTCGATCGGCAGCTCGTCGAGCGCTGAACTAACGAGTTCCTCAAATTCCTGCTCGCCGTAATGCTCGCTCATGGCTTAGTGATCGCGGCGAGCGTCGCTCACCCGCTGCGCTCACGGCGCAGCCTATCTCCGCAAAGCCTCGATCCGGACACCGGCACTGACCGCTACTCGGGCATGCCAGCCGCCGAGTACGTCACCGATAAGGCAGGCGAGCCTGCAAGCGTCTGAAACACGACGCAGTAGCGCTCGGTCAAACGCAGCAGCGTGGCCACCTGATCCTCGTTCGCGTCGGTTTCCAGGTCGAAGTTCAGCCTGATCGCCGTGAATCCGACTGGAGCCTCTCTGTCTACCGCCAAGGTTCCTCGGAAGTCGAGTTCCCCCTCCGCGCGGACAGACCCGCTGACAGATAGACCGAGGGACGTAGCGACAGCCCGCATCGTTACCCCGGCACACGCCACCAACGCCTGCAGCAGCATGTCCCCCGAACATGCCAGCAGCCCGTCGCCGCCGGTAGCGGGATGAAGACCCGCCTGCACCAGCGCACGTCCCGTGTTGACCGTGCACGCGACTCCGTCGTCCAGCGAGCCGTCCGCGTGGAGCGTAATTCGGGCCGCTTCAGGCTCGTCGCGGTACCGCCGCTTCAACGGCTCCTGAGTTGAACGAAGCTTGTCTGCTGTGGTACTGCTCATCCGCCCCAACCCTACAACCCGCGCATACGACGGGCTGCGCCTCGCCACCCGCTACTCGGCCAGGCCCGCCGCCCGCGACAGCTTGCCGTCACAGACAGGAAGCCGCGAGGAGGGTGCCCACCGCGCCCGTCACTACGCCCTTTCAGCGACTGTGCAGCGGCTTACCGCAGTCGCCGAGCGCCGTGACTTTGGGTGCCAGTCGGCACCGGTTCCGAGCGGTCTTGAGCGGTGTCCAGCGGTGCCCGATTGGCTTGACGGAGCGAAATTTAGCTCTGTAGAGCCATACCCGACGCTTTTCGAATCCCGGTAGCGGTATTTGGGGTCGGCCCGTGAAACGCGGGTCGTTTCGCGACTGGCGCGACGCGCGCGTCGATGTCGAGGACTACCAGGAACTCGACATCGAACGCATCCTCGCGCTGCTCGACTTGATCGGGAGGGGTCGCGCGAGCGGAGTAGCGATCGCGCGGGCGCGCGCCCGCGCAGACAATCCGTTCCACATTTGCGACGGAAGAGTCACGCGGTTGGTTCTGTACTTCGACGGCGAGCACGCGTTCGCGGACCTCGGGCTGCGCGCGTAGGCGAGTCCATTCGATCTCGTCCGCTGGACGTTCTCGACTGACAGGCGCCGACGAGGAGACGTCGCCCGGTCTCGGGAACGCGTATAGTGCGTGCCTCATGGGGGGGACGCGAACAGGGATGCGCGTGGGGCTTTCGCTAGCGGCCGTAACGCTCGTGCTCGCGATGCTCGGGTTCACCGGCTCGGCCAGCGCGTCCACCTCCTGCGCGCAGATCGGGACCGTCTACGGGATTCCGCCGTGGGGCTTTCACACGGGCTCTTACAGCGGCGAATCGTGGTTCGCGAAGGCGCACGGGAACATCAACTTCCAAGCCAACACCGTCTCGGGGGTCATGTGCCAGCAGGATGGGCGCGGCACGATCCTGATGTCGGTCCTGCACCACCTCGTCTACCACTCGCACGAAGCGATGATGTGGGGTTACCCAGGCAACCTCATGAGGATCAAGTTCCGGATCACGAGCAGCAGCGACCCGAAGTGCACCGTCGGCATGGTAGGTCGCGCGACCATCTATGGGAGCTACAACGGCGTGCGCAGTGACAGCGTCCAGTTCTTCTTCCCTGCCGCCTGCAAGGACCAGAATCACGTCTACCACGGCTCGAAAGTCAACGTCCAGGTACCGCCGCCTTGCGTCGCTCCTCGGCCAGCTTGCGTTTCCTCACGCCGAGGAAGCGGAAGTCGTTGAGGTCATAGTGTCCGAAGCAGACGCCCTCCTCGTCGGCCAGCTCGAGGGTTGATCGCAAAGCACCGCAGCGCGGCGGCGTAGGCGATGTTCTAGTTGCCGCGTGGGCGCGACGCATCGGCGGCCCACGCAACAGTGGGTGCGGGTCCTCGACGGGCAGTTCGCCCCAGGGCCATGAGCCGGTCGACCTGCTGAAGGAGATAAGGCCCGAGTGTCGTGGCGAAGGTTCTCGTGAGATGGTGTGGGTCCCGGTACACGAGCGCGCCGCCGATGACCGGGTTGCAGAGCAACCGGTCGCAAAGGAAGGGTGTCAGATCAACGAGCTGCACTCGCGGGGAGTGGAGCGTGAGCTGCCGCGGGATCCGGTGGATACAAGGCACCGCTGCGGCGCACGGCGCAGGCCAGACCGGCCCGTTCCCGCCTGGCAATTGCCCGTTCTACGCATCCGAGAGTGTCTCCATGAATCTTGGGTGTGTCGCGAATTACAACGATGTGCTTGACCGAAGGTGGAAGAGCTTCCCATGCGCGGAGGTAGCCGACAACTTCGGCCTCGGGCGCAGTGTTGCCCGACGGGATGATCGGTTCGACATCGGCGAACCAGCGCAGCACCTGCTGATTTTCGCCACCCGCGAACTCTGACACGAATACCGTGCTGACTTCGGGACGTCGCCCGAACCATAGAAGCACTTCTCGCTTCCATTGAACGCATTGCGAGCGCAGCGGCTCGGGACTGCTGGACGGGACCGCCTGTGTGAACGGACAGCTTGGTCTCGTGATGGACAGGCCCCGCCAACCCTTCGTCCGGGCGAGGACCTCGAGGGCCGCTCGCCAGTGCGAGGCATGGCTGTCCCCGACGAGCGCGATCGTGCTTGTGGCCTTGCGACGAGGCGTGCCAAACGCGCACACCTCGACCAGCTTGTCTCGTTCGACTACGGTGCACGGAGCATCGGGCGTAAGCTCCGCCTGTGCCGGTGTGGGCACGACGGTGAACGTCAGCCCCGGGTTGCGGCATCGGCGTTCGGGTGCATGCGCTGCGGCGCCGAAGCACCTTGGTGTCGCCGTGTTCGCTCGTCGCCGGGCTTGCGCGTGAGAGCTGCCGGGGGGGATGACGGCCAGCGCGATTGCCGTTCCCGCGGCGAGGAGCACCGACGCCGATCGCAGCCTACATCGAGCGAGCCTCGCCGCCGGGTAGAAGGGGCGGGTGTGGCCCCGTCGTGACAGCCGCGCACACCGGCCCCCAGAAACCGCGACTCCCGCCAGGCCCCGGAATGCCTCCACGAGCGCCAGGCGCATGGTAGCCACGATACCTTTCTCGCCCGATCGCCCGCGCTCTGCGCCGAGGCACTGCGAGACTATCGGGGGACCGAGGAGTCGAATCTCGCGTTGCGGTTTTGGAGACCACACCGCTAAACGGCCGAACGCTCCGCGCTTGCGACCATTTGGCGATCACGCGGCGGCGTAAGCTGTGGCGTCGGTATTACCGCTGACTTGCTAGGCGCGTCGCGCAGGTGGAGGTACCGTTTTGATGCACGAGCAGACTTCCGGACCGTCCACCAACCTCGACCTGGTGCGCTCGATCTACGCCGCGTGGGAGTGTGGCGACTTCAGCGTGGCAGAGTGGGCGCATCCCGACATCCAGTATGTGTGGGCGGACGGACCTGCTCCCGGCACCTGGACGGGACTCGACGGGATGGCAGAGGCTGCGCGTGGCATTTTCAATGCCTGGGCTGACTACCGCGTCGAGGCACTCGAGTACCGCGAGCTCCCCGATGATCGCGTGCTCGTGTTCACCCGCATGAGCGGGCGCGGCAGGGCCAGCGGGTTGGAGCTCGAGCAGATGCGGACTCAGGGAGCGACCGTGTTCGACATCCGCGGAGGCAAGGTGACCCGACACGTCTACTACTGGGACAGGGCGCGTGCGCTAGCCGACCTCGGGCTGGTGGAGTAAGCGATGTCGGACAACCTGAACCTTGTACGCGCGATATATGCGGCATGGGACAGGGCGACTTCACGTCGGCAGACTGGGGCTGATCCAGAGATCGAGTACGACGTTGTCGGCGGCCCTACTCCGGGCGGTGGAACGGGGGCTATGGCGACGTCGACGAGGGTCGTGCTGCCGGCGAACGGCTCGCCGAGGAACGCGCGTAGGCGATGTCGGAGAACCTGGACCCTGTGCGCTCGATCTACGCGCGCTGGGAGCGGCTGGTATCGCCATCACGGGGTGACGAGATGCTCCAGCTCGAAGACAGTAACCTCGGCTCGCTGCGGGGCGTCGACCGCTTCGAGCACCGGCTTGAGCAGCTGCTCGTCGAAGCGGCGGGCGTACTCCTCGGAGTCCCATATCTGCGCGACCTGCATCGTGCCGTCGACCTCGCTGACGCCGTGCATGATCAGCCCAGGGGGGTGATGTCGATCGATGTCCAGCATCGCGCGCATGGTTTCGTATGTCTCCCGGTCCAAACCCCGGTTGACGATCCTAAGAATGGTCATTGGCCCCTCGTTCGTTGTGGTGCGACGTTCAAACGCTTCGAGCCTACGCCGATGCGGCCAGCGCGCGCTGCGCTCTCTAGCAGAGTGCCACCTACCAGAACGACAGTGCTGCCGGGGCTGTGACCTACGGTGGCAAGCGCCTGGACCAGCGCCGCGTTCGCCGGCTGGCTCAAATAGCCCCAGCAATGGGGGCACCCGCACTCGAACGGGCGCCCTCGCTGCTGGTGCGGTCAGTCTTCAACGAGCACCGTGTTGGATGTGTGTGTGAACGGCGCTCCGTCGCCTTGGGGCGGGGTCGCCGTGTCGCTCGCACTGTTCGTATAGGAGCCAGCCGTGTGGTCGTCTTCGGTGAGCACATGGCTACACGTGTAGGTCGTCGAGTTGCCCGGAGCGACTGGGTTCGCGCCCGGTCCGCCTGCGATTGTGCCGCCATCGCATTTTTCGTCGGTGAATTCGCTGAACGTGAGCGGCACGTTGCCGGTGTTCGTCACGATGATCTCGTAGTTGACGGTCTGGCCGACGGTGCCCTCGATCGGCGAGGAGGTGAATCCGCTGCCGCCGATTTCCTGGCGCTTTTCTATCGAGAAGGCGGGTTCGACCGGGCAATTTACGGTCCCCGCCTGGCGGCCGGTCTCACCGACAACTCCGTTGGTTTTCCACTGCGCGTTGGCTTTGATTTCGTGGGTTCCCGGTTCGAGGCTGATCGGTATCGTGTTCGAGCCGCTGGGGCCGTTGAAGGTGAAATAGCCTTTGTAGACGATCACGCCGTCGACCTTGATCGCCTCGTAGATCCTGTTGCCGGGCCTGTTCGGGAAGCCGGTGAACGTGAATGTCACCGAATTGCAGGTGAATGACGTTTTGACTTTGGTATGCGGCGGCGGCACTTCCACGATCACCGTATTTGAGGTGTGGGTGATCGGTCCTCCGTCGCCTTCTGGCGGCGTGCCCGTGTCGGTCGCGTTGTTCGTGTAAAGACCCGCAGTTTTGTCTGCTTCGGTGAATACGTGGTCGCACGTGTAGGTCGTGGATTCACCCGGTTCGACCGGGTTCGCGCCGGGGCCGCCTGCGATCGTGCCGCTATCGCATTTTTCGTCGGTGAATTCACTGAACGTGAGCGGCACGTTGCCCGTGTTTTTCACGATGATCTCGTAGTCCACCGTCTGGCCCACATTGGCCGCGAGCTGCGCCGTCGTGAACCCTTTGCCGCTGCCGGCGATTTCCTGGAGCTTTTCAATCGAGAAGCTGGGTTCCGCCGGGACGTTCGCGACGACGGTGTTGGAGGTATGCGTGATCGGTCCACCGTCGCCTTCGGGCGGCGTGCCCGTGACGGTCGCCGCGTTGGTGTATTTGCCCACCGCAACGAGTACGTGTTTGCAGGTGTATGTCGTCGATTTGCCCGGTTCGACCGGGTTCGCGCCGGGGCCGCCTGCGATCGTGCCGCTATCGCATTTTTCGTCGGTGAATTCGCTGAACGTGAGCGGCACGTTGCCGGTGTTCGTGACGATGATCTCGTAGTTGACGGTCTGGCCGAGTTTGCCCGACACTTCCGCCGTCGTGAAGCCTTTGCCGCTGCCGGCAATTTCCTGGAGCTTTTCGATCGAGAAGCCGGGTGTCGCAGCGCACGTCACAAACGCGACGTGGCGGCCCGTCTCGCCCACGAAGCCGTTCGTTTTCCACTGCGCGTTCAGCCTGACTTCGTGGGTGCCCGGCGGGATGTGGAGCGGGACGGTATTCGAGCCGGTGGGCCCGTTGAAGACGAATTTGCCCGAGTACACGAGGACCCCGTCGACCTTGACGTACTGGTTGACGGTGTTGTTGTTCGCGTTCGGGAAGCCCGAGTAGGAGAACGTGGCGCCGGTGCAGGTGACCGTGGTCTGGACTGGCCCGGCCGCAGACGCGCCTGCGGCGTTGAGCCCCGCGGCGGCGAGCGTGAGCAGCAGGGCAAGAACAAGCGTTCTCGCGGTCCTGTGGGTGCGTGCGTGGCGTACGGCGGTAGGCCGATCAATGGCCGAGTTGCACTTCTGCGCAGTGGACATTAGTCCCCCCAATCTCCAATTGCAGGCCCTCGAAGAGGCGCCCATCTCGCGCAAGCGAGGGAGTTTCGCCAGCACTCTATACCACGAGCTCCGCGACGAGCAACGAAGCATTGGAATCGGGTGCGGATGGCTGCGGGCGCGGGCGCGGGCACCGTAGCGCTGGGTGCGACGCGGCGGCGCGAGTGCGATCGGGAAAGCGCCTGCAATCGACGCGAGGAGCACTTGACCTGTGCGAGGCGCCGTCGTAGAGTGCGCCTCCAGCAAGGAGGTCGGGAGGGAGGCGAAGGACAGCCAGAGAGAGGGCTTGGGGTCCGCGCACAGCTCGCGCAGCCCATCGGGCGCGGAACACCGAGATTGGGACATGATGTCGCACGCGCGCCCCGAGCTCGCATGGGCGTGGTCGGCATACCGCAAGGAACGAGGGGAGATCTCAGATGGATGACGGCCTTATATCGCTGGCGGAGCAGCGCGTGCACGCACGCCCGACAAGCGAAGAGGAGGCGAGAGCGGCGCTCGAGTGGATCGCGGGGCGCGAGGGCAAGACGTTGGGCCAGCTCGTCGAGGAGATCCGTCAACCCGATGCGCGCTGGATCGCCTCCTAGGCCGATACGGGCCGCGGACGCGGCGGCGCTAGACACCGAGCGAAGGGGTCGCGATGAGCTTCAATTTCGCCCACCGGGATGACTGCGAGAGGGCCGGCGGTTGGGAGCTCGTGCGCCGTACGCTGGATCTGCGCGCGTTTGGCATCAACCTCGTCAACATCCCTGCGGGCGAGCGGATCCCCGAGCACGATGAGACCGAGCGCGATCAGGAGGAGGTGTTCTTCATCCTCAGCGGCAGCCCGACGCTCGTGATCGATGGCGCGGAGTATCCGACACGCGCTGGGAGCTTTGCGCGTCTCGATCCCGAGCACCAGCGCCATGTGCGCAACGACGGCGAGGAGCCCGCGAGCGTGCTGATCGCCTCCGCACCTCGCTCGAGCGGCTATCAGCCGATGGAGTGGGCATGAGCGCCGAGCCACACTCCCTGCGCGGGACGATCGACGCCTACAACGATGCCTGGAACGCGCACGACGTGAGCCGGATCGGGGCAATGCACGCGCCGGACATGGTGTTCGAGAACCACACAGCAGGGGAGCGAGCGCAGGGCGCAGAGGCGCTCGAGCACATCGCTCGCATCTTCGAGTCCTGGCCTGACATCACCTTCGAGACGCGCCGCCTGTACGTTCGCGAGAACCTGGTGGTGCAGGAGTGGACCGCCAGCGCAACCCACGTCAAGCCGCTCAGCCGTGGTGAGATCGTCGCCGAGCCGTCGGGCAGACGGATCGAGTGGCGGGGCATGGACATAATCCCGTTCGAGCATGGCAAGGTCAAGCGCAAGGACGTCTACTCGGACTCGGTCTCGATCCTCCGCCAGGTGGGGCTGCTCTAGCTGAGCTGCCCGCGCGCGCTCACGGCTCCGCGAGCAACGTCGCCGTGCCGGGAACGTTGCCGAGCGAGAGCAGCCACCGTCGTGCGGCCGAGCTGCGCTTCAGATAGCCGTCGAGGAACGCCGTCGTCACGCGCTCGACGATCGCGAGTTGCGGCTGCTCAGTGGAGTACGGCGGCAGGTGTTCTGCCCCGAGCAGGTTGAGTCGGTACTTCGGTCGTTGCGCGAGCGTAAAGAACGTGTCGGTGAAGCTCGGCGGGTTGACCGTGTCGGCGGTCCCCTGCGTGGCGAGCAGCGGCGGGCTCCCGTGTGGAAACGTAAAGCCGGAAACCCCCGGAATCTCAGCGCCCGAGAGGATGACCGCCGCGCTCACGCGGGGATCGCGGAAGTCGCGGTCATACGCCACCGCCAGCGCGGTGTCGCCGCCGTCTGACTGTCCGCTGACTGCGATCCGTGTGGGGTCGATGAGTCCCGCCAGCGGGCCTGAGCTTGCGCTGCTCGCTTGCAGCAGGCGGGAGATCACAAAGCGCATGTCGCGCGGCTGATTGATCAGGTCGGACTCATCGGGGCCGTTCGGCGCGTTCGCGCTCTCAAGTGGAAACACCGGCGCGGCGACGACGTATCCCGCTCGCGTCCACGCCTGCAGGATGCGCGCGTACAGCTGTGGCGTGACCGCGAAGCCGTGTCCGAAGATCACGAGCGGGAAGGGGCCGTCCGCGCGCGCTGCCGGTGCGCGCACATCGGTGCGGCTCGACGGTCCGAGCGCGGGAAAACGCACGTAGGTGGTGAGCGTGCGCGGCTCGCTCGCCCCATCCGGCAGCTGGATCGTGCGGGTCGTGTCGATCAAGCGCAGCACGCGCAACCCGACCGCAAACGACGATGGCTTTGCGGCGCTCGGGGTCGGCTTCTCCCGCGTGCCCTTCGAGGTGCTCGTGCCGCGCTTGGAGGAGGGTGCGGTGCCGGCGAGCGCGAACGTCAGCGCGACGGCGCTCGCTACGAGCGCGAGCCCCGTGAACGCCACCGCGCGCCGGCGCCGGAGGGCCCGCTCTCGCAGCGCTCGCTCGTGCTCGTCCGCCGCTCCGGTGATGGCTCGATCGCTTCTCGGATTGGGAGCGCGTCGTGGTGTGGAGGGCACAGAACCTCGGGGCCGCGGTTAGAGAAGTCTCACGGACATTCCGGGGGAGCGATGCGCCGGCCTGTTAGTTGGTGACACGTTATCCGACCGAGATCATCCTCTGATTCGCTGACGCTTCCCCGCCACGTGGAGGGGCCGGAGCGTCTCGCGCCCGCGTGCGAGCACGGCTGGTTCGCTCGCGCTCGCAGGTCGCGCTCGAAGAACTGGGACGAGCATCTCGAGAACGTCGAGCAGATGGCGCGCAGTGCCGGCTTTCGCGCGCTTCGGGACCGCATTCTGACGCTCGCGAGCCTGCAGCCGAGTGACCGCCTGCTCGACATCGGATCCGGCACAGGTCTGCTCGCGCTCGCGGCAGCACCGCACGTCGCCAGCGTCGGCGCGTTGGATGCCTCCCCGGCGATGTGCCGATATCTACAGGAGCGGCTCGAGTGCCTCGCGACCGGCACTGTGCAGGTGATCCTCGGCACAGCGACCGATGTGCCGCTCGGCGACGGGAGCGTGGACGTCGTGCTCTCCAATTACTGCTTCCACCATCTCGACGATGTCGAGAAGCACCGCGCGCTGAGGGAGATACGGCGGGTGTTGATCCCGGGCGGGCGCCTGGTTTTCGGCGACATGATGTTTCGCCTCAGCGTGCTCAGTCGACGAGACCGGAACGTCATCGCGCTGCTGCTCGTGCGGATGTTGCGCCTCGGGCCGGCCGGCCTGCTGCGGCTGCTCAAGAACGCCACCCGCGTCGCCACAGGCAGGTGGGAGCATCCGGCGGGTGTCGAGTGGTGGAGCAACGCGCTGCGGCAGGCCGGGTTCGTTGACGTCGCGGTGAGTGCGCTCGAGCACGAGGGCGGCATCGCGACGGCGCGTAAGCCCGCGTGAGGACGAGCGGGCGTGCTGCCCGCTGTGCGCACGCATGAGCGCCGGCCGATCACTCGCCGAGCGAGCGCATCGCGTGGCGCCGCGAAACTGCGCGTTGACGCGAGAGCGCGCGATGGGTACGGTGCGCGAGGCGGGCGTAAGCCCGCCTACGGAATCGTGCGATGGCGCATTCGCTTCGGCGCTGCGCGGTGAGGGGGATCGATGAAGGCATTGAACTCGCGACGCGGGCTGGTTGGTCTGGTGCTCGCAGCGGCGCTATTGAGCGTCGCCGGCTCGGCACTCGCCGCGGGCGGCAAAGCGCCAAGGCGGGCGAAGCTGGCCATCAAGGGCGGCGAATCGATCAAGCCGAACGCCTACTACAAGAGCACCTTCCGCTTCGAAGCAGGCAGCGTCACGATCCGCTCTGGTGGCACGGTAACCCTTACAAACAAGAGCGGCGATGGGCACACGCTGTCGATCGTGACGCGCGCGCAGCTGCCGCACACGCTCAAGCAGCTTGAAAACTGCGCGGTCTGCAGGACGATCGCGACATCGCACGGCCTCAACACCGAAGGGCCTCCCGCCCCGGGCGGTCCCCCTCCGATCCCGGTCGTCAACGTCGGCGCCGCCGGCTTCAACACGCCTGGCGACTCGCTGATCATCGCTCCCAGGGGACAGGGCGCCCCGGTCGTCTTCAAGGTCACGGCCCGTCCGGGAGCGGTCCTCTACTTCATGTGCGCGATCCATCCCTGGATGCAGGGGCGCTTCGTGGTGAAGTAGCGCGCCCGCCGCTCTGCGGTCACGGCGCAGTGCTCGTGCGGATGTGCGCGAGCACTCGCCGTAGTCTGTGGCGAGGACGCGCCGGACTCGGCCGCCGATCAGCCGCAAGGGCACGCACCACGCAAGAAACCGATTCTTACATTGCGCGCACGGTGGGGCAGACGGCGGATCATGCGAACAGTTCAGAGCTGCGGACTCGCAGTCCTCGCTTGACCTCAGGATTCTCCGGTATACGCTCCAACAGGGCATCACGCCCAAATAAGGTAGTGCGCCCGCACGGGCGGTATCCCGGCGGGTGGTCGCGGGTGCCTCGTCGGCGCCCAGGGAGATCAGGCGGAACACATGGCATTGATATCGAAGGCGCCCAGAGCGCCGGCACGGCTGCGTCCGGTCATCGGCTCCCCGCGCGGACAGGTAACCGAGATCCAGCGCAGCCGAATGCTCGCCGCTGCGGTCGACACGGTCGCGGAGGTCGGCTTCGCGCGCATGACGGTCGCGCAGGTGATCAGGCGCGCGAGGGTCTCGCGAAAGACCTTCTACGACGTGTTCGCCGACCGCGAGGACTGCTTCCTCGCAGCGTTCGACCATGGGCTCGAGCAGGCCCGCTCGCTCGCGACCGACGCGTACGCACGCGAGTCCGGATGGCTCGACGGCATGCGCGCTGCGCTCGCGCGGGTGCTTCGCTTGATGGACGAGGAGCCGGGCCTCGCGAGGCTGTGCGTCGTCGAGGCGCTGGGTGCCGGCGAGTACGTGCTCGAGCGTCGAGCGCAAGCACTCCGCGATGTCGTTGCGGCGATCGACCGCGGACGCTCTGTGGCGAACGCGAGTGGCGACCCCTCCGAGCTAACCGCGGAGGGGGTTCTGGGCGCGATCACCGCGGTTCTCCATGCGCGCCTGCGCGGCGGCGCTGGTCGTGGCTCCCTCACCGACCTGCTCGGCCCGCTGATGAGCATGATCGCTCTTCCCTACCTCGGCGCGGACGCCGCCGCAAGAGAGCTCAGCAGGCCGCCGCTCGAGCGCGAGGCGCGCGCGCGTCCCAGCACGCGGCCGGCAGCAGCCGATCCGCTGAAGGGACTGAACATGCGCCTGACCTATCGCACCGTGCGGGTGCTCACGGTGATCTCCGAGCACCCGGGCGCCAGCAATCGCGAGATCGGAGAGCGCTCGGGCATCGCCGATCCAGGCCAGATCTCAAAGCTCCTGACGCGACTGGCGCGCCTCGAGCTGATCGAGAACGCCGGCGAGGGGCAGGAGAGGGGAGCTGCCAACGCGTGGCATCTGAGCACCCGAGGCGCGCAGATCGAGCGCGCCACGCGCCCGCGTTGAAGCTCCGCTGAGCGCCCACAGCCGTCGCGCGCATCTGCGCGATCGGTCCTGTCGCGACGTCGCGCGTCGGAGAAGACAGCGAGTTGCTTCGCTCCCTGCTCTGGCGACTGCTTGGCGCGCTCGCCCTCGTTGCCGGCACCGAGATCGTCGCTTGGATGCTCGACGGTGGGCCGGGGAAGCTGCTGCGGGGTCGCGAGGCCGGCAGCGCACTTCATCTGAGCCTGCCTCGCTTCGCCAGAGCGCTGTCTGGCCTGGCGCGCCTGCCGTGGAGTCTCTTCGCGACCTCCCATAGGGGCGCCCTCGCAGCGCTACTGCTCATCTTCCTCGCGCCGGTGCTGGCGATCATCCTCGCCCACAGGCATGCCAGGCGCTCTCGCCCCGCCGTGCGGCTGCGCATCGAGCCGTACCGCAGCGATCGGGCGAGTGCTGAGGCCGTTGTCCTCATGATCGAAGTGCTCCACAAGCGTTTGCTGCAGCGCTGGTGGAGGCGGCTGCTGTCAGGGCAGCCCGCGATAGCGCTCGAGGTCCACCATGCGGATAGCGCCTCTGCGGGGGTCTGGCTCGCGATTGCGTGCCCGGCCGACCTGCACCGGCCGGTGGAGGCTGCGATTCGCAGCGCCTACCCGAACTGCCGGATCGGACCCGCGGCGTGCTCGGTCGGTGCGCCACCGGTCCTGCTGCGCCTGAAGAAGCGCGAGCAGTTCGTCAAGCGCGCCAAGCAGCTCGAGCATTTCGAGCACGAGCGCGAGCCCGCGATGAACCGGCTGATCACAGTGATGGGCGCAGTCGCGAAGCCCGCGCTCGTGCAGTTGGTGATGACGCCCACGCCGTCATGGTTCGAGGCGTTCGCGCGGGCGATGTACAAGCGACGCGAGACCCGCGTCGCGCGTCAGCGCGGAGCGCATGCCGCCCCTCGCACCCGTTCGCTGATCGACGACTCAGAGCTTCGTGGAGGGCTCGAGATCCAGCACAGGCCGCTGTTCTTCGTGGATCTCCGCGTGATCGCGCCCGACCTGCGCGCGTGCGAGCAGATCGCCTCCGAGCTGCGGGCCGGCGAGGCCGAGAATCGCCTCGTCGAGCGCGGGACGCGCCTGCGCCACGGTGTCCTTCAGCTCTATCGCCGACGCGTGCAAAGTGGACAGGGCAACCCGCTGCCGAGCTTCACGAAGGGTGTGTTCGCCTCGACCGAGCTCGCGTCGTTGTGGCATCTGCCCTCCGGCGAGTACGCGACCGTCCCTCTCCAACGTTCCGCAGTGCCGTACGCGCCCGCGCCGCCCGCCATCTACCGTCCCGGCGGTGAGGAGGGCACGTTGCGCGATGCGTTCGGAGCAGTGTCGATCCACGTCGAGATGCGCAGACAGAACACCGCGGTTCCCGGCACCGTCGAGCAGGGGAAGTCGAGCTACCTCGTCGCGACGATCGCCGAGGACCTGCGCCGCCTGCGGTGCGCGGTGATCGTGCTCGATCCGAAGGGGGACGCCGCGGAGGCGGCTCTCAGCCTCATCCCTGCCGAGCGCACCTGCACGCTGCTGGACTTCTCGCATCCGACCTGCGGCTTCAACCCGCTCGCGGTCGATGCGCCCGCTGATGTGATCGCAGACTACGTCGTCGCGGCGCTGAAGCATCTGTTCACCGACGCTGAGATCCGAGCGTCCTCCGATCGCTACCTGCGCAACGCGATCATCGCGGTGCTCGCGTACGACAGGCGCTCGACGCTGTGGGATGCCGCGCGGCTGCTGTCGGTGGGCGAGGAGGGCTACTCATACCGCCGCAGCGTGGGCGCGCGCATTCGCGCTCTGCCGGAGTTCAAGGAGATCGCTGAGTTCTTCACCGCCGAGCTCACCGCGCAGCTCTCCGATGCGCGGGCAACCACGACCGCCAAGCTCGACGCCCCCGTGAACAAGCTCGCGCGGCTGCTCAACTCGGCGTCGATCAAGCGCGTGCTGCTGAACGACTCGCTGATACTCGATTTCGAGGCGATCATCGCGCGCGAGGAGGTGCTCGTTGTCAAGGGAGCGCTCGGCTCGATGGGTGCCGGCAACACAGCTGTGCTCATGCAGTTGCTCGTCGGGATGCTCGACGCCTCGCTCGCGCGCCAGCAGGACCTCGTCCCCGCCGACGAGCGCATCGCCGTCGCGCTGAAGATCGACGAGGCGCCACTGGTGCTCAACCGGGGATTCGCCGAAACGCTCGCGTTGAAGCGCTCGGCCGGCCTCGAGACCGTCGCGTGCTGGCAGGCCGACGCGCAGTGGGTCGACCGCGAGGTGCGCGAGCAGCTCGACGCGTTGTTCGCGCACCGCGTCTACTTCGCCACCGCGTCTGCGCGCGACGCGCGCGCTGCCGTCGCGCTGACGATGGCCGAGTTCTCCGACACGGTGCGCCCGGGGATCCGCCAGCTGTCCGCCCTCGGAGGGCCGGACGTGCGCCTGCGGCTGCCCAAGCATCATGCGATTGCGAGCTGGACCACGCCCTCCGGGCGCCAGGCGCCGTTCATCGCCCAGACGATCCCGCTGTCCGTCGACCGTGATCGCCTCGCGCTCCACGCCGCGCGCCAGCGCGAACGCGGCGGACTTCCTCGTACCGATCTGCGCCAGCCGCACTGGGGAGCGGCCGCGCGGTCGGATGGGCGCTCACCCTCCAACGGCGCCCACACGCCGGCGTCACCGAGCGAGCGCGGCGACGCCTCTGCGCAGCCACCGAGCCTTCCTGACCTCGCCGCTGCGAGCTACCGCGAGCTCGTCGACCTGGACCGCGCGGGGAGCGTTCGCTCGATCGGTGCCGGCACACAGTCTCCGGCGCTGGAGCCGGACGCGCTCGACCTCGAGATCCTCGAGCTGCTCGCTCAGCTCGGGCACGTGCTCACGAGCCAGGTGCACCGGCGGTTCAATCCGCAGCGCGCCGCCACAACCACGCAGCGGCGGCTCAAGCGCCTCGCAGACGCAGGGCTGCTCGCGCGGTTGCAGTTCCACCGCCGTGACGGCGGCGGTGTGCCGATGTGCTGTCTGATCACCACCGCGGGACTTGCGCTGCTCGAAACCCATCAGCGCCGAGGGGCGCCCGCCGCTGGCGCCGCCCCGGGTCGTGACGCGAGAACGGCCGACAGCCGCCGCCTGCGAGAGGCGCGCCATCAGGTACACGTGGCAGGTTGGGTGCTCGCGTTGAACGCGCTCGCCGGTGGTGCCGCGCCGAGAGGGCCTTCAGACTCGGCTCTCTCGCCGCCGCTGCGCGGTGGCAGCGAAGGACGTGCAGCGCTGGGCCCGGGCGAACTGCGCCTGCCGGGCGGGCGCACACCACACGAGTTCCTGCGCACCGAGTCGGATGGCAGCAGGCTCGAGGTCGAGCGCTTCGAGACGATCCGCCCCGACGCGATCGTCGAGCTGCAGGGGATCGATGTGATGGTCGAGCTCGACGACCGCCTTCGGGAGGGGGCCGCGGCGCGCAAGCTCGAGCGCTATGACCACTTCCTCACCGGCTGGTCGGTGCACACCAGCCGCTACGGACGAACGTCTGCCGCGAGCGCCGAGGTGGTGTTCGTGTGTCGCGATCGCGCACGTGCGCGGACGTGCGCCGAACGCGCCGACAAGCTGCTCACCGCATGCCGAGCGTATGCCGGGGAGTACCCATTCGAGTGGGAGTACACCGGCAGGCAGCGGGTCACCTTCGCTGCTGAGCGCGACCTGCACGAGGGCCTGATGCATGCATACGGGGTTCCGCGCCTGCCACCCGATGTGCGCGCGGCCGCCGCCCATGGCGACAGGCGCGCCGCGGAGGCGGCCGTTGAGCCGCGCGAGCTGCTCGCGCACCAGCAGCCAAGCTCGTGAGTGAGCGGCGTCCCGATGGCGCGCGCGCGATCGTGCAGTCGCCCCCGCGCCGAACGCCCGTGCCGTCGCGGCGTCTGCAGAGGCCCCTCCTCGCGCGGCATCCGCAGCGCAGTCACGCTGCGCGCGTCGACGAGCGCAAATGCGACCCGTGCAGTGCGGAATGCGCGCTGCAGAGCCAGATCACAGCGGCTCGCACGCGGGCGACTGCGCGCTGTGTGCGGCCTGGCACCCGTGCTGCGCGATTACCTCCCGCCCCGGCGCTAGCGTGGCGCACCCCACCACTCCACACCGCCACCGCCTCAACCGCCCGCGCACACCGCGCCAGCGCCCGCATCCGAAGGGCACGCAGCAGATCACGACGTCGCTCGCGCGGATCCTGCGAGCACGCACAGACGATCCTCGTTCGCCACGTTCGCGTCCACGGCGTCTCCGATCCACGCCCTGTTCGAGACCCCCTCAGGGGTTCTCGGACGCTCGCCCGCGGACCGCCCCCAGCCCGCCCGCGCCACTCGATCGCTCGCCGGGCGACTCCAACAGGCACGCCCCAACAAGCGACAACCCACCCGTCCGATCGCGGTGCCCCGCACCAGGCAAGGAGACAGCCGATGACGTTCAGCCTCGCTGCAGCTCACAGCCTCATGGAGAACCCGCAGAACCCGAACATCCGCTCGCGCTCGGGCAGCGACAGCGCGCCGCCGATGTGCACGCGAGACATGAGCGAGCAGCCCCTCGTGCTCGCCAGCTACGCCGACGAGTACGGCGCAGAGCGTGAGATTCTCACCACACCCGCAGCGGCTGGGAGCACGCTCGTGATCGATCGCGATGCGCGCACTCACGACGATCGCAGGCTGGTCGCGCATCTCGCTGCCGACGAGCCCGCGCAGAACGCCGCGCTCGTGTGCCGCTGCTACATCGACGCTGCCCGCAGCGGCCGCCAGCGCTGCCGCGCGCTGACCGCCGAGGACGCCCTCGCCGCACCGTTCCCCCGCGAGGCTCACGCCGCGGGCACGATCGAGCGCGGCGCCCGCGGAGAGCTGCTCGACGCGATCGGTGGCGCCTACCGTTTGGAAGCGTTCGCCCGCGGGATGTCGATCGCGCAGCTGCGGTGGTCCCGAGCTTCCGCGACGCCCACAGGCTGCGATCGCCGGCTCGTCAGCCTCCGGGAGGTCATCGCTCGGCTCGAGAGCTACGAACCCGCATGTGCGCTGACACGGAGCGCGATCTCGCGCCGGCGCTACGACGCAGCCGTCTCCACGACCGTGCTCTGCTCGGAGCTTACGCGGGTCCAAAACAGCCCGATCGTGCTCAATCGGGGCCTGCGTGAAGCGGTTATCGCGATCATTTCGCGCGAACAGCTGAGCATGAGCGAGATCGCGATTCGCTGCGGGCGCATCAAGCGCGACGCGCGCGGCAACGAGAGCGGCGAGACGAGTTGGCTCGCGCGTCGCCTGGGGCTGCTCTCGGAGGCCGGCCACAACAGGCCCACGCCGTGGATCCACAGCGACGTTCTCGCGCTGATCGCGCGGCGCGGCCTTTCGATCAGCCCGCGCGAGGTCGAAGTTACCTAGCTCAACTCGACCGGGCCGCACGCCCGGTTTCAAATGCAGCGACCCCCGACGGCGGGCCTCCAGGCCCGCCGTCTTTTCGTTCCCTGACCAACCGACCGGTTCGCGCCGGTCCCACGACCTGGCTTGACGCCGGGTCCCGAAAGGAGCGGCGAGATGTCCTTCACCGTGACGTGCCCCAACCCCCTGCGATCGTGGACTCGCAGTTTGAGCAGGTCCTCCGCTGGGGACTGAACGCAAGCGCCGATTGCGCGATCGGCGTGCTGATCGGAGTGCTGCTCGCGCGCACGCTGCGCCGCAGGAACCTGCACTGGAGCTGGGCTGCTGTGCCGCTCCTTCCACTCGGCCTCGCCGGCACAGGCATCGGAGTGCACACCGGCACGCTGCTGCTCGCATGCGTAACAGCGAGCGCGCGGGGGCGGCGCTGGCACCGCCAAGACCGCGCCGCCGGCGCAGACCTCGCCGGCCTCGCCGCCGAGCGCACGCGGCCGCGCGACGTGCTGGAGGGCGCATTGCGACGCGCAGCGCTGCGCCGGCTGCACGGCGCCCGCTCAGCCGCGTGGGTAGTGCGCGGACAGCTGCTCCTGGGCACCGACGCGCGCTCGCACCCGGTGCGCATCCCGTTCGACAGCGCCGGCGGTGGCGTGCACACGTTGACCGTCGGCGCCACCGGGTCCGGCAAGACGGTCACGCAGGCCTGGATCGCCGTGCGCTCCATCAGCCACGGAATGGGCGCCATCGTGATCGACCCCAAGGGCGACCACGCGATGCGCGAACAGCTCGCAGCAGCAGCACATGCCAGCGGACGACGCCTGATCGAGTGGCGCCCCGACGGGCGCACTGTCTACAACCCCTACGCCCGCGGCAGCGACACCGAGATCGCCGACAAGGTGCTCGCGGGCGAGCGGTTCACCGAGCCGCACTACCTGCGTCAGGCCCAGCGTTACATCGGTCACGCCGTGCGCGCGATGCGCTCGAGCGGCATCGAGGTCAGCCTTCAGGGGATTGTCGCGCAGCTCGACCCCGAGCGGCTCGAGCGGCTCGTGCGCGATCTTCCCGAGGCGGACGCCGACGCGACGCATGCATATCTCGACTCCCTCACAGCGCGCCAGCGCAGCGACCTTGCCGGCGTTCGCGACAGGCTCGCGATCCTCACCGAGTCCGACGTGGGACGGTGGCTCGACCCGAGGACACGCGGCACGCGATTCGATTTGCTCGACGCGGTGCAGCGGCGAAGCGTCGTGTACTTCAACCTCGAGGCTGACAGCAGGCCGCTGCTCGCCCAGATGCTCGGCGCAGCAATCGTCCAGGATCTGCAGACCGCCGTGGCATCGCTTCAAGGAGCGCCCGTCGCAACGCTGATCGTCATCGACGAGTTCTCGGCGCTCGCCGCCGAGCAGATCGTGCGGCTGTTCGGCCGCGCGCGATCCGCCGGCTTCAGCCTGGTGTTGGGCACGCAGGAGCTGTCGGACCTGCGCCCGCCGGGACGCGAGCGGCTGCTCGAGCAGGTGATGGGCAACCTCTCCACGCTCATCGTCCACCGGCAGGTGGTCCCGGCCTCCGCCGAGCTCGTGGCGAGCGTCGCCGGAATGCGGGGCGCGTGGCGAGTCTCGCATCACAGCGACGGGCGCTCCACGCGCACGCGCACACGCGAACCGGTGATGAGCGCCGATCACGTGATGGCGCTCGAGACCGGCGATGCAGCGGTGATCGTGCTCACCGCAGGCCGGAGCGCTCGCACCGCGCGCATCCTCTCGCCTGCGCTGGACGCGTGAGTTCGCGCGAGCGCGACCGCACACACCAGATCCCGCGCGGGCGCATCACCGGCGCCCGCGCGTATTCAAAGACCACACGAAGGGAGCATTCGACATGGCTTCGCCCTCCACGCATCAGCCCGAGCGGGTCGCGATCATCTGCTGGGTGGCGCGAATCGGCGCCGTCACCGCAGAGGCGCTTGCGCATCGCCAGGGCTGCAGCGTCGCCGCTGCACGCGCGCGGCTTCTCGCAGCCGAGCGCGCGCAGCTGCTCATCCGCACCCGGCCGCTCGTCGGCAGGCCGGCTCTGTACACCGTTACGCGCGCAGGCCTGCGCGTATCCGGCCTGCACGGGCTCGAGCCGTGCCGCGTCACCGCCGCAACCGCCGCCCACGCGATCGCATGTGCCGACGCTGCCGCGAAGCTCGAACGTTGCTATCCCGAACATCGCCTCACGGGCGAGCGCGAGCTTCGCAGCCAGGAGCGCGCATTCGGCGGCGCGCTCGCGAGCGCATCACTTGGCGAAGGCGCCGACGGCGCCGTGCTGCTGCACCGGCCCGACATTGTGCTCTGGCCCGAACGACCGCATCACGGCCTGCCGGTCGCGGTCGAGGTCGAGCTCACCGTCAAGGCGCCCCAGCGACTGCTCGAGATATGCCGCGCCTGGGCACGGTGCCGCTGCGTCGCAGGCGTGTTGTATCTCGCTGCGCCGGATGCTCATCGCGCGCTTGCGCGCGCGATCTCACGCGTCCACGCGCAGGAGCGGATCGCGCTGCTCGAGCTCGCCGTGCTCGACCAAACAGCACGCGCTCCTGCGGCGCCGCGAGAAGCGTCCCAAGCTCAGCGTAGGTTCCAGCAGGGGGGTCAACAACCAAGCAACGGAGAACAAGATGTCCTACTTCTCGATAAACCGGGTCGTCCTGCTGGGGCGATTGACCCGTGACCCGGAGCTCCGAGCCCTGCCGTCGGGGGCATCGGTGTGCAGCCTGCGGATCGCCTGTAATTCCTCTCGGAAGGACGCCGATGGCGCCTTCACCGAGCGGCCCAATTATTTCGATGTCAGCGTCTTCGGCGGATCCGCCGAGAACGTCAGCCAGTACACGCGCAAGGGCAGCCGGATCGCCCTCGACGGTCGCCTCGAGTGGCGCGAGTGGGAAACCGCAGATCAGGAGAGGCGCCAGGCGGTCAGCATCGTCGCCGACACCGTTCAATTCCTGGACCCCCCGCGTGGACTCGGAGACGGTAACGCCAGCGATCCGCCCTCCGGCGAGCAGGACCTCTACGCACCGGAGCTCACCGGCGTCGGTGCCGACGCCGAGGTGGAATAGCGCGGGGAGCTGCCGCGAGCACGGTCGCACCTGCGTATCGGCAAGTCCCAGCGAGCAGCGGGAGCGCGTCATCCGGCGCGCTCCCGCGGGAGCGCCCCCGTCGCGTACTCACCGCAGCCGCAGACGCGTGTCCGCGGCGCGCGCCCGAGCGATGTGCGCGCACGCTGCAGCTTTCTCTGCATAGACTGGCGCGCCAAACAGCGGCCCCAGCAAGCACCTCCAAGGAGCTCGATGCCAGTCAACGACAAAGCGGTAGGCAAGAGTTATGACCCCGTCGTTTATGCGGTCGGCCGCGAGAAGATCCGCGAGTACGCCCGTGCGGTCGGCGAGAGCAACCCTGTGCACCTCGACGTGCAGGCCGCGCGCGACGCCGGCTACGCCGACGTCGTCGCACCGCCGATGTTCGCCGTCGTCTACAGCGCGCCGTCGGTCGGGCCGCCGATCTTCGACCCGGAGATCGAGCTCAACTTCGCGATGATGGTCCACGGCGGCCAGGAGTTCGAGTGGGGCGCGCCAGTCGTCGCCGGCGATGAGATCACGACGACCGCGCGCGTGAAGGACATCTCGGAAAAGGACGGCCGCGGCTACTACGTGTTCGAGTCGACCTCGGTCAACCAGCGCGGGGAGCAGGCGTGTCGCGGGACGTGGACCAACATCGTGCGAGGAGTGTGAGCGGATGGCGAAATTGAACGTGGGCGAGCAGATCCCCGAGCTGAGGGTCACGCCCGACAGGTATCTGACGGTGCGCTATGCCGGCGCGTCGGGCGACTACAACCCGATCCACATCGACGAGGAGTTCGCTCGCTCCGTCGGGCTGCCCGGCAGGATCCTGCACGGGCTTTGGACGATGGCGCAGGTGGCGCGTGCCCAGACCGAGGCCGCGGGAGGTCCCGAGCATCTCAAGCGCCTGTCCGTTCAGTTCCGCGGGATGGGGATGCCCGAGCAGGAGGTCGTGGTCAGCGGCGTGGTGCGCGAGGCGAGCGCCGGGCGCGTGACCGTGGACACTGTCGCTGAGCAGTCGGGAAACCAGATCATCCGGAACGCCGAGGCCGAGCTCGAGCTCTAGCCGCGCTGTCCGAGCGCGTTCAGGCGGCGCCTACAATCAGATTCATGCTGACGCCCCGTCAGGAGCGCATCCTCTGCAAGGTGATCGACGAGAACCTGCTCACCGGGCAGCCCGTCGCCTCGCGAACGATCGCAGCCGACGCTGGGCTCGACTGCGCGCCCTCGACCGTGCGCAACGAGCTCGCGCTGCTCGAGGAGTATGGCCTGCTCGCGCATCCGCACGTGTCGGCCGGTCGCCTACCCACCGACGCGGGCCATCGCTATCTGGTCGACCGTATGCTCAGCTCCGGGCAGGCGCTCGCGAAGCCCGAGCCGCGCATGGAGCTCTCGCTGATCCGGCGCGAGATCGACGAGGCGATGCGCTCGACGACCGAGACGCTCTCGCAGATGACCAACCTGCTCGCGGTCGTCTCAGCGCCGTCACTCAACACCACGACGATCCGCCACATCGAGGTGCTCGCGCTGCAGCCGCAGGTCGTGCTGATCGTGATCATCACCTCCACCGGCGGCGTCTCGAAGATGCTCGCCGCATTCGAGCGCGCGGTCGATCCCGGCCTCGTCACATGGGCCGGCGAGTACCTCAACGAGCGGCTCGCGGGGCTCGACCTGGGCGCGCGCATGATCCATCAGCGCCTGATCGAGCCGAGCCTCTCGCCGACCGAGCGCGATTTCCTCGAGCGTCTCGCGCCCGCCTTCGGGGACCTCGCCAACGACGGCGAGGACACCCTCTACGTCGACGGGACCGCGCGCCTGTTCTCCTCGGTGGGGATCGAGGACGCGGCGCAGGTCAACGAGCTGATCGGGCTGTTGGAGCGGCGCGTCGCGCTGCTGCAGGTGCTGCGCACCGCGCTCGTCGAGCCCGGGGTATACGTGCGGATCGGCCACGAGAACGAGCTTCCGGCGATGCGCTCGCTCGCGCTCGTCGCAACGAGCTACGGCATGGCCAAGCGCAAGCTCGGCACCGTCTCGGTGATCGGACCCGTGCGGATGGACTATGCCGCCGCGATCGTGACCGTGCGCGATGTCGCGCATGAGCTTTCGCGGTTCGTCGAAGACGCCTATGCCGAGAACTGACGCGAGGGGCATGCCGCGCGATCCCTACGAGCTGCTCGGCGTCGAGCGCGATGCCTCCGATCAGCAGATCAAGAAGGCGTTCCGCGGGCTTGCCCGCGAACTGCATCCCGACGTCAACGCGCACGACCCGCAGGCGGAGGAGAAGTTCAAGGAACTCGCAGAGGCGTACGAGATCCTCTCCGACGAGCAGCGGCGCGCGACCTATGACCGCTTCGGGCACGAGGGACTGCGCTCGGGCGGCTACGCCCCCAACTTCGAGGGCTTCGGGTCGATCGGCGATCTCTTCAACGCGTTCTTCGGCGGCGGCGCCAGCCCATTCGGCGGACGCGCGGGACCAGCCCAGGGACAGGACCTCGCGGTCGCGCTCGAGATCGAGCTCGCCGAGGCCGCGAGCGGGGTGAGCACGAGTGTCACCTTCGAGGTGATCGAGCGCTGCGAGCACTGCCACGGCAATGGCGCCGAGCCAGGCACGCCGATCGAGACCTGCGAGCGCTGCGGCGGCGCCGGCCAGCTCCAAGCCGTGACGCGCACGCCCTTTGGGCAGATGCTGCGCACGATGACCTGCGACTCCTGTCACGGCGACGGACGCATCCCGAGCCAGCCGTGCGCCGAGTGCCGCGGACGCGGACGCGTGCAGCGCCGTCGCGAGCTCGACGTCGATGTTCCCGCGGGCATCTCCGACGGGCAGCGCATCCGCATCTCCGGACGCGGCCACGCCGGCGAGGCCGGCGCGCCCTCGGGCGATCTGTATGTGCTCGTCGGCGTGCGCCCCGACAAGCGCTTCCTGCGCGAAGGCGATGACCTGATCACGCCGCTCGACATCGCCGCGCCGCTCGCCGCGCTCGGAGCGTCGCTCGAGGTGCCGACCCTCGACGGCGGCGTCGAGGTGCAGGTGCCGCCCGGCACCCAGCCTGGCGAGGTGCTCACGCTACGCGGCGCGGGCATGCCCGCGGTCGGCCGCAGCCGCCGCGGCGATCTGCGCGTTGTCGTCAACGTCGTCGTGCCGCGCAACCTTGACGCCGAGCAACGCGAGCTGATGACTCAGCTGAACGGGACGCTCACCGAGGAGAACCTGCGCAGCGAGGAATCGATGTTCGCCAAGCTGCGCCGCGCGCTGGGCAGCCGTGCGGCGTGATCCGCCTCGCACTGCGCGTTCGGCGCGCCGACGCTGAGCTCGTTCTCGCCGAGCTGCTCGAGCTCGTGCCCGACGGAGTCGAGGAGGTGCAGGTGGACGCGAGCGTCGTCGAGTACGCCGTCTACGGCGCGCCCGGCGAGCTCCCGCGCCTGCCCGCGCTGAACGCCGCTGTCGGCGACGCGCTCGTCGAGGTGTCCACCACCGAGGTGCGCGATGACTGGCACGAGCGCTGGCGTGAGTTCCACAAGGCAGTGCTCATCGAAGCACCCCCGCTGCGCTCCGCCGGCGAGGCACCGGTGCCCGCGCTGATCGTACGCCCGCCGTGGGAGCCTGCGCGCGACCGCCCAGCGCGCGAGCTTCAGGAGATCGTCATCGATCCGGGTCTCGCGTTCGGGACCGGCGGCCACGCGAGCACGCGCACGTGCCTCGCGCTGCTGCTCGAGCTCGCGCGCGAGCGCGCCAGCGGTCCCCTGCTCGACGTCGGCACCGGCTCAGGCGTGCTTGCGATCGCCGCGAAGCGGCTCGGCTTCGGCCCCGTGCTCGCGCTCGACAACGAGCGCGAGAGCGTGCACGCCGCGCGCGAGAACGCCCGCGCAAACGGCGTTGACATCGTCGTTCGCCGCCTTGACCTGCGCTCGGAGCCGCTGCCCTGGGATGAGCTCGCCGCCCAAGCCCAGGATGGCCAGCGGCTCATCGTCCTCGCGAACCTGTTGCGGCCTCTGCTGCTCGAGCTCGCCGACGCGATGCCATCCGCGCCTGCGCATCTGCTTGCCGGTGGCCTGCTCGGAGCAGAGGCCGACGAGGTAGCCGGTGCGTTTCGCGAGCGACTCGGGCTCTACGAACGTGCGCGCCGCGAGAGCGGCGAGTGGGCCACTCTCTGGCTGGCCTCAGGCTGAGCGACGCGGTCAGGGATCTCGGTGGCCGCGCGCACGATCGCGCGGTAGACGAGGTCGATCGCCGGGCGCACGCCGCGCTCGTCATCGAGAAGCATCGCCGCTGTCCCTAACGCGCCCCCAATCACCTCCAGCGCCTCGGCAACCGGACCCGGGTCGGGATCCCTGCAGGCCGCGATCGCCATGTCGAGCATCGCGTGTGCCTGGTCGATGACCCCGGAGAACAATGCAGGCCCGACGAGGCTCGCGTAGCCGTACACGCGCGCGAGGCGCCCGGAGAGCTCGATCGACGAGCCCCGCCGCGGCGCGGTCACGGGCGGAAGACCGTCCCCATCGAGCAGCGCAGCCATCGTGCCTCCGAGCAGCGCTCGCACCGCATCCTCGTCCAGGCGCGCCTGTGCAGCGACGCGCAGAGCCATGTAGAGGGTCGTCGCGGGAGCGCCGTAAGGAGGGTCGGAGGCGAACACGATCCGCTCCGCCGGCACGCGCGCGAACAGCTCGACCACGTCGAGCGGGAAGAAGCAGGAGATGTCATACAGCACCCCCGGATGCTCGGCCAGGCGCGAGGTGAGGATGCCCTGGTCGCAGATCGCGCCGTGCGCGAGGATAAGCACCGCCCCGGGATGGCGCAGCGCGAGGTCGACCAGCCCCTGCGCCAGCGGCGGAAGCCCGCGCCCCGCATGGATCAGGATCGGAACCGCCGCCGTCTCCGCGAGCGCGAAGACCTGATCGAGCTCCTCGCTGTCGAACACGAAATCCTGAGCCCGTGGATGGAGCTTGATCCCGCGCGCCCCCGCCGCCAGGCATCGTTCGCTCTCCTTCAGCGGTTCTTCTGCGGGGTCCAGCCGGCAGAAGGGGACCAGCCTGCCGCCGGCCTCGGCCGCCCATTCGAGCACCCGGTCGTTGGGGATCCGGTAGGCCGGGTGGCGGTCGGGATCGTGCAGCGGAAACACGCACGCCCGCCGCGCCCCCGCGGCGTCGAGCTGGGCGATCAGCTGCTCGAGCGTCAGCGAACGGCCGTCCTCGTCGAGGCCGAGATGCGTGTGCGCGTCGATCAGTTCCACATCCGCCGGCCGCAGGCGATCGACCTCCGCCAGGAACGGAGCGAGCGCGTTCTCGTAGGACAGGTTGCTCATTGCCTGCACCCTATTCTGTCCTCGTGGCCTGGCACGTCGTGATCGCCGGAGGGGGGTTCGGCGGCTTCTATGCGGCACGCGCGCTCGAGCGTGTGCTCCCCGCGCAGAGCGCGCGCGTGACACTTGTCAACGAGGGCAACTTCATGCTCTACACGCCGCTGCTGCCCGGCGCCGCCGGCGCGACGCTCGATCCTCGCCACGTGGTCGTGCCGCTGCGCGCACAGCTGCGACGCACCGAGGTGGTCGTCGGAGCGGTGACCGGCGCCGACCCCGCGCAGCGAACGCTGTCGGTGAGGAGGATCGACGGCGAGCAGCTCGAGCTCGGCTACGACCAGCTGCTGGTCGCGCTCGGGTCGGTGTCGCGCACGCTGCCGGTCCCCGGGCTCGCAGAGCACGCGATCGGCCTGAAGTCGCTGTCGGACGCAACCGCGCTGCGCAATCAGGTGCTCAACTGCCTGGACATCGCCGAGTCCCTCGAAGACACCCGGCGCCGCGCCGAGTACCTCGGGTTCGTTTTCATAGGAGCCGGCTACGCCGGCGTGGAGGGTCTCGCGGAGCTCCAGGACTTCGCGGCGCAGGTGATCGAGCTGTATCCGCGCTGCCGCGCGCACGGCATGCGCTGGGTGCTCGCCGAGGCACGGGAGCGGATCATGCAGGAGGTCCCCGAGACGCTCTCGGAGTTCGCCGAACGCGAGCTTCGCCGACGCGGCATCGAGGTGCGCACCGCCACCACGCTCACACACCTCACCGCGAGCGACGCCACGCTCTCAGATGGCGAGACGATCGCCGCGCGCACGGTCGTGTGGACCGCCGGGGTGAAGCCCAGCCCCGTCGTCGCGCGCCTCGGGCTACCGCTCGATGACAGCGGGCGGATCATCGTGGACCGGGAGATGCGCGTGCTCGACGGCGCTGGGAGGCGCGCAACGCACGGCGCGTCCGCCGCCGGCCAAGCTCAGGTCTGGGCGATCGGCGACTGCGCCGCGGTGCCTGACCCCTCGAGCCCGGGAGCGCCGTGTCCGCCGACCGCGCAGCACGCGATCCGCCAAGGGCGGCTCGTGGCGCACAACATCTCAGCGACGCTCGGCGGTGGGCGGCTGCGGCCGTTCCGCTACCGCACCAAAGGCGTCGTCGCCGAGCTCGGGCGCAACAAGGCGGTCGCGATCACGCTCGGGATCCGCTGGCGCGGCTTTCCCGCATGGCTGATCGCGAGGACCTACCACCTGATGCTGATGCCGGGAGTCGGGCGCAGGCTGCGGCTGCTCGTCGACTGGAACGTCGCGCTCGTCTTCGGGCGCGACGCCTCCGCCCCGGGGCGGCTGGGCAGCCCGACCCCGCTCGAGCGCTCGTGAACACAGCTGCACGCTCGAGCGCGCCACCTGCGTATCCTGATCCACAGATGGAGATCGTCGAGAGGATCAGAGCCGACCTCGCCGGCGCGATGCGCGCAGGCGAAAAGCAGAGGGTCGGCGCGCTGCGCCTGGTGATGTCCGAGTTGCAGAAGTCCGCCAAGGACGGAGACTCCGACGAGCTCGCGGTGCTGCGCCGCGAGCGCAAGCGGCGCCTTGAGGCCGCGCGGGCCTATCGGGACGCGGGACGCGAGGATCTCGCCGGCACGGAGGAGGCCGAGGGCGAGCTGATCGG
>JAXDGS010000100.1:0-6258 GCA_034664905.1 Solirubrobacteraceae bacterium | reverse complement strand
CGCCGCAGTCGGGCGGATCGCCCAACGCGAACCACATCGACAGCCTGTACAAGATCACGCTCGTCGTCGCGCTCGTGGTCTTCGCGCTCGTCGAGGGTGCGCTCCTGTACGCGCTGCTGCGCTTCCGCGCGCGCAAGGGCGCGGTCGCGGCGCAGATCCGCGGCAACACCCGACTGGAGCTCGGCTGGACGGTGGCCGCGACGCTGATCCTGGTCGCGCTCGCCGCGCTCACCTTCGCGAAGCTCTCATCGATCGAGGATCCCGCCAACTCGAGCGCGAGCGGCGACACGCTCTACGCGAGCGCCTCGCGCAGGCTTCCTCCGAGCGGCAAATCGCTCAACATCCAGGTCATCGCCCGCCAGTTCATCTGGCAGTACGTCTACCCCGGAGCCAGCGAACCGGACGGCCTCGGCGCGCCGTACTCCTACGAGGAAATGGTCGTGCCGACGAACACGACCGTCACGCTCGACATCGGCTCGGCGGACGTCGTGCACTCCTGGTGGGTGCCACAGCTCGGCGGCAAGTTTCAGGCTGTGCCCGGATACCACAGCTACACGTGGTTCAACGTTCCCAGGCCGGGCATCTACCGCGGGCAGTGCGCGTTCCTGTGCGGACGCGGCCACGCGCGCATGATCGCCACCGTCCGCGCCATCGCACCCGCCCAGTTCGACGAATGGCTCGCGCGCCAGAAGCAGCTGATCACGCAGGCCAACGCGGCGGCGCAAGCGGCGCGCGCCAAGCTCAACAAGCAGACCGGCGCCGGGCAGGTCGAAAACCCCTAGGCAAATCGAGGAGAGCGCGCATCAGATGGCCACCTACGTAGCCCCGGTCCCGCAGATCAGCACCCGCCGTGCAGAGCGCGAGGCGACGGGCTGGACGAGCTGGATCACAACCACCGATCACAAGCGGATCGGGATCATGTACATGGTCACGACGTTCGTGTTCTTTATCCTCGGCGGCGTCGAGGCACTGATGATCCGCCTGCAGCTGGGGGCGCCGAACAACACGCTGGTCACGCCGCAGGTCTACAACCAGCTGTTCACGATGCACGGCTCGACGATGATCTTCCTGTTCGTCGTGCCGATGATGGCCGGGCTCGCGAACTACTTCGTGCCGCTGATGATCGGGGCGCGGGACATGGCCTTCCCGCGGCTGAACGCGATGTCCTACTGGCTGCTGCTGGCGGCCGGCCTCGTCTTCTACGCGTCGATCTTCTGGAACCCGCCGGAAGCGGGCTGGTCGAGCTACCCGCCGCTCTCGAGCGCCGCGTTCTCGCCGAGCGGCGGTCAGGACGCGTGGATCTACTTGATCCACCTGACCGGGCTGTCCTCGCTTCTCGGGGCGATCAACTTCTACGCGACGATCGCCAACATGCGCGCGCGCGGGATGAGCTGGGGGCGCATGCCGCTGTTCGTGTGGACGATCCTCACCTACTCGATCCTGATCATCTTCGCGATGCCGGTGATCGGGGCAGCGGTCACGATGCTGCTCACCGACCGCCACTTCGGCACGCATTTCTTCGACCCTGCGCAGGGCGGCTCGCCCGTGCTGTGGCAGCACCTGTTCTGGTTCTTCGGGCACCCGGAGGTCTACATCATGGTCCTGCCGGGCTTCGGGATCGTCTCGGAGATCCTGCCGGTGTTCGCGCGCAAGCCGATCTTCGGCTACCGGGCGATCGCGGCAGCGACCGTCGCGATCGCTTTCCTCGGCTTCCTCACGTGGGCGCATCACATGTTCACCGCGCCGATACCCGAGGCGATCCTGGTGTTCGTGATGATCAGCTCCTACCTGATCGCGGTGCCCACGGGCGTGAAAATCCTCAACTGGATCGCGACGCTGTGGCGCGGCACGGTGGAGTTCTCCACGCCGCTGCTGTTCTGCGTCGGCTTCATCTCGCTGTTCGTGATCGGCGGCATCTCGGGCGTCTTCCTCGCGACCTTCCCGATCGACTGGCAGGTCAATGAAACGTACTTCCTGGTCGCGCACATCCACTTCGTGCTGATGGGCGGCGCGGTCTTCACGATCTTCGCGGCGATCTACTACTGGTTCCCGAAGATCACCGGGCGCATGCTCAGCGAAGGCCTCGGGAAGCTGAGCTTCGCCCTGATGTACGTCGGCTTCCTGCTCACGTTCCTGATTCAGCATGTGATGGGCCTTGACGGGATGCCGCGGCGCGTGTACGAGTACGACAATGTCGGCAACCTCGGCCTCTACAACGCGATCTCGACGGTCGGCTCCTTCATCCTCGCGGCGGGCGTGCTCGTGACGGTCGTGAACGTGGCGCGCAGCGTGAAGGTCGGCGTGACGGCCGGCCCGGACCCGTGGAAGGCGAACACGCTCGAGTGGTTCACGACCTCGCCCCCGCCGGCGAACAACTTCGACGCGATCCCACCGGTGCGCTCGGCGGAGCCGCTGAGGGACATCCGCCGCGAGATCGAGCGGCGCACCGCGGGAACACAAGCGTCCGGCGCAGCGACGGTGCCTGCGGGCACGACGCAGGTCGGTGTCTAGATGAGCGCTGCGCCTCCGAGCGGCGGTGCAGCCTCCGCGATCGACGCGCCGCGGCTCGGCCTCGCGCCGCGCACGCGCCAGCGCTTGGGCGACTACCTGGAGCTGACCAAGCCGAAGGTCCAGTCGCTGCTGCTGCTGAGCACGATCGCGACCATGTACGTCGCGGGCGACCCGTCGCCGGCGCTGGTCGCGCTGACGTGCCTCGGCGGATACCTGTCGGCAGGCGGCGCGGGCGCGGTGAACCACTGGTATGACCGTGACATCGACGCGCGCATGAAGCGCACCTCGACGCGCCCGATCCCCGCCGGTCGCGTGTCCCCGCGGGCGGCGCTCCTGTTCGGCTGCACGCTCGCGGCGCTCTCGGTGCTCGAGCTGACGCTCGCCGTCAACGCGCTCGCCGCGGCGCTGTCGCTCGCGGGCTTTCTCGGGTACGTCTTCATCTACACGGTCTGGTTGAAGCGGCGCACGCCGCAGAACATCGTGATCGGCGGCGCCGCCGGCGCGGTCCCGCCGCTCGTCGGCTGGGCAGCCGTGAGCGGCTCGGTCAGCGGCACCGCGGTGATGCTGTTCTTCATCGTCTTCTTCTGGACCCCGCCGCACTTCTGGGCGCTGTCGCTGCTGATGCAGGAGGAGTACCGGAAGGTCGGCGTGCCGATGCTGCCGGTCGTGCGCGGCGAGGAGGAGACCCGGCGGCAGATCCTGCTCTATTCGGTGCTGCTCTACGCGGTCACGCAGCTGCCGTTCTGCGCGGGCGGCTTCGGCATGATCTACCTCGCGGGCTCGTTGGCGCTTGGGCTCGGCTTCATGGGCAGCGCGGTGCGCCTCTACCGCCGCCGCGACCGCCGCTCGGCGCTCGTGATGTACCTCTTCTCGCTGGCCTATCTCGCGCTGCTGTTCTGCACGATGGTCGCCGATGTGCACCTATAGAATGCGCGGCCGCCCTTGCTGACCCGACGCCTCGCACGCAAGAACCTGCGCACCGGCCTGATCGTGGGCGCGATCTGCATGTTCATGTTCGGCATCACGTTCGTGGTCGCGGCGGTGTACGTCTCATGAGCCCGCTCGACCCCGAGGTCCCGCCCGCAGGCGAGGAGATCCACCTCCCCTCGCCGAGCATCGTGCCGCTGCTCACCGCGCTCGGCGTGACGCTGATCCTGATCGGGATCACCACGTTCGCCGTGCTCAGCGTCATCGGGGGAGTGCTCACGATCTGCTGCGTGATCCGCTGGATCAAAGACACGCGCGCGGACGTCGACGAGCTGCCCCTTTGAGCTGCTGCGCCGGCGCGGCAGCAGCCAGCTGCCTCGCGTAGGTCGCCGAGGCGGACACGGCCCCCCAGCCATGTCCGCCCGCTTTGACGACGGCACGCCTGCTCCCCAGCAGGCGTGCCTACCTCCCTCACCCGGTTGTTGCGCTCGCCGGCACCTCGCAGTTGGCGCCGTCGTCGGTCCAGCAGCGCACGACGTCCCTGACCGACAGGATGCCGACCGTCTCGCCGTGCTCGAGCACGATCAGGTGGCGGAAGCCCCCGCGCACCATCGCGGTGGCGGCCTCCTCCAGCGACCAGTCGGGAGCGGCGTAGACGACGTCGCGCGTGAGGTGCTCGGAGACCGACTCCTGGTCGGGATCCTGGCCTTCGCCGACGGCGATCAGGACGTCGCGCTCGGTGATGATCGCCGGCCCGGGCCCATCCGGGTCCATGACTGCGGCCGCGCCGACGGCGCGCTCTGACATCAGGCGCGCGACATCGCGCAGCGTGTGGCTGGGTCCAACGGTGAGAACCATCCGGCTCATGCCATCCCGAACCTGCATCGTCTCCTCGCTCGTCTCGCTTGCCGGTTCACGCTGCGGGCGCTGCGCCCCGCGGAGCGCCGTGGAAGCGCCGGCGCGGGGACTTGCAACTATTGCCTCAATCTAATGCGTGGCGACGGTCGCGTCAAGACCTCGAGCCGTCCTGGGGAGCGAGGCATTAGGATCACGCTCCCGAGATGGCGAGCAGCGCGGCAGAGAACCAACAGCAGAGCACGGGAGTGCTCCGTGCCTAACCGGCGCTCGTTCATCGCGACGATCGCGCTGGCGCTCGTCGCGATCGCGCTCGGCATCGTGCTGAGCTACGTGATCCACTGGTTCCCGGTGCAGGCCTCGACGCAGGCGCGCAACACCGACCGCCTGTACCACGTGCTCGTGATCGCGTCGATCCCGATCTTCGTGGTCGTGGTCGCGACGATCCTGTTCGCGGTGTGGCACTTCCGCATGCGCCCCGGCGAGGAGCTCAAGGACGGCCCGCCGATCCACGGGCACACCGGCCTCGAGGTCCTGTGGACGGCGTTGCCGGCAGTGCTGCTGCTGGCCCTGGTGGGCTACTCGTTCGTGGTGCTGCACGACAACGAGGCGAAGGCCGCGCGCGAGATCCAGATCGGCGTCACGGGCCAGCAGTTCGCGTGGAGCTACCAGTACCCGCCGTCGGTCACCGGCGGCGCTGCGCTCAACAGCGACCAGCTGTATGTCCCGCAGGGCGAGTCGGTCAACTTCGACATCCATGCGAAGGACGTGATCCACGCGTTCTGGATCCCCGCGTTCCGCCTCCAGGAGGATGCGGTGCCGGGTATCACCACCCACTGGCGCGTGACCGCGACCCGGCTGGGTACATACCCGGTCGTGTGCAACCTGCTCTGCGGCCTCGGGCACTCGCTGATGCGCTCGCAAGTGCACGTCGTGACGCTGGCGCGCTTCAACGAATGGGTCAAGAGCCAGGCGAGCGCCTCCGCGGGCGCGGCGGCGGGTGGGAGTGCGGGATAATGCGCGCGTCGATGAGCGCTTTGGAGCTGACACGCTGATGGCCGCACGGCTCCGAGCACCGGGCTTCTACCGCGCGGGCGTGATGATGCTGGGCGGCGTCGGCTTCGCTGCGCTGCTCAGCTGGCTGGTGCGCGTGAGCACCGGGCACGGCACCTACCGGCACTTCCTCTCCGCGGACGCGGTGCTGACGATCAGCTTGCTCGCGGTGCCGATCGCCTTCCTGATCGGGATCGGCGGATTCGACTACTGGTTCTACTGGGCGGCCGGGCGAAAGACCCGCGCGGAGGATCACTCCGGCCACGGCGCGTACAGCTGGAAGGACTACTTCCGCATCAACACCGACCACAAGGTGATCGGCGTGCAGTACACGGTCACCTCGTTCTTCTTCCTGCTCGTGGGCGGACTGCTCGCAATGCTGATGCGAGCCGAGCTCGCGCGGCCGGGCGCGCAGTTCGTCGACTCGAACACCTTCAACGGGCTGTTCTCGGTGCACGCGTCGCTGCTGATCTTCCTGTTCATCATCCCCGTGTTCGCGGGCCTCGCGAACTTCGTGCTGCCGCTGATGATCGGCGCGCCGGACATGGCCTTCCCGCGCTTGAACGCGCTCTCCTACTGGCTGCTGCCGGTCGCGGGGCTGATGATGCTCGGCAGCTTCTTCGCGCCGGGCGGCGCGTTCGCGGACGGCTGGACGGCGTATGCGCCGCTGTCGGACAACGCGCCGATCGGACAGACGTTCTTCTCGATCGGCGTGCAGTTCGCGGGCGCGTCATCGATCATGACTGCGCTCAACTTCCTCGTGACGATCATCACGATGCGCGCGCCGGGGATGAGCTTCTTCCGCATGCCGCTGCTCGTGTGGGCGAACTTCGCGACGTCGCTGCTGGTCGTGATCGCGACGCCGTTCATCGCGGCGTCGCAGTTCTTCGTGCTGCTCGACCGGGCGCTCGG
>JAXDGS010000099.1:0-4444 GCA_034664905.1 Solirubrobacteraceae bacterium | reverse complement strand
GTCGCCTGGAGTTTTCAGTTCGCAAAGCATTCGAACCGCCCTCCGCCGCCGCTTCGGTCGGAGGGCGTTTTGGTGGTTGGGATCAAAAACGACGGGCGACGGCGAGTTGATCGAGCACCTTCTCTCCCCGCGCATTGGCCGCTGCGGGTTGGGCTCAGGACCACTGGAGTCCGACCTTTCGTCCTTTGTTCACCATGGTGGTGATCTCAGCCGATACTGCTATATGCCTCGGCCCGTGCGTTTCGCGCTGCTTCTGCTCGGCGGTTGGATAGCCGCGAGCGAGTTACACGCGCTTGGCGTCAGCTGGCTGCCGGTGGGTCCCGTGAAGTGGCTGCATTTAGTCGTGGTGGGCGCTGGAGCGGGCCTTTGTTTGGTGCGCGCCGCAGTGCGACGTGAGGAACGCTTGGCGTGGCTGCTGATCGGGCTTGGCGCCTCGGCTTGGCTTGCGGGTGAGCTCTATTTCACCGCCCTGCTGTGGAGCGAGGCATCGCCACCGGTCCCGTCGCCCGCCGACGTTGGCTACCTGGCGGAGCCGCCGCTCGTGTTCGCGGGGCTCGTCGTGCTGGCCCGCTCGCGAATTCGAGGCTTGGCGAAGACGCTGTGGGTGGACGGTCTCACTGCCGGTCTCGCCGCGGGTGCCGTCAGCGCCGCCGTAGTCTTTCAGCCGGTCCTGAAGGCCCTGGGCGGCGGCAGCGCTCTCGCTGTCGCGACGAACCTCAGCTATCCGATCGCCGATCTACTGTTGCTTGGCCTGATCTGCGGCCTGCTTGCCGCGGGCGGCCGTCGCGTTGACCGACGCTTCGGAATCCTCGCCGTCGGCATCCTGTGTTACTGGGCGTCGGACACGGTCTATCTCGTGAAGGCGGCACAAGGCACTTGGGTGTCCGGTGGACCGTACGACGCAGGCTGGTGGATGATGGCGGTCTGCTTCGGCGCTGCTGCATGGACCTTGCCGCGCGGGCGCACCGCCGAGGTCGAACAGCGGGCGAAGATCAGCGTCCCGATCGCCTGCGCTCTCGTCAGCTTGGCGATCCTCGTTGCCGGGACGATCACCGATGTCACGTTGCCCGCGGTCGTGCTCGCGAGCGGCGCGCTGCTGACCGTGCTCCTGCGGCTAGCACTGACGTTCCGCGCCCACCAGGCGATCCTCCAGCACTCCCAGGGCGAGGCATCGACCGATCCCCTGACGGGACTCGGCAATCGACGGGCGCTGTCCGCCATGTTGGAAAGGCGGCTCGATGACGTCACCCCCGTTCCGATGATCCTTGCCCTGTTCGACCTCGACGGCTTCAAGAGTTACAACGACAGCTTCGGCCACGCGGCCGGAGACGCCCTGCTGCAGCGCTTGGCCGCTGCGCTCGGCGCCGCCCTCCCGGCACCCGCGAGCGTCTACCGCATGGGCGGCGACGAGTTCTGCGCAGTGCTGCCCGGCGGGCACGAGGGCGAGGCCCTGCTGCGCGCCGCTGCGGCAGTACTCACCGACCGCGGCGGCGGCTTCTCGATCTCCGCCTCACTCGGAAGCGTTCGGCTGCCGGAGGACACAGACGACGTCGAGGCGGCGTTGCGCCTCGCTGACCAGCGGATGTACGCGGAGAAGCACGGAGCCCGACGCGATATGGCAGCGGACGATGTCAAGCGCGCGCTGCTGTCGGCGCTGGCCCAGCGGAACCCAGAACTTCTCGATCGCAACGACAACGTCGCAAACCTCGTCCAGCAGACCGCGCGAGAGCTCGCATGCCCTGCGGCGCTCGTCGAACGCATACGCCTCGCGGCGGAGCTGCACGACATCGGCAAGGTGGCGATCCCCGAGGGAATCCTCCAGAAGACCGGTGTACTTGACGAACGAGAATGGGCGCTCATGCGCCAACACACGGTTGTCGGAGAACGGATCATCGCATCCTCAGATGCGCTCGCCGACGTTGGTCCGCTCGTGCGCTCCTCGCATGAGCGCTGGGACGGCGGCGGCTACCCCGACGGGCTTGCCGGCGAACAGATTCCGCTCGGCGCACGGATCATCGCCGTCTGCGACGCCTACCAGGCAATGACCCGCGACCGCCCGTCCCGGAAAGCCATGAGCGCCGAAGTCGCGTTGGCCGAATTGCAAGCCGGCGCCGGCACGCACTTCGACCCCGACGTCGTTGAAGCATTCCTGAGACTACGCTCGCGCTGGCAAGAAACGGTCAGAATCGGCGAAGCCCGCTGAACACACTGGCATTCACGGTGCGTCGAGATGCCCCCAGCAGTGCGGTGAAAAAGGCGAGATAGCGGCGCACGCGCCATCGTGGTCCGTAGTCGCAGACGACCACCGCGTCGACGCGGAGCGCTCGCAAGGCGACAAGGTAGAGCGACCTGCATTGCGTTGACAGGGTGTCGCGGCGGGTTAGCCGCCTGACACACAGGGAATCCGCTCGCGTGCGACCGGCTCTGGTGCTCGCGACGCCATCCAAGGCTGCCAAGGCGTACAGAATCGGGCCGTGGCGCAGGCCATATGCCGGGCCGCCCGAGCCCGGGACGAATACCGAGCCGTCGGGAATTCGATACGCGAACCCGGCTCTCGCCTGAGCGTACATGGCGAACTGGCCGTTCAGGAATGGCGTGATGAGAACCGTCCGAGCGCCGGGCGCGAGCGCTCGGAACTCGGATGCGCTACCGACTGCGGCGGGGACGTTCAGGACTCGGGACGGCGTCAGAGCGGGCACTGCAGGGATCAACGCGATGGCGCAGACCGCCCAGCCGAGGGACTTGCGGCCAAGCAGGGGCCGACAACGCAGATCATCGATCAGGAGAGCCAGGAGCGCGCCGACGGCAAGCCAGACGTAGAGGTTGAACCGGCTTGGGACCACGTTCTCGAGCAGCGGCAGGTGGTTCGGGATGATCCACGGCAGGAAGATGCCCGTGTCGTGGCCCCAGACGCGAAGATGCGGACCGAGGCTAAAAACCGCAGCGACGAGCAGCAGCAGGCCCACGGGCAGTGCCCGGCGGCGTAAGCGATATCCAGCCCATACCAGTAGCGCGATCAGCGCAACTCCCAGGTAGGACCCATATTCGCCGTCGAAGCCCGAGAAGCCGTCGGTGAGTTGCCGTGAACCTGCCGTGCTCAACCACTGCACGCGGTTGGGCACCACAAAACCCGCCAGGTCGTTCACGTACTTGCCCGAGGACACCAGCAAACCGGAAACGTGCTCCGGCCCCGCCAGCTGGTAGATCAACGCCGGCCCGGCGAGAATGCCGAAAACGGTTGCGGCCGCGGCGCCACCCTGTACGTATCGCACCACCGTTGGGCGAGCGGGCCTGAGCATCCAGGCGGCAAGGCCAAGTGCCAGCGCAAGCAATATGGCCGTGGTGGCCAGAATCTCCTCATTGACAAATACCTGCGCGGCAGAGCATGCCCCGAGCGCTGCTCCGGTCCTCACCGGACTCCGGCTCCGTCGCAAGTCGTCGACGAGCATCGCGGCGACGGGAGGAAACACCGCGATCAACAGATTCACGTGCGCGGTGGCTTGGCCAGCCATATAACCGCCGAAGCCGTAAACCGCTCCGCCGGCCCAGGCAGAGGATCGATGTGGTGTGATCCGGCGCAGGGCGAAGTACGCCGCCCAGGCCGAAGCCGCCAGCGCTATCAAGGCGAGGACGTCGTAACTGACGACCGGGCCGAAGCCCGCGGTGATTGGCCAGAGAAGCAACGACGGCAGCAGGATCGACGTGCTGTTAAGAAGATTCGCGCCTTGCGGGGCCATCAACAGCGTCGTGAAGAGCGGCGAATGACCATGCCCGAGAGCATGCGGAAGCCAGGCGAGGAACCAGACAAAACCCCACGGATCCCCGCCTACCCCGACCAGCCGGCCGTTCAGGTTGCCGCCGAGCCAGGTACGGCCGAGCAGCGCCGCCGCCAGCAGCAGATACCCGAGGAGCGCTAGCGCAGCCGGGCGTCGCGTAGTCCACTCGCGGAGACTCTCGTGGGAGGCTCGCCGCTCCATCGGCCCGGGCTTGGGTCCTTTTCCTCCGCTGCTGACGAATCACCGTTCGTCTCGGTGACTAACCGTGGCAGCCTAACCGCGCTACAGACCATAAGTCGAGGAGTGGTGCGTGGGCTGCTGAGACCGCCGCAGCCTCGGCCCGGCGGCCGTCGCCGGTGTTAAAGCAAACGTCATCGCCCGACTCCTTCCGGAAGTTCTGTCCAACCGTTGGGGGTTCGGTCAAGCCCGCGACGCCAGGCGCCGACGGGACCCTTGACAGACAGTCAGCCGCCGGGCTCGGGTAGCCCCCTCTTGGAAGGGGCACGTCCATGTCCGGTGTGAAGCCGTCGTCCTATCGTCTGGATTCTGTGAAGGCCCGTTGCCTCGGCGTGCTCGCCGGCGCCCTGCTGATCGCAGGCTGGGGTCCCGTCTCCGCCGCCGTCGCCGCACCGGCGAACATGGTGGCCCTCGGTCAGGCGTCCACCTAT
>JAXDGS010000098.1:0-5040 GCA_034664905.1 Solirubrobacteraceae bacterium | reverse complement strand
TCGACGACCCAGGAGACACAGATCAACCTGCCGTTCATCACCGCCGACTCCTCCGGGCCCAAGCACCTCGACACGCGCCTCACCCGCGCGAAGCTCGCGGAGCTGACCTCGGCGCTGCTCGACCGCGTCGTCGCTCCGGTGCGCCAGGCGCTCGATGACGCAAAAGGCAAGGGCGTCAAGGAGATCGAGCACATCGTGCTCGTCGGAGGCATGACGCGCATGCCCGCGGTTCAGGAGAAGGTCAAAGAGCTGACCGGCAAGGAGCCCCACCGCGGCGTCAACCCGGACGAGGTGGTCGCGGTCGGAGCGGCGATCCAGGCGGGCGTGCTCGCCGGCGAGGTCAAGGACGTGCTGCTGCTCGACGTCACCCCGCTGACCCTCGGGATCGAGACCAAGGGCGGAGTGATGACGAAGCTGATCGAGCGCAACACGACGATCCCGACCCGCAAGGGCGAGGTGTTCTCGACCGCCGAGGACAACCAGCCGTCGGTCGAGATCCACGTGCTGCAGGGCGAGCGCGAGATGGCGCAGTACAACAAGTCCCTCGGCAAGTTCCAGCTGACCGGTATTCCGCCGGCGCCGCGAGGTATCCCCCAGATCGAGGTCGCGTTCGACATCGACGCGAACGGCATCCTGAACGTCTCGGCCAAGGATCTCGGCACCGGCAAGGAGCAGAAGATCGAGATCAAGGCGGGCTCCGGCCTCTCCGAGGACGAAATCAAGGGCATGGTCGCCGACGCCGAGTCGCACGCCGACGAGGACCGTCGCGCGCGTGAGCTCGCGGAGGCGCGCAACAACGCCGAGAACGCGGCCTACCAGGCCGAGCGTCAGCTGAGCGACCTCGGCGATCAGGTCGACGCGGACTCCAAAGCGCGTATCGAGGAGGCCATCAAGGCCGTCCGCGAGGTGCTCGAGTCCGAGGACACCGCTGCGATCAACGAGAAGGCCGAGGCGCTGCAGACGGCCTTCCACGCGGTCTCCGAGGCGATGTACCAGCGCGCGCAGGAGCAGGCCGCGGCGTCCGGCAACGGCGCGTCGGCCGAGGACGGCGGCGCCTCCTCATCGGAGGACGAGGACGTCGTTGACGCCGAGGTTGTCGACGAGCCGAAGGCATAGCGCGCGATGAGCGAGATCGAGCAGGCTCTCTCAGAGCCCAAGAAGGCAGGCTCCCCCGGGGCGCAAGCGCCGGGGGAGGCCGAGCAGCGCAAGGGCGCTGAGGGGGCGCAGCCGCCCGCCGAGCAGCGCAAGGGCGCTGAGGGGGCACAGCCGCCCGCCGAGCAGCGCAAGGGCGCCGGAGACGGGCAGCCGCCCGCCGCGCAGCCGGCGGCCGAGCACACGGCCGGCACCGGCGACGCGGCGGCGGAGGTCGAGGGAGACCTCGATGAGCTCATCAGGACCGCGGCCGAGCGCGATGAGTACCTCGCGCTCGCGCAGCGCACGCAGGCGGACTTCGACAACTACCGCAAGCGCGTCGCACGCGACTCGGCGAGCGCGCAGGAGCGCGGCGTCGCTGCGCTCGCGAAGGAGCTGCTGCCGGCGCTCGACAACCTCGATCGCGCGCTCGCGGGCGCAAATGCGAACGCGGAGGTCGAGGAGGACAAGCTGCTCGCCGGCGTTCGCCTCGTTCGCTCGGAGCTCGGTGCTGCGCTCTCGCGCATGGGCATCGAGTCCTTCACGCCCCTCGGCGAGCCCTTCGATCCCTCGTTGCACGAGGCCGTCGCGACGGTCGAGCGGCCAGCGAACGGCCCGAGCGGCGCGGTCGTCGAGGTCTACCAGCCCGGCTACCGGCTCGGCACGAGCGTGATCCGCCCGGCGCGCGTGGTCGTCTCCAAGTAGGCGCGGGAGGCATCCGATGGCTACGCGTCCCGACTACTACAAGACACTCGGGGTCGACAAGAAAGCGACTCCCGAGGAGATCAAGAAGGCCTACCGCAAGCTCGCGCGCAAGTACCACCCCGACCGCAACCCCGGGGACAGCGAGGCGGAGGCGCGCTTCAAGGAGGTCTCACAGGCCCACGACGTGCTCGGCGATCCCGAGAAGCGCAAGCAGTACGACAGCGGCAGCGGCCCGTTCGCTGCCGGCGGCGCGCCCGGCGGCGGCTTCGGCGGCTTCGGCAACTTCGACTTCGACGCCTCCTCGATGGGCGACATCCTCTCCAACCTGTTCGGCGGCCCCGGCGGAAGCGGCGGCGCCCGCCGCGGTCGCGCGCGGCCGCGCGCCGAACGCGGCGCGGACCTCGAGGCCAACGTCTCGATCACCTTCGACCAGGCGATCTCGGGCGCGCAGGTGCCGCTGCAGGTTCCGATGCACACCACCTGCCCGACCTGCCGGGGCACCGGCGCCAAGCCCGGTACGACACCCATCGTCTGCCCCCGCTGCGAGGGTCGCGGGATCGAGACCCAGGGCCAGGGCATGTTCTCGATCTCCCAGCCGTGCTCGCGCTGCGGCGGCTCCGGGACCGTCATCGAGGATCCGTGTCCGACCTGCCAGGGCGCGGGAGCCGTGCGCACCGTCAAGCGCCTGCGCGTCAACATCCCTGCGGGAGTGCGCGAGGGCAGCCGCGTGCGTCTTGCGGGCAAGGGCGAGCCGGGTCGCAACGGCGGTCCGCCCGGCGACCTCTATCTAATAACGCACGTGGGACCTTCCGAGGTGTTCACGCGCAGGGGCGACAATCTCGAGGTGGAGGTCCCGCTGACTATCCCCGAGGCGGTGCGCGGCGCCGAGGTGCGCGTGCCGACGCTGAGCGGATCGAAGACGCTGCGGGTGCGCCCCGGCACCACGCACGGGACCGTGCAGCGCCTGCGCGGCGAGGGGCCGCCGAGGCTGGGCGCGGGCGGAGCGAAAGGCGACGTGCACTACCGCTTCGTGATCGACGTGCCACAGAAGCTGAGCAAGGAGCAGGACGAGGCGCTCCAGGCGCTCTCGAAGACGCTCGACTCCGACCCGCGCGCGCGGCTGTTCGAAAACGGCTCCGCGGCGAGCGCCAGCACCGCGTCCGCGGCGGGTGAGCGCTGATGGCCGCCCGCGACAGCGGCGGCCCGACGCCCGCGCCGCGCCGCGCACGTCCGCCGCTCCTCACGCGCGTGGAGCTCGAGACCGACCGCGGCGTGTTCATGATCTCCGTCGCTGCGCAGCTCGCGAACATGCATCCGCAGACGCTCCGCGTGTATGAGGCGCGCGGCCTGATCGAGCCCAAGCGCTCGCCCAAGGGCACGCGTCTGTACTCGCAGGAGGACGTCGAGCTGCTGCGCCGCATCCAGACCATGACCGCGGAGCTCGGCCTGAACCTCGCGGGCGTCGAGCGCGTGTTGAGGCTCGAGAGCGAGATCGAGGACATGCATGCGCGCATCGAGGAGATCGAGCTGCAGGCGGTGCAGGCGCAGGTGCGGCTCGCCGAAGAGCTCGAGCAGGTGCGACGCTCCTTCCGTGCCGAGCTCGTCCCCTACGTCGGCGGCGAGCTCGTGCGTGCCGCCGACGTCCGCATGCCGCGCTGGTTGAGCGCGAGGAGGGGTAGCGATGACGCCGCCTGACGGCCCCACAGGGGCCACTCCCGCCGCCGGCGAGGAGCAGAGCCCGCTCGAGCGCTTCGGCCGTGACCTGACCGAGATCGCCGAGCAGGGCAAGCTCGATCCTGTGATCGGCCGCGACGACGAGATCCGGCGTGTGATCCAGGTGCTGAGCCGCCGCACGAAGAACAACCCCGTTCTGATCGGCGAGCCGGGCGTCGGCAAGACCGCGATCGTCGAGGGCCTCGCGCAGCGCATCGTCTCCAAAGACGTGCCCGAGTCGCTGCGCGACCGCCGCGTGATCGCGCTCGACATGGGCGCGCTGATCGCCGGTGCCGCCTATCGCGGCGAGTTCGAGGAACGGCTGAAGGGCGTGCTCAAGGAGGTCGTCGACGCCCAGGGCACGATCATCCTGTTCCTCGACGAGCTGCACACCGTCGTCGGCGCGGGCGCCGCCCAGGGCTCCGTCGACGCGGCCAACCTCCTCAAGCCGATGCTCGCGCGCGGCGAACTGCGATGCGTCGGCGCCACCACCCTGGACGAGTACCGCCAGCACATCGAGAAGGACGCCGCGCTCGAGCGCCGCTTCCAGCCGGTGATGGTCGGCGAGCCATCGGTGCAGGACACGATCGCGATCCTGCGAGGCCTGAAGGAGCGCTATGAGGTCCACCACAAGGTGCGCATCCAGGACAGCGCGCTGATCGCCGCCGCGACGCTCTCGCACCGCTACATCGCCGACCGCTTCCTGCCCGACAAGGCGATCGACCTGGTCGACGAGGCCGCGTCGAAGATCAGGATCGAGATCGACTCGATGCCGACCGAGATCGACGAGGTCGACCGGCGCATCATGCAGCTCCAGATCGAGCTCACCTCGCTGAAGAAGGAGAAGGACCAGGCCTCCAAGGACCGCCGCAGCGCGATCGAGGCGGAGCTCGAGGAGCTCAAGGAGCGCTCGCGCCAGATGAAGGAGCAGTGGCAGGCCGAGAAGCAGGCGATCCAGGGGATCTCAGAGCTCAAGGAGCGCCTCGAGTCGGCGCGCGCGGAGGTCGAGCGCGCCGAACGCGAAGCCGACCTCGAGCGCGCCGCGAAGCTGCGCTACAGCGACATCCCCGAGCTCGAGAAGGAGCTCGCCGAGCGCGAAGCGGCCGAGCGCGAGCACGCCGACGGCGAGGGGCCTGTGTTCCTCAAGGAGGAGGTGGACGCCGACGACGTCGCCGAGGTCGTCGCGCGCTGGACCGGCATTCCCGTGAGCAGGCTGCTCGAGGGCGAGACCGAGAAGCTGATCCACATGGAGGAGCGCCTGCACGAACGCGTGGTGGGCCAGGACGAGGCGATCGAGGCGGTCGCCACCGCGCTGAGGCGCTCGCGCGCCGGGCTGCAGGACCCCGACCGGCCGATCGGCTCGTTCCTGTTCCTCGGCCCCACCGGCGTCGGCAAGACCGAGCTGGCACGCGCGCTCGCTGAGTTCATGTTCGACTCCGAGCAGGCGATGATCCGCATCGACATGTCCGAGTACATGGAGAAACACTCGGT
>JAXDGS010000097.1:0-5762 GCA_034664905.1 Solirubrobacteraceae bacterium | reverse complement strand
CCGGTTTGCATGCCGTGCTGGAGCGTCTGGGCGAGCACTGGGCGATCACGGATGATGGACTGTCGCGCAACGGGACGTGGTTGAACGGCGACCCGGTACGCGGCCGCCGTCGTCTGCGCGACGGCGATCGGATCCGGTGCGGGCAGTGCATCCTGATGTTCCGCAATCCGGCCGACGTGGCGGCCGCGACCGCCGTCGCAGTCGATGATGCCCGGCCGGCGCCGCCGCAGGTGTCTCCAGCGCAGCGCCGGGTGTTGATTGCGTTGTGTCGCCCGTTGCGCGACGGCGGTGCGTTTGCCGCGCCGGCGACGAACCAGGAGATCGCGGCGGAGCTGTTCCTGAGCGTCGACGCGGTGAAGACGCATCTGCGGGCGTTGTTTGACCGTTTTGAGCTGGGGGACCTGCCGCAGAACCGTAAGCGACTGCGACTCGCCGAGCTCGCGTTCGAGCGTGGTGCCGTCCCGGAATCGGGCGATGAGTGGGAGCGCGGTGCCCGCTGAGGACCTACCTTTCGCTCTTGCGCCTGGAGGCCGGGTGGCGGGCTATCGCCTGGATGCGGTGCTGGGCCGGGGGGGTATGGGCGTGGTGTTCCGCGCGTGGCACGTCGCTCTTGATCGGCCGGCGGCGGTGAAGGTGATCCAGCCGGAGCTGGTCTCGCAGCCCGGGTTTCGTGAGCGCTTCCAGTGGGAGTCGCGAGCAGCCGCGGCGCTCGAGCACCCTAACGTGGTCCCGATTTTCGACGCCGGCGAGGACGGGGAGGTGCTGTACATCGCGATGCGGTTTGTCGATGGACCCGATCTCGCGCATGAGCTCGCCGTGTGCGGCCCGCTGGGTCCGGAGCGCGCGGTGCGGATCGTCGCGCAGCTCGCCGACGCGCTGGACGCAGCTCACCGTGCCGGACTGGTACATCGCGACGTCAAGCCAGCGAATGTGCTGCTCGCCGGTCCGCGTCACGCCGATCACGTGTTCCTGACCGACTTTGGTGTGAGCAGGCGCAGCGACAGCGCCACCACGCGCGGGCAGATCGTGGGAACGGTGGATTACATGGCGCCCGAGCAGCTCCGCGGCGAGGTGGTGGACGCTCGCGCGGATATCTACGCGCTCGGCGCGATCCTGTTTCAGCTGCTGACCGGGCGCCTGGTGTTCCCGCGTGATAGCGACGCGGCCGTGATGTGGGCGCACATCAACGAGTCCCCGCCGAGCCTGCGGCCGCTCTCGCCGGAGCTGCCGGGCGCGCTCGATGACGTTCTCGCGAGGGCGCTCGCCAAGGCTCCGGCCGAGCGTTACGGCTCGGCCGGTGAGCTTGCCGCGGCGGCTCGCGCGGCCGTGCAGGGCCGCGAGGTCGAGGCGATCCGAGTCGCCGCGGACACCATCGCTCCGGCCCGCGCAGACGCCGCCGAGATGTCAGCTCCACCGCCGAAAGCACACGTTGAGCTGCCGGCTGGTGTCGTGACGTTGCTGTCTGCCGCCGTGGAGGGCGCAACCCCGTTATGGCAGGAGCTGGGCGACGGGTACGCTGACGTCCTCTCTGATCACCGCGAGTCTTTGCGTGAGGTATGGAGGGGACACGACGGCATTGAGGCGGGCGGCGAAGCCGACGAGTTCCTGGTCGCTTTCGCGGATCCCGGGCAGGCGCTCCGTGCGGCGGCGGCCGCGCAGCGCACCTGGCAGGCACACGCTCGGGCCCGGGGTCGCGAGCTCCCGGTGCGGATCGGGGTGCACACGGGCTCCCCGCGAGTGCGAGCGCAGAGATATTGGGGCTTGGATGTGCACTACGCGGCACGGTTGTGTACGGCCGCGCACGGCGGACAGGTGTTGGTCAGCGAGTCGACGGCAGCGCTCGTCGATCTCCCGCTGGAGGATTTAGGCGAACACGCAGTAAACGACTTTCCATCCGCGAGACGGATCTTTCATCTGCCGGTCGAGGGGCGCGGGCGTGAGAGTTTCCCGCCGATCCGGACGCTGCGGGTCGGTCGCACGAACCTCCCTGATCAGGTTTCGAGCTTCGTCGGACGCGAGCACGAGCTAGCAGAGCTGCGGACGTTGCTGGCCGGCAGGCGAGTCGTAACCTTGACCGGGCCAGGGGGCGTCGGCAAGACACGCCTGGCGCTGCGCCTGGCGGCCGAGCTGCTGGATGGGAGCGGCGATGGGGTGTGGTTTGTCGATCTCGCGCCCGTCGTTGACCGGCAGCTGGTTGGCCCGACGGTGGCGGAGGCCGTGGGCTTGCCCGAGCGTCCGGGTCGGCCGGCGCTCGAGACGCTCGTGGAAGGGTTGGCCGATCGGGCGCTGCTCGTTGTGATGGATAACTGCGAGCACGTGGTCGACGCGGCTGCGACAGTCGTCGCGGGCCTGGTGGAGCGCTGCCCCGGTGTGTCCGTCCTGGCCACCAGCCGCGAGCCGCTGCGCATTCCGGGCGAGCAGGTCTACCGGGTCCCGTCGCTGTCGACGCCCGATGAGGCGGTCGAGGACGTGGACGAGCTCGCGCGAGCTGAGGCGGTTTGCCTGTTCATCGAGCGCGCGAGCCAACAGCGTTCCGGGTTCGCGCTCGCTCGCGAGAACGCTGCGACCGTCGCTCGCGTGTGCCGGCGCCTGGACGGCATACCGTTAGCGATCGAGCTGGCGGCGGTGCGGGTGCGGTCGCTGTCGATCGCTGATCTCGACGCTCGCCTTGATCAGCGCTTTGCGCTGTTGCGCGGAGGGTCCAGGACCGCGCTGCCCCGCCAGCAGACACTGCTGGCGCTCATCGACTGGTCATATCAGCTGCTCTCCGACGCAGAGAGGCGAGTCCTCTCGCATCTGTCAGTGTTCGCGGCGGGCGGCTTCGACCTCGAAGCGGCCGAGGCGGTCTGCAGCATCGGCGGCGTCGATCCATCCGACCTGCTCGACCACCTGGACATGCTCGTGGACAAGAGCCTCGTGCAGGCCGAAGACTCCTCCAGCAGCATCCGCTACGGGCTCCTGGAGACGGTTCGCGAATACGCTGGCCTGAAGCTGGCCAACCGCGGCGAGGCGGAGATCAAGCAGGCGCGACTGGCACATCGCGACCACTACCTTCGCCTCGCCGAAGCTGTGAACCAGGTCCTGCTGGGGACCGATCGCCGGGTCGGGCTGGATCGATTGTCGATCGAGCAGCCGAACCTTCGGGCCGCCCTACTGGAGAGCCTGAATGACCCTGATCCCAAGCCGGGGCTTCGGCTGGCGACTGCGCTCCAGGCTTTCTGGAAGGCGCGAGGACACGACGCCGAGGGCGCTGCGGAGCTCACACGACAGCTGCGCCGGCCCGAGGCGCGCGAACCGACGCTGACCCGGGGGCGAACGCTGGCGGCGGCCGCCGACCTGTACCCGGAGACGCTCGGCGAGTTCCGCACGGCGATCGCATATGCCGAGGAGGCGCTCGAGATAGCTCGCCTCCACGCCGACGATCCGCTCGCTGCGGATGCGCTCAGTTCGCTTACCTGGTCGCACCTGTACGTGGGCGAACCCGACCGGGCCGTGGCCTTCGGCGATGAGGGCGTATCGCTCGCGCGCAAGCTGGGAGGCGGGTACGTCCTTTCAGGGATGCTCGGGGCTCGCGGTGCGGCGCTGGCGAATCTCGGTCGCGAGGCTCGGCCCGACCTCGAAGAGGCGCTCGAGGTCGCCCGCGTCACGGGCAACGGCAGCTTTGTCGCGGGCGCGTTGAGCAACCTCGGCTATCTCGAACTGACCGCCGGCGACCCCTCCCGCGCGCGCGAACATCTTGAGGAGGCGCTCGCGGTCAGCCGCGGCCTGGACGAGCCCCGCAAAGCCATCAACTCGACGATCAACCTCGGCTTTGCTTGCTACCTGGAAGGCGACGGCATGACCGCAACGGCCCGGTTCGCCGAAGTCATCCGCACCGCCGATCGAAACGACCTTCCTTCGCCGCTCGCCACTGCCCTGCTCGGCGCCGCGCTCTCCAGCGCGGTCTCACCCGCAGCGGCGCAGCTCCACGGGGCCGCTGACGCGCTCATGCACCGTGTCGGCCTCGCGCTGGACTCATTCGAGGCCGGCTTGGCGGAAGCCCATCTGAAGATGCTGCGGACGAAGCTCGGACGGGACGCGTTCCAGACCGCCTACGAATTTGGCCACCGCTTGAAGCACGAAGATGCAATCGCACTCGCGCTCCCCGGCTCGTGTGCCCCCCGTCCCTTGGACCTCTGACCGCTTGACTCTGTTTGACCCGGCGCAAGGATGTGGTGGCCACACCACGCACACATCCGGCGTACCTGGAGCAATCCCGTCGCGAGGCGCTCCAGGAGACAGCGGGTGCGGCCGCCGCCGGCACCTCGAACGATCGAGATCGGCAGCACTGTCTGCTTAGGCGGCAAGGACCGCTGCACGCCCTGCTCGCCGAGCAACAACACGGACTAGACGAAACCTCCTCACAGCTCGCCGCGTCAGCTCGGTTCCCCAAACCGGCGGCGTTCCAGCGCCGGTGGATCGAGGGGTGAAGCAACCACCCCTAGGGCCTCTATGAGGACTCGAGGTGGCACCGCATGCTTGCGATACACCACGAACGGAGGAACACCATGTCCAGCCCTAGCCCCAGTACCCGCATCGCCCGTACCGCAGCCCGAACCAGCGCACGACGCGGAATCCGCATCCAGCTAGTCGGAATCGTCGCTGCCCTCGGCGTCTGCCTCGCCGGCGCCTCAGCTGCCAACGCCGACCGTTACCTCTCGGGCGTCCATTTCTCGAGCATCGTCACGTGCAGCACAAGCGTCGACGAGCTGACGGTCATGTCGGGCTCGAATGCTCGGTCCGGCAGTCTCGCGATGATCTACCTCTACAGCTACGCGTCCGGACGCTGGATGCACGAGAACCAGTGGCACAACGTCTCCGGTTTCAATACCGAGATCAGCACCGGCGCGTTCAACTTCGTAGGACACCACCGGTACGAGGTCTGGATCCGGTACGCGCAGGCCACCTCGTCGGGATGGGTGTACTCGGGTGAATACCCGAGGCCCTACTACCAGCGCAACGCAAATGGCTACGGCACGTACGCGTCGCGTACTTGCCACATCTGACCAAGAGGATCCGATCCGTGCCGCCCCCAAACCGATAGGGGCGGCACAGTCGGATCCGTAGGGCCCCACCGAGAGTTCGCCGAAGGTCACTTCCACCCCCGTCTTGCCCAAGGCGGGGGTGATCCTGGCTCTTGCGCTTCGAGATGGACCCACCAAGGGCCAGGTCGTCTCACACCCGCTGTTACTACGCGGCGGCCCATCAGCAAGGGCCTTGGGAGTCGAACCAGCAGTATCGGTCGGACCCAGACGATCGGGCGGGCGGCAGAAAACGGACCCGAGATTGCTGCATCGGCGAAATGAATGAGCTGCGCACACGGCTAGTCACTGCTGGGTCGCAACGGCGCGCAGCACCGCCAGCTCTCGAGCTGAATCCCGCGTCAGAGATTGCACAGGCAGACGCGCGCGATCGCTCGCGGCGGCTGGAGGCCGGTCTCGCTTGTTTTGCGCGAGAAGGAAGCGCACAGCCGTCCATGACCCTGACCGCTGCTCTCACGAACAAGCAGCAGCCCGGGGACCTCAGTCGACAGCTTCTAGGGCTGGGGTTGGGGATCGCCTGTCTCGCCATAATCAGCGTGCTGTCGGGGGTGTCGTGCACGACGGCGAGCGCGTGCACCGCCGTCGGCTACTACGTCAACAGCGCGGGCACCCGGTTGACGTTGGCGGAGCGATGGAACGGGACCAGCTGGGCGACCCAGACGACCCCAAACCCGACCAGCG